>JAUWIL010000018.1 GCA_030605385.1 Methanobacteriota archaeon
AATTTCCATCCCCCCAGATGGTGTTTTCTGTGATTGTTTGAGAACACTATTGGGGGGCTACAACTTAAAATAATCGGCTACAAGAGGTGGGGCAAATCAAACAGGCAAAGGTTTTCTACAAAGCCCTATTGATGGCTTTTTTATATACTTCAACGGTCTTGTCTGCCACGCTATCCCAGTTGTAAACAGTTTCGACCAGCGCACGTCCCTGTTCACCCATCCGGTCAAGAGCACCCTGCCTATCGATCACGTTGTTAATGCACCATGCGATGGATTCAGGGTACAATTGAGCCTTTATGCCGTTAACAAAGTTGTCTATGATGCCCACGGCATCGGTACCGATCACAGGTTTGCCGACACTCCATGCCTCAAGTACGACAATCCCGAAGGGTTCATTCCTGCTGGGAACACACAGCATATTGCATGCGTTAAGTAAATCCTTAACGTCCTCGTCGGGTGTGTACCCCAGGAATTGGCATGCATCACTGACCATCAGATCATGAGACATATTTTCACACCAGAATCTCATCTCTCCCTCGCCGGCGAAGATGAATTTTACATCCCACCGGTAGTCCAGCACGTGCGGAACTGCTCTCACGAGAAGGTCAGGACCCTTCTGATGCGCCATGCGCCCTATGAAGAGAATCATCGGCGCCAGCGGGTGTATACCGTAGCGCTTCTTTACCTCGCCAGCATCCACATTCTTGCGCATCCTGTTGGGGTATATCGCATTTGGAACTATGCTAATCTTGTATTCGGGTATCTGGTACAGGTGCTGTATCTCAGCTTTGAGGTTTGGTGAGGTTGCTATAACCTCGTCAGACTCGTATCCGCACAGCCATTCGCGGTGACATATCTCGCGCCCTTCCCACCAGTCAGGCATTGAATTGCCGTTGCGCCCCCACTCGGTGCTGTGATACGTCATGACATAAGGGGTGCCATAATTATTTTTGATATCCCCCATCGTCAGGCAGGGGTGCCAGTCATGGCAGTGAATCACATCAAAGCTTCCGAAGAGTTTTGATACGGAGCGGTATCTATCCATCATCGAATTGCACATGTGCCCCATCTGATCTATAATACCGCCGTACTCATCGTGTATGCAGCGCTGATAATGAACACCGTTAATCTCATCATAAGGACTCTTATCGCCAATTCTCGTAAAAACGTGAACCTCATGCCCCTTGTCTGCAAGCGTTTCGGATAGGGCTGACACATGGGGCGATATACCGCCTACTTTTACAGAGTGGAGACTCTCCCATGAAAACATGCCTATTCTCAACGTTTCCATCATCTCACCAGCAAGGGCTGTAAACATCTATTGGTAAATCTACCACAGATAAGCGCATATGTATAGCTGTCATCAAGCATATACTTATCGCCCAGAGCTTATTGCACAAGACTAAGGGCACCCGAAGCCAAGAAGAATTAGAAGCGCATATGATGCGCTTAAAGGGGGCAAAGGGGAAGCACAGCATGACATCAGGCATGCATTAAATAACTCTAAGACTACATATGAAAGCACGTATGTAGGCGTATTGAAACCATGCTCTGTAAATACCCTGCACCCCTAACATCTTGAGGCGGTAAGGAACTCTTAAGCCAGTAAGGAAGTAAGTAGGGAAATAATGAAATACTGAAATATGATAACATCCATGAACAACCAGAGGGTTTGAAGACAAAGTATGAGAATCGGTTTCTTCGTTTGGGAGTACCCGCCAGTTATAGTCGGCGGGCTGGGCACATACGCCCAGAACATAACGCGGGAGTTCATCGCACTTGGACACGACGTATCGGTATTCA
This sequence comes from Methanobacteriota archaeon, assembly GCA_030605385.1. GTDB lineage: Archaea > Halobacteriota > Syntropharchaeia > JAUWIL01 > JAUWIL01 > JAUWIL01. The sequence continues at coordinate 1,804 of JAUWIL010000018.1, forward strand.
CAGTAAATCCGGGAGATCTCAAGACAAGAGAGGTCATGCAGGGCGTGGAGGTGCACCGTCCCATAACGATGGACATAAGTGATGTATTTCCGGCACTTGTTACCGAAGACCTCCGCAGGTGGGGAAAGCATCTGTCGTTCTTCAGCGATATGTTTGTGTACAACATCCTCAGCGCAAGCAAGTTCACAGGCGAGGTGGTAGAGAAGGGGGGGTATCAGTTTGACGTTGTATGCTGCCACGACTGGCTGAGCAGCATCGCTGGAATCATGATAAAGCGTAAGTTGGGACTGCCGTTTGCATTCCACGTTCATTCTACGGAATGGGGACGGGCACTCGACACGGGCTCACAGACAGTCTCACACCTTGAGGATATGTCTGGAAGAATAGCCGACCGGGTGATAACCGTCAGCTATCCGATGGCAGAGGACCTTATACGGCACGGCTGGGACAGCAGTAAGATAAACGCGGTGTGGAATGGGGTGGACCCTGACAGGTACAGTATGAAAAACTACACAGAGGAAGATATACGAGCGCTGCGCGCAAGGTACGGCATTGGCGACGATGACATAATGATATTCTTTGTCGGGCGGCTTACCATGGTCAAAGGCGTTACCAACCTTGTGCAGGCAATGCCAATGGTGCTGAGCGACCATCCAAAAGCCAAGCTGGTCGTGCTGGGTTCGGGGGAATTGGGCGGCACGATACTTGATATAATAAAAAAATACGACATAGGCAGCAACGTTAAGACCAGATTCGAATTCGTATCCGAGGATGAGAGGATACTCCACTATGCCGCCTCTGATATAGCGGTTTTCCCCTCGATGTACGAGCCGTTCGGCATAGTCTCGCTTGAGGCAATGTCAATGGGCAAGCCGATACTAGTGGGCGCTAATGGCGTGAGCGGATTCCGTGATCAGGTTGTACCCTCTGGTAAAGGGCGCACTGGCATACATGTAAATGGAGACAATCCTGCAGACATAGCATGGGGGCTGGACTCGCTGTTGAGCGATATGGATGAGGCTCGTGAGATGGGGCGCAGGGCAAGGGAGCGTGTGAAGAAGTATTTCACATGGGAGAAGGCTGCAGAGAGGACAATAGAAATATATGAAAGTATGGTGGAGAAATCAGATAAGCAGGAAGATAAAATAATAATCCCCTGATGGATGGCACACTAATATCAAAAAGGGTTCTCCCTTTTTGATGTAATAAACTATACGCCGCTATATCTTTATTTGTTCTAATGCCACTATATCTTTATTTGTTCCAGTTATAGCAGAGAGTCATGGTGGAGAGTCATGGTAGAGTTGCGCAAGCATTATTTCCTGGAAGAGTACTGCATAATAGCTCCCGAGAGAAATAGGAGACCATCAGACCTATCGGCGCATGATGGCTCGGAGATTTCAGAATCAAGTGTGCAATTTTCCATCAAGGGCGGTAGCAGGACCGAGGAAACCTGCCCATTCTGTCCGGGTAATGAAGACAGGACACCTCCTGCCAATGCTGCATACGTTGAGACCGACTCGGGCGGACTTGGAGTATATCAGGATAATGAAGGCGAGACGCGGAGAGCTGACTGGAAAATACGGTGCTTCAACAATCTGTACCCTGCATTCACGAGGGGGCAGTCGGTAGAGAATTCCACATACTTGACGAAATCTTCGATTTCGTCTGTTTTGCAAAAGCAAAGCTTTTGCGAAACAGGCGGAGCTTTGCTCCGCCAAGTCTCGCGAACATTTGGTTCGCAAGACTTGAAAAGGTATGCGGCTCCGGGCAGCCATGAGGTTATAGTCGAGACGCCGGACCATTACAATCACCCCTCTGACCTGTCAGACAAAGACGTAATTCATCTGTTTGAAGTCTACAGGCAGAGATATGAACATTATATGGGTGCTGAAGACATTGTCTTCACCTCGATATTCCGCAATCATGGTAGGGAAGCTGGTGCATCTCTCTCCCATCCGCACACCCAGCTGGTGGCGATGCCGGTCATGCCGCCCGCACTGTGTCATGAGATTGATGCGATAGAAGCAAAAGGCAGCTGCCCTTATTGTGAAATTATATCTGCCGAGGAGGAATCTGAACGCCTCATAATACAGAACGAGGGCTGGGCGGTGATTGCACCATTCTTCTCGAAAGCGCCCTTTGAATTCTGGATACTGCCTACTGAACATCACTCCTCCATGCTGGACTTTGATGGAAGAACGATCAAGTCGCTGGCACTGACACTCAGGGAAATGCTGGGGAGGCTAAAACTCCTTCTGAACGATCCGCCCTACAATTATGCCCTCTATCAGATATGCGGCAGGGACGACTATCATTTCAACCTGCGCGTAAGACCAAAGTTGACCACGCCAGGCGGGTATGAGATGAACACAGATATTCACATCAATCCACTCTCGCCAGAGCAGGCGGCAGAATACCTGAGGAAGCTTATAACTTAAAACAATCCTATTTTTTGCAGCCTTTCACCCTTCGCTCAAAATCCGTGAGCACTGCATAGTACGATATGAATGCCCGCAGCGGCGTGTCGAACGGGCTGAAATAATTGTGCACTTCTCCCGGCCCTTCACCTCCCGTGAACATATGGTGAAGGTGGTCGCTGGTCTGCAGGAGGCGCCATATCTTCAGAAGATCCTTGCTGCCCGTCATCTTCACATATTTCTCCAGATCTTTCAGCAGCCAGTAACAGTGGCGCTGCATATCGTTGCCAGTCCAGCAACTCGTATTCCGCTCAAGATCAGCCCATGAGATGGTATCGAACACTCCGACGTTTCCCTCACCTGCGGGCTGGTGCCTGCGGACGATCTCTGTTGGAGTTGAGAACTTCAGGCGGCGGTATTTGAGCACCTCTCCAGGCAGGAATCTGAGAAATTCATGTATGCCTGTCTCGACCCAGTGATGCTCGCCCAGCGTTTCATAGTCCATAAAAATGTTAACGCACTGTCCCCCAGAGGCGGCTGCAGCCAGCCAGGCGCCGTACTTTTCGGCAGTCAGAGGATACTCTTCCCAGTCAGGGGCAGAGAACCTGAAGCCGATATCGTCGGTCAACTGATAGTTGCGCATCAGAACTTTCAGGTATTCACATCCTGCAGGGCGGTAGACATAGTTCGGGGACCTCCACTCCAGAACGCGGTCAACCCCCTCTGTGAACATACCCTCGTATCCCATATCCTCCACGAGCTTTGCCACCTCGTTGTTGAACAGCAGCTCGGTATTCTCGAAGAATGTGGGCTCGTAGTTTAGCTTAGTCCTCACCATTTTATCGTGCATGCGCACGTGTTCATGAAATTCAGTCTTGTCTTCATAGAGTGATGCGAGTGAATGGTAGTATGTCTGGCACATGAATTCTGCGCACCCGGTACGCCCAATCTCCCGGAACAGCTCCAGAAGCTCTGGTTCGTATGCCTCGCACTGCTCTATAAATATTCCGGATATGCTGTATGCAACCTTGAAAGGTCTATCAGAATCGCGGTATCTTTCAATCTCCCCAAGTATGATTCTTGTGGCGGGGTAATAGCATTTGCTGGCGACCTTGTGAAATATTTCCTCGTTCAGTTTATCGTCAAAATAGATGCCGTAAAGCTCCTCATCTTTCAGGCGCTCATATATGGGATCATATCTGAGGTGCTTGACCGTGCGCCTGGGCTGGTGTACCTCGAAGCACAGCGACACGTCTGCCGTACCATGTGGGTGTGCTGCATTTTCCGTGATGGATTTGCTGCCCTTCATCTTGTCTGCCATTCTGTATTGCCAGCATAGTATTATTAGTTTCTGATGGGGTGTGGATTGTTTTAAGGATGTTCCGGGGCTCATGCTCAACCTACTTTAAACCTACTTTCAATGCACAGATGTAAGGTTTTTATTCTATAAGGAGTAACATTCACTACTTGTCTAAAAATTTATTAAAATGTAAAATAACTGAATGTAAAGTAGATTATGCGCACTATGTGTACACGTCTTAACAATAATGTGGTGAACAAGACATGAGATTCGAGTTGACAGATGAACAGCGGATGATAAAAAGTGCTGCGGCAGAACTTGCGCAAGGCTTCGAGGAAGAATACTGGATCGAGAAATCCAGAGGTAATGAATACCCCCGGGAATTCTACGATGAACTTGTAAAGAACGGGTGGATAGGAATTGCAATACCCGAGGAGTACGGTGGCGGCGGCATGGGAATGCTCGAGATGGTCCTCGGGATGGTGGAGTTTGGCAATCAAGGTGCCGACGTGGGTCTTATGTTCGTGCTCACACCGGTTTTCGGCGGTCTAAGCGTTCTCAAGCACGGCAGCGAGCAGCAGAAGGAGGAACTGCTGCCCAAGATCGCCAACGGGGATATGCGATTCTGCTTCGGTATCACAGAGCCTGATGCAGGCTCCAACGCACTAAAGACCACCACAACCGCCGGGAAGAGAGGGGATAACTACGTGATCAACGGCAAGAAGACATTGATATCCGGAATAGACCTGGCACAAAAGATGCTTGTTGTAACAAGGACAATGCCCTATGACCCGAAACACAAAGTTGCAGGTATAACACTGTTCCTGGTGGATGTTGACAGTCCAGGCATCGATACCAGCGAACTTGATGTCGGATTATCTCTGCTGGAGAAGCAATATGAAGTATTCTTCGATGACGTAGAAGTACCTGCAGAAAATATGCTTGGCGAGGAACACAGAGGTCTCATCCCGCTATTTGACACACTCAATCCTGAGCGCATGACCGGGGCATCCAATGGTGTGGGATTTGCAAACTTCGCCATAAATAAGGCGGTGGAATATGCGAAGATGAGGCAGGTCTTCGACGTGCCCATTGGCTCGCACCAGGGCATACAGTTTCCACTTGCAGATTCCAGAGCAAAGATAGATGCGGTCGAGTTACTGCTCTACAAGGCAGCATATCTCTATGATAAAGGTATGCCGTGCGGCAGGGAGGCAAACACGGCAAAATATCTGGCATCAGAGTTCGGCTTCGAGGCAGTCGACCGTGCAGTGCAGACCATGGGGGGATACGGGCTTACGGAAGAGGCAGGACTCATGCGGGTCTGGAAGAATATACGCCTCATAAAGACCGCTCCCGTGACCAACCAGCTTGTCCTGGCATACATAGGTCAGCACGTACTTGGGATGCCAAAATCATATTAGGTTTAGTGCGGTGCGTCCGGCATCTCTTCATGGATGGATAAAGGAAGAACGCACCATAATATTTTCAGGGATGGATAAAGAGAGTTTAGGGATAGGCAAAGAAAGTTTAGGGATAGGCAAAGAAAGTTTAGGGATAGGCAAAGAAAGTTTAGGGATGGATAAAGAGAGAACACGCCACAATACATACGGTATGTGAAGAACCACTGGTCAATAGACCAGTGGCATGTCGGTTTCAAGCTTGTGTTGGGAGGCATCTGTATGGATTTTACGTTAACGGAAGAACAAAGGATGATTGTGCAGGCTGCAAGGGACGTTGCCAGGGATTTCCCTCCTGAATACTGGAGAGAGGTAGATCAAAAGCATGAGTTTCCTGAAGAGTATCGGAAAGCTGCTGTCGAGGCAGGATTTTTGGGAACGATAATCCCTGAGAAGTATGGTGGGGCGGGACTTGGCATGCTGGATATGTGCATATGTATCGAGGCATTATCCTCTGGCGGATGCGGTATATCAGGTATGTGGACGATAGGACCTACAGCGATATTTGGCACAGTACCGATAACCAGACACGGCAGCAAAGCGCAAAAAGAGAAATATCTGCCCAGAATGGCCAGCGGCGAGCTTGAGTTCTGTATGGGTCTGACCGAGCCTGATGCCGGCTCGAACACGTTAAACACACAAACCACGGCAGTCAAAGAGGGAGATGAATATATCATAAACGGAAGGAAGGTATTCATCACCAATGCAGACCGTGCAGGAGGTATGCTGCTCATAACTAGAACGACACCGTTGGAGGAGGCTGCCAGCAAAATTATGGGTCTAACCCTGTTTCTTGTGGACCTTCCAGACCCTGCCGTCGAGGTTGTACCCATACCAAAGCACGGATTGCACTGCGTCAACAGTTGTGACGTGTTCATCGATGACCTTAGAGTATCGGAAGATGACATCCTGGGCAAAAAAGGTAAAGGGTGGCTCCCGCTTCTGGATGTGCTCAACCCCGAAAGAGTGGGTGTTTCTGCAGGTGTCATAGGGTGCGGATTTCTGGCATTGGGCAAGGCTGTAGACTATGCCAAGAAGAGAAAAGTGTTCGGCAGACCCATAGGTGCACACCAGGCCATACAATTTCCCCTGGCCACTGCAAAGGCAAAGCTGGAAACTGCCAGGCTGATGACATATAAAGCGGCATGGCTTATGGATAACGGCAAGGAGTGTATGGCTGAGACGAGCATGGCAAAATTGATGGCTGTCGAGGCTGGAGAATATGCAGTTTATCATGCCATGCAGACATTCGGCGGGTATGGGTATGCCGTGGAGTATGACATCGAGCGCTGGTGGAGAGAGGTGAACCTGTGGAGGTTGGCACCAGTGACTCAGGAGATGACACTTGCAGGTATTGGTCAGCATGTTTTAGGGCTGCCCAGCTCATACTGAGCAGTTCGTGCTGCGGCTTGTTGCAATACCGTTACACAAAATACAAACCAATCCATTGTATAAAGGAGCTGATAAACATGGTAAAATCACTCAGAGATCTAGAGGTAGGAGAGGAGATAGAGACGCCGGCTCGAACGGTCACCGAGACAGATATAGTGAACTTTGCAGCCCTGACCGGCGACTGGCACCCCCTTCATACGGATGAGGAGTACGCTAAGAAAATAGGACCTTTCGGGCAGAGGATAAGTCACGGCACACTCACGTTCGCCATCCTCACCGGACTCATGGCGCGCACAGCAGGATTGTTTGACCATCTGATAGCATTCTACGGCATAGATAAGCTGCGCTTCACAGCACCAACATTCATTGGTGACACTATAAAAGGTAAAATATCGCTTAAAGAAAAATCTGAAACTGATAAGGGCGTATTAATCACCGGAAAAGCAGCCATTGTAAAGGTCAATCAGAATGATCAGACCGTACTTGTAGCCGAGTTGAAGGCACTATACAAACCATAGGTTTGTATGTGCAGCAAAATCTACGGTTTTGCAAGCACCGTACAGGAAAGCATAATCCGATATACCCGATCGGAGTCAGATTCGATTGGCGGTGCCCACATAGAGTTATGGGTCATGGGCTTCATGTTGTTTTGAGAGCATGCCATTTTGAAAACAGTGCAGGACTGATTAATGCCGGGGGCGCGAGCGTCAACAACCACCCCAACTCCATTATCTCAAGCATGTGCTGTCCGATGTTGGGAAGGGGCAACTCCCCCATCTAGTCTCTTCAGTCTATTTACATTTTATGCGGCAATCCATGATATACTTTAATTCAGTGCCGACGCTTAGAATTTGACCTTATCAAATCCCTTCAGACCGAGCATCTTTCGCGCCTCATCGGGTGTAGCAACATTTCTTCCGAGGTCTTCTATTATGCGCTTCATCTTTTCCACGAGTTCGGCATTACTCTTTGCAAGCACACCCTTGCTGAGGTATAGATTATCCTCAAGACCTACGCGCACGTGCCCACCCATGACCGTCGCTACTGCCCCCATCGGAAACTCACTGCGCCCTGCACCTATCACTGACCATGTGTACTTGCCACCAAAGACCCGGTCGGCGGTGTACTTCATGTGCGTCAAGTCCTCCGTGGTTGGCTGTATGCCTCCGACGATGCCCATGACGAACTGCACGTGAGCCGGCAGATCCAGCAGTCCCTGCCGTACAATAAAACCGGAGTTGTAGATCTGCCCCACGTCATAACACTCCAATTCGGGCTTGGTGCCGTGTTCTTTCATAGTCTTGCAGATGTATCCAAGGTCCTTGAAGGTATTCTTGAAGACGTTATCCATACTCATTTCGGCGTATTTCATCTCCCATGGGAACCTGGGCTCCTTGAGACCCGCCTTCTCGGCTGCACCCGTAATCACATCGGGTGGTATTGAGAAGTTCATTGACCCCATGTTGAATGAAGCCATCTCGGGCTTGAACTCCGGCACTACCGCGAGCCGCTCCTCGACCGTCATGCCCAGACCTCCGCCCGTGGTGGTGCATATCACCACATCGCTACGCCCCTTTATGCTTTTCAGCACCTGCCCGAACAGCCCGAGGTCAGGTGAAGGCATTCCATTCTCGGGATTGCGCACGTGAATATGCACGACCGAGGCACCATCCTCGGCTGCCTTAACCGCATCATCAGCAATCTGCTCTGGCGTTATAGGCAGGTAGGGCGACATTGTAGGCGTGTTAACAGATCCGGTCACCGCACATGTTAGTATTACTTTATCCATAATCACAACCTCCTGCATGTTATTTTATCCAATTGCCCATTTAATTGCTCCTTACTATCAGTGAACATCATGTCAGTGAACACTCCTTGCGCTACTTCCTGCTGTAGTCGTAGAACCCGCGCCCTGTCTTGCGGCCCAGATACCCGGCGCGCACCATCTGCCTTAATAGGGGTGCAGGTCTGAATTTTGGATCCCCTATCTCTGAGTAGAGCACCTCAAGCACGGCAAGCGCTACATCCAGCCCTACAAGGTCGGCAGTTTCCAGAGGTCCCATGGGGTGCCCGAACGAGAGTTTGCATATTGTATCGATATCCTCGGGCTTGTCTGCAATACCCTCCATGAGTGCGAATACCGCTTCATTCATAAACAGTGGCATGAGCCGGTTTGACACGAATCCGGGCGAGTCCTTTACAACTACAGGTACCTTGCCAAGTTTCTTGGAAAGCTCAACGGTAGTGTTTACAGTTTCATCCGAGGTCGTCAGGGCGCGCACGACTTCCACGCACTTCATCACTGGCACCGGGTTCATGAAATGAATGCCTATCACCCTGTCAGATCTCTTTGTTGCGCTTGCCATGCTGACGATCGGGATTGTGGATGTGTTGCTGCCCAGTATTGCATGCTCTGGCGCATACTTATCTATCTTGCCGAATATCTTCTGCTTCAGTTCAAGGTTTTCAGACACGGCCTCTATTATATAATCGGACTCGCTTGCGGCAGCCTTGAGGTCGGTAGTGCAGGTTATGCGTCCAATGATCGTAGCGGCATCATCCTTGCTCATCTTGTCGGCTTTGACGAACCGTTCCAGGCTTTTCCTGATGGCGTTCATACCGCGTTCGAGAAAATCATCCTCGGTATCGACCATGTGCACTCTGTATCCTGACTGCGCGGCTACCTGTACTATACCATTACCCATCGTACCTGCGCCTATGACGCAGATAGTTTTTACATCCATTAATATCCCCTCATCTTCAGATTGGTTTGAAGCACCTGATACCCAGTATGTTTCCTCTTGTTCATTCTTCAGATTGGTTTGAAGTACCCGATATCCAGTATGTTTCCTCTTCGTTCATCACTGAACACGGCTTTAACTCGCATACCTACCTCTATTTTATCAAGATCGACATCCCCTATGATATGCGTCAATCCTCCATCAGTACCGTCCAGCTTTATTACGCCCACGGCATATGGCGGCTCCACTGGTTGTATCTTGGGCTCAGTATATCTTATAATAGTGAAGCTCTCTATGCTGCCCTCACCGCTTAACTCCACCCACTCATCGGTCTTAACCGAGAAGCATTTGGGGCAGTACTCCCTCGGCGGCATGATAACGCGCTTGCACTCGGGACATCTTCTTGCAAGTATTTTCTTGTTATCTCTCAGTTCGGTGAAGAACTTGCTGCCAATTACACCTGCAACATAGCGGTAAGGCATCGCCAGTTTGGTTGATAGTGTTACGTATTCATCACTCATCATACTCCCTCCTTACTTCTCTCCTTCACCTTCTATGGTCTCGAAGTACCTGATATCGCTTGGCAACCCTACACGCTTATCCTCGAAGACCGCACGCACCCGCATACCATTATGTATCTTGCTGTAATCAGACTCTTTGAGAAAGTGCCACAACAGGTTGCTAACACCATCCAGTTTGATGTTACCGGTGCCATAAGGATAGTTTCGTACTTTGCCGGTGTTAGGGTCTATAAACGGAAAGTTAACCACCGTGAAACCCTCGACGGTACCCTCACTGCTGACCTCAATGCAGTCATCTATACTGAGTTCTACAAGACACTCAGGACACAGAACTCTGGGCGGAACGAATATTTCGCCGCACTTATTGCATTTTATCCCCATGATTCTCCTACTATCCTTTAACTCACGGAAGAATATACTTCCAAATGTGCCTGCAGAGAAGTTGTAGGGAATGTCAACCATCATCGTTATCCTGAGCAGTTCATCATTGAACTCCTGCTTCGCCCTACCGCTTGTAACTCCAACTTTAGCTCCAACCATATCCAATCACCTCTCCAGTATCATAACATCAGACCAGCCGCTTCCTCCAAACCCGGTAGCCATCGCAAGTTCTACATCAGGCACCTGGCGCCTGTCAGCCATGCCTCGAATCTGCAATGCAGCCTCGGCAACCCTGACAGCACCGGTGGCACCTATCGGGTTTGTGGATATCACGCCGCCCGAAGGATTTAACGGCAACTCCCCCTTCATTGACAGCACGCCCTCTTCGAACAGCTTCGGCGCCTCACCAGGCTCGCATATATGAAGCGAATCAACCCATGTTAGAGCCGACCATGATGACGGCTCGTACATTTCTATTACATCCAGCTCCTTGAATGGATTCTTTATGCCCGCTCTAGTATATGCCTCCTCAGTGGCAAGGTACAGTGATCTGAGTTTATCCCCATGTTTTAGCCCACCATCACCGAAGAACGCAGTATCATGTCTGGTCGCAACACTCTTCACCCATGCAACATTATCAGTGATCTCCCTGGCTGACTTATCTTCAGCGAAGACCATCGCACAGGCTCCATCAGAGGTTGGGCACATATCCAGCAGTTTCATTGGATATGATAGCATAGCCGAGTTCAACACGTCGTCAACAGTTATGTCCAGGTGCAGATGGGCATACGGGTTGTTCAGAGCATTTTTGTGAGCCTGCACTGCCACTCTGGCAGCATCTTCCTCGGTGGTACCATGTATGCGCATGTATTCCGAGGCGACTATTGCCAGCGGACCGACTGCGCCTGCCATGACGCTGCGCTCCCATATTGGATCAGAGCATGATGCTATAGCCCCCGTGGTATCGCTCTCCGAGAGGTGCTCCCACCCTATTACAAGCACCCTGTCGAACATACCGGATGATACCTGATAGAACCCCGCACAGGCTATCGTCGAGCCGGTTGTTCCGCCGGTAGTTATTTTCATTACGGGTTTCATGTAGCCGCCTGAACCGTCAATGGTCCACATCTCAGAGTAGTTAATGCTCTCGAAGTGTTCCATGTTACCTATTATGATGGCATCAATATCCTTTATTGTGAGCTGTGCATCTGCGAGTGCAGCCCTTACCGCCTCGTTAACCAGTTCGACAGAGTTCACGTCTTCTCTTTTGCTTCTGAATTGAGTCTGACCGATTCCAACAATGCCTACTCTCCCCATCTTCCTTCTCACCTCCACATTATTTCTCCCTTCCAAGCACTATAACACAATTCCCCTGACCGCAGTAGCCTGAAGTTCCATGCGCGACCGCGGTATTTACATCAGGTACCTGCCGTTTGTCAGCCTCGCCCCTGACCTGGAGTGCCGCCTCCACCACGCGCACGAGTCCTGCAGTCGTCACGGTGTGTGCAGATATCACTCCGCCTGATGGATTGACGGGTAGATCTCCATCCATCTGGGTCCTGCCGCTGTCTATCAGTTTACCTCCTTCTCCGGGCTTACAGAATCCAAGTCCCTCTGTCCACATCAGCTCCTGGTACGAGAATGAATCATAAACCTCTGCAACATCTATCTGCCTGCCCGGGTCTGTTATACCTGCCATCCGGTAAGCCATTGACGCCGCCGCCCTGAGCGAGTCGCATTCAGCCAGATCCCTATCCGTCAGGTAGAATGCATCGATACTGTATCCAGCACCTCTGATCCAGACCGGGTTATCTGTAATCTCTTTGGCTTTATCCTCTGACGCCAGTATAACCGCTGCAGCTCCATCCGAGATCGGCGAACAGTCATAAAGCTTCAATGGGTCTGATATCATCCTTGAGTTCAGCACATCATCGATCTTCAGGTCCATTGGCAGTTGCGCGTATGGATTGTTCCTGGCATTGCCGTGATTCTTGACCGATACCTTCGCCATCTGCTCTTCGGTTATTCCGTATTTGGTCATGTACCGCCTTGCCTGCAGCGCCGCCCCGGATATGGCATCAAGTCCAATCGCTCTCTGGTAGAGAGGGTCGAAGATGGCGTTGGTGATTATCCTGGTATTACCTTCCGAGCCCTTGCAGTGCGCTGCTACCAGCGTAGTATCATAGTACTCTGATAGTGTGCGCATCATACCGTACACCGTTGCATAGGTCCCGTCTGACGCGACCTTTGACTCGGTTTTCTTGTAGGTTGTGCCGGTAACATCCTGTATTGCCATGTTCGATATTGTGCGCCCATCCCAAAAATCGCTTGAGGCAGATACCACGTTGCCTATGTCATCAAACCACATATTCGCATCATTTAATGCGGCTTTAACAGCCTCGTACAGCATTTCGGCAAAGCTCTGATGGGGCTTCGATGCCTCTTGCTTGGTCTGTCCAACTCCAACAATAGCTACCTTTTTCATGGTCATCCTTCCCTTGGCTAACCTAAAACACCTTGACCTGTAGTCTATACCATTTCTGTATAACCTTTATATAAGTAGTTTTTGTAATTATCATTTTACGTAAATTTTATCTGTTTCGCCTAATTTTACTATACTTAGTGTAGCATTCTAATATATATAGCGAGGTTAATTAGATTTTATTGGAGGTCTGCAGATCTGATGAAAGTCCTGGATGAAGGAAAAGGTGAACTTATCGGCTGGCGCGATCCAGACGAGCACAGAGAATGGATTCGTCAAAACAAGACTCGAGCCCTGGTTGACAAACGGATGAGCGTAAAAGAGGCAGTATCCAGCTTCATAGACGATGGTACATTCTTCGCCTCTGGAGGCTTCGGCCACGTGCGGGTGAGCATGCCGGTAATATACGAAATGATAAGGCAGAAAAAGAAAAACATAGCGATGGCGGGCAAGACTGCAGTACATGACCTGGACATACTTGTAGGAGCAGGATGCGTCGACAGGGTGGAGGTGGCTTATTCTTTCGGACACGAGATGCGAGGTCTTTCGCCTGCATCAAGGAGGGCTGTTGAGGGTGGTGCGTGCAGAGTGGTTGCCGAGACCAGTAATGCCGGCTATCAATGGCGCTTTCTTGGCGGTATGATGGGTCTGCCGTTTATTCCTTCGCGCAATCTGCTGGGCACTGACACATTTCGCTACAGCTCCTGCAAGGTGGCAGAGGATCCGTTCACAGGCAGACCTATATGTCTGATACCTTCATGCAATCCTGACGTTGTTGCGATACATGTACACCGGTGCGATATGTACGGCAATGCCCAGATCGATGGAATAACCGTAGAGGACTTCGAGCTCTCAAGAGCTGCAAGGCGCCTTATAATAACTACCGAGGAAGTCATCGATAACGAAGCCATACGTGAAAATCCGTGCGATACCATAATCCCATTCTATCTTGTTGATGCGGTTGTTGAGGCACCCTACGGCTCGCACCCATGCCAGATGCCGTATATGTACTTCTTTGACGAGGAGCACATAAGTGAATGGCTTCAGATGTCGAAGACTCCTGAAGGTACAGCCGAATACTTCGACAAGTATGTGTACGGCACCAAAGACTTCAACGATTACATCGAATTGGTGGGTGGAATGTCAAAAATGGACTATCTGAGAAGGGTCGAATATCTTGAGGAACCCATGAAAGCTCCATGGCTGGAAGCGAAGAGGGGGAAGTAGACATGGCAGAGAAGCAGAACTACACAATGGGAGAACTACTTGCGTGTGCAGCCTCGCGTATTCTCGAGGACGATACTTCAATATTTGTGGGTACCGGGCTGCCCATGATAGCGTCGATGCTCGCCCAGCGCACTCATGCACCCGGATTGATGATCATCTTCGAGGCGGGCGGCATCGGGCCTCAGCTGCCCGCCCTCCCGATATCTGTCGGGGACTCCCGTACATTCCACCGTGCGGTTGCAGCATCAGGTATGCACGACGTCATGTCAGCCTGTCAGTGTGGATATATTGATTACGGCTTTCTGGGTGCGGCTCAGATAGACAAGTACGGGAATATCAACACCACCGTGATCGGCGATCACGACAAACCGAAGGTGCGCCTCCCGGGCAGCGGCGGAGCAAATGACATAGGTTCGCTGTGCCATAAGACGATCATCATCATGCGCCAGGACAAGCAGAGGTTTGTAGAGAAGGTAGATTTTCTTACCACTCCAGGCTATCTCAACGGAGGCGATGCGCGTGAGAGGGTGGGGCTCCCAAAGAACAGCGGACCATACCGCGTGATAACGCAGCTGGGCATATACGGGTTTGAAGATGATTCGAAGAGGATGAAGCTGATATCCATGCACCCCGGCATAACAGTAGACGATGTACGCGAGAACTCAAGCTTTGATATGATCATACCTGCTGATGTGACGGTCACAGAACCTCCGGCAGAGGAAGAACTGGAACTGTTGAAGCAGCTTGACCCCGAGGGTATGGCGATAGGGAAGTAGCACTTCCATACCTGTGTTGGAATGGCATGTTGGGTATAGCCATAATTAATATAAGGTATGTGGATGCGTGAGGTATGTAGATGCATGACCGCACGGTGACAGGGCGATAATCAGCGGTTTTAGGTCTTGAGGGTTTGCAGTCTCCGTGGTGTTAACCTATTGTGTTAGCCCTATCTCTTGATTTGCAGGACGCATAACCCATATTACTATTAATTATGACCAACGAATTACAACCAATACTAAAAATGCACATATTGAATAGTTTATAGCACCATACTGCTGAACAAGTGATTGCTATGCCGTTGTACGTGAAGCTCAGCCCCAGGGAATCTGACCGCCCCGAGAAAACAATACACACAGTTCTAAAGCGCCCGCAGGCATCATGGGCGCAGTCCGTTTTCTCGGTGACGGCGAACATGAAGCTCATGCCCAACAGGGATTACCCGTATGAGGGTCTGAGCATGGTTGTTGACGATGATAACTGGCACATACTTGACGGCATCGCTGTTGGACTCACAGGCGAGGGGGGGCGGCTTGAACAGCGCGGCGTTACTGCTTACCCATGGAAGACAATCTATCATTATGCGAAGGATGACCTGAACCTTGACGTTGAATACTACCTCCTCAGGACGAACAGGCAGGTTGCGGCTGCGAGGGTCCTTTTCACAGCGAGCAGACCTGTGGGGGTGGCAGTCGAGCCCTTCGCAGACATACGTCACATGTATGATTCTTCACACCCCCGGGAGCATGCGCAGTACATGGATGAAAAACTGCTTATGGTCGATAGGGACGGTATCAAGGTGTTGATCGGTTCCCCTAACACGACATCTGCAGATGCATGGAATCTGCCTGTGAACTGGCACTACAAGCTTGGCTCGGGCTACAGGCGGCACAGTGACGGGGGCGCGGATTTCGTCGGCGAGGACAGGATGATAACATCAATCGGCGAGCTGAGGATTCATGTTGAGGACAGGGCACCGCTGGTTGTGACGGCGGGCACAAGCCAGCACATGCTGAAGGAAATGTACTGGAGGACGTTGATGGAGTGCGACGAAAACGAGAAACGGGAGAAGGCAAGGGCGGCGCACATAGTGGAAAAACTCAAGTTGAAACCTGGGAGCGGTGAGGCATTCAGGGCGCTGGCGCTGTTCAACTACGGCATCAGGGTCAGGGAAACAATCTTTCATGATGCTGGCGAATTCTGGTTCCGCACCCCATGGTTGAGAGACCAGTTCGAGGGAATTCTGCACAACATGAAGACTCTGGTCAAGTTCAGGGAGGGCAGGATGATGGTGGAGGAAATACTCCTGAACGCATTGGCATACCAGCACCAGTGCGGACTGATACCCAACCGCATACTTGGCAGGGGTATGCTGGACTACAACAGCGCCGATGCAGTACTTCTTGCATACATAGCGGCAGGAAAATATGCCTCATTGACTGAAAACGAGGAGCTTATCGAAAAGGTGCTAGGATGTGCCGATGTGACCATAAAGGCATTCCACGATCAGGACGAATCGGGCTGTGACGGTATAAAGCACCCTGTTGCACAGGACAATGGTTTGATTACCACGGTTCCATGGCACTCATGGATCGACAGTCACTGCAGTATAGAATGGCGCGGCAGAATGATCAAGATTCCGTCCCGTGTACCGCGTGAATGGGTATACGAGGGACTTACGTTATCCGAGGAAGAGACTCTCAGGGCGCTGGACGAATCGGTCTATTATCTGCCTGAGATAAACGCGCAGTGGATACGTGCCCTGCTGGCATGCGCTGAGATGTGCAAGCTCCTTGATGCTGACGGCTCAAGATACAGCGAGCTTGCAGACCTTGCCCTCGGCAGCTACAGGAGCATCTTCGGGGGAGAAAGAGTGCCCATATGCAGCATAGTCACACTTGACGGGCGCGCTGACGAAACATGGGGCTCACCTGCCGTTGTTGCGGCGGCATTACTGGGCGAGAAGTTACTCAAAAAGAATGAGATAAGGAAATTCGTTAGCGGCGTCAGAGAGCACCTGCTTGTAAAACGCGGTGCTCGCGCGTTTGGCATAATGGTCAGGGAAAACAGAGACTGCATCTACTGTTCGGATAACGAATACCATGATGGCGTGGTATGGCCCCGTGACACACCGTACCTGATAAAGCTCCTGAGGATGGCAGGGGAGCAGGGAACGGTAAGGGAAATTTTGGAGTCAAATCTTGACCACCAGATGAATGAAGGTTTTATTTTCTACAATGCCGAGCTGTTCAGTGTCGACCACGGCGATGTGACTCCTGTAAAGAACCCGGTGCAGTTCTGGTCCCAGTGGGCAGACCCATACATGAAACAATCCTCCATAGTGCCCGTATTAAAGCGCGGATTGGGCATTATAAGATGAAAGCGCTGAACTGCGCCGTGGGGATAAAAGCGATGTATGGCACAGTGGGGGTAAATGCGCTATTTCTACGCGCATTGTGAAGTTCTGGTTTTAAAGTCAGAATTCCACCTATTTGACGAAAGCTATGCTTTCGTCTACTTCGCGAAGTTTTGCTTCGCAAGATCTGAGCGAAGCGGAAATGGGTGGTGCATGCAGAATTCTTTGAATTCTTGCGGAATAAAATTCCGCTAGACAGATGAAACGTGTTTCATCAAGTCTGCTGTACAGCTAAATTGGTACAATTTAGCAAGTGCCCTCTGCGCAATTTGACAACTTCATGGAGTACAGTTCTATGCGTCTTGCAAAAAACTTCGTTTTTTACAAGATATCTCCACAACTGCTACCCAGTGTTCTGCTTATATTGTTGATCCCCTTAATCGACATGATAAATCCAATGCAGTATGAAATGGGACAATACCAAAGATATCGTTTACTCAAATACCTTAGCTATTTATATTACGAGGCTGAAAAATGCCTATTTATGTCCGATAAAATTAGCGAAGACAAGAACGTTATTGTACTGTGTTTTTTCCTGATGATCGTATTTTTAGGATTACTTCTTCGATTAAAAAATATTGCATCTCCCCCCTTCAATTTTGATGAAGGGGTTCATGGTTTCTTTTCTTATTTGTTGTATGCAGAAGGAGTATATACCTACAAGCCAGGCCTACACGGACCATTTTTATACTATATAACCGCCTGTGCGTTCTCATTACTAGGAGATACTATTTTAACAGCTAGATTGATGCCAGCTATATTTGGAGCGGGCACGATGTTACTGCTTTATCCATTACGGAAACATTTCGGAGACATTGGCTTACTCACAACATCCATTTTATTTGCGATTTCCCCTTTTTTTATCACATTTTCTCAGGAACTAAGGAACGATCCTTTTTCAATATTTTTCACGCTCGGATTCATAGTTTGTGCATTGCTGTATCTTGAACGAAAGAAGGACATATACCTAGCACTTGGAGTTACAAATCTTGCTCTAGCTTTTACGGTCAAAGAAAATGCCTATATAACAGTGAGTATTCTCCTATTGTATTTAATTTTTTATTATGGATACGCTATCTTAAAGTCGCATAACAAAATTGAGGTGACGAAGAAAATTCTTAGTCAACTTCTACAAAACGCCAAAAAAAATCACCTGACCATTTTTACTTGTGTTTTGATATTCATAGTAATCTATACCCTGTTCTACACTCACTTCTTTATGAGCGTAGACTCATTTTTTACGTCTTTGTTCGAATCAATACCTTTCTGGTTTAGAGCGACTTTTTTGTACAGTATGAACCCGGGTGTTTATCGCCCATTTTGCTTTTACCTTAATCTTCTAATCAAGTTTGAACTGCCAGTTCTAATTTTTGGTACCACTGGGGGCCTTTATTACCTCACAATCGAGAGAAATAAGGTCATGCAGTTCATGTTTTGTTGGGCTGTCATCTCTTTAGTAACCTACTCTGCTATGCCCTATAAAATGCACCAACTCTTATTGTTCACGCTATTGCCGTTGATTATAGTGGCTGGAGGTTTTATGGGTAAATTGTTCGGGTTTCTATCAAATATTCGCAGGACTGCCAGTAAAAAGGGAAGGATCTTGAGAATATTGCTCATTGTTCTTTTCATTGTTCTTATTGGTTACTCTTACTCGCACTCGGTGAGCGATATAGCCCAACTGCATAATGTTACTGGCTTATATACAGGATTAAATTTCGAAGAATTAAGTCAGTATGTAAAAGATGCTACTGGCGGAAATCTTGAAACCATTGTTTTCATCATCATCCCTCAAGGCGAGGATATGCTTGCCGCTCATTGGCCGCTTCCCTGGTATCTGAGGGAATATGCAACTATCCCTCTTACAGGTGGACTCCCACCAAATCTTGATAAGCTAGTTGAAGCTTACGAAAACCCTATTTTCATTTCGTCAAAAAATGATATAAAGTACCTAAACGCATCATATGAAATAAAGGTATTCAATTCCACAGGATCTATGGGATTGGTCGTTTTTCGGAGTGCTCAGATATAGAGGGGATTTAGAGAGGTTCGTTCACATATCGGCTTCGGGAGAAATTATTTTTGCGCCCCCCATAATTCAGCCGTCATCATCAAAAGCTACATATATATATATATATATGATAAATAGCAATTGATATAAATTGATGTATAATACTGGTTAGATATAGGTGAGGTGGGCTAAAATCAACAAAATATTGTTAGGCGCCTTAATAATTTTAATCTTCGGCTTAAGCATTGGAGTGAGTTCTGCAGCCGGCTATTATTGGATACAAACCGATAAATCAGATTACGAGGGTGGCTGGCTTGTGGACGTGGACACTGAAAGCACTCCAGGGGATGTTAAGCTTGCTGCTGTAGCCATATCTATCGTAGACAAAGGAGTGCCGATATCGGGGGCTAACCAAATTTCTTCTTTAACTACTGGAACCGATAGCAAAATATATGGAGGAACATATCCGGGGGCTATAAAGGAACGATAACCCATGAATGGGGTAGTGAATGGGAGATATTCTCTCTAACTACGGGGATAGATGGTAAAATATATATAGCAACTACACAAGCAACCTATCCCATAGGATCGCTCTTTTCGCTTTTACATATTTACGACCCAAATACCAATACCTTCACGTATAAAAAAATACCAATACCAAACCAATATTATATAATCTCTTTAACTACTGGAACTGATGGTAAAATATATGGGGGGACATATCCAGACGCCCATTTATTTGTTTACGATCCAAATACCGACCTTATTAAAGATAAAGGTGAAGTGTTAGCTGAAGGCTCCTATTCATTCTCGCTAACTACGGGGACTGATGGTAAAATATACGGGGGGAACGAAGAGGTCCCGTATGAACACCAGTCCCAATTATTTAACTCTAATGGAGACTTTACCATGAAAAAAA
>JAUWIL010000071.1 GCA_030605385.1 Methanobacteriota archaeon
ACGGCATACATGCCTATCTGTGGATAGTGCGCCATGCCTATAAAATATATTGTATCATGTATGATGGTAACGGAGCGGCGCATGTTTACAAAAACGTAGTTTTTGTAACCGTTTGAAAAGCTATGCTTTTCAAACATGTTTATGGGTTACACATGTAATACAATCCCATAGACATGAGTGGAGGGATCTGTCAGTTAATTCAAACTACCTATAACTTTGAATTTGCTGTAATACCCAATTCCCTTTGCAAGTTCAATACACTCTTCGCAGGGTTTTAATGCACTATCTGTTATCCTAATTCATCACTACAATCTGCTATCCTACCAACCTAAAGCATAATGGCATCTGAAAAAGATATGAAATGTGGGTCTCCTGTTAGCACCTTTATGTCTCTATTCCTTGCAGATGCAAGTACGAGCGCGTCCGCAAGACCAAAATCTTCCATTCTCTCTTTTGCCTCTGCATGAATCTTCGCCGCCTCCACTGCAATCTCCTCATCGATTGGGATGATTGCACACCTTTTTACAATAAAATCCCCCCTCTCCTCTGCTTTTCCATCCGTTCTTAATGATTTGGAGTATATCTCTGCTATGATGATTGGAGATGTATATATCTGCGCATCGCTTTCAACAATCTCTTTCACTTTTTCCCCTTTCTTGGTGCCCATGAAATATTCTACCCATGCAAACGAATCAAGCATCATTATATCCTATCCTCATGACCCCTCAAATCTGATATATCCATCTTTTGCATCGTTCCAAAGAGGCTCTTACTCTCTTTGAAAAGAGCGTCATGCAGGATCTCATTTATCTTATCTGACATTGCTTTTACGTCAGCTCCCTTTTTGAGTGCCTGGTATATATCTTCCCTCAGTTTTATGGTGGTGCGGACATACATGTTATCACCTACATCAATGTTAGCATGGATGTATATATAAATGTTTGTATAATTCCCCTTTCTTTTCAGCTTCATACCTCCTTCCTCCTTCTTTTATTCATCTACACAGGCAAATCGAAATCACTCAATATAGGCGATTCGTCTGCGATTGAGTTTTAGGTGGCTAAACCATTACCTTAGGTCAAAAGTCTTATATCATGTTATTACATTTGAGGCCAAAAGAGACAGAATAATCATCAGGAGGGAGAGGTGCAGAAAGATAATAGAAATGATAGAGAAGGACGAGTTGTCGTGTGCAATAAGCTGCCTTGTTTTGGATGAGGTGGCATGGGTCGTGAGCAGGCACATAGATTTCAATACAGGGATAAAGATATGGAGTGATATCCTGGAAATCCCCAACGAAAGGTTAATTACATCCTCTGACAAATTCATACCTGGTGGTTGGAATGCAAATCTTAAAAACGATTGGACCAAAAGGCCAGGTGGTGATCCCAAAAGATATGAGAGATTATCTCGGGCTTAAAATAGGATCCAAGCTTATCTTCAGGATAAAAAACCATGAGATAGTGATTGTGCCACAAACAGATGCAGAGCAGTTTGTCGAAGAATTTTGCTCGGCAGTTCCAAAGAAGTTGAAAAAGAAGATCAATATAGAGAAAATATATCAGGCTCAGATCGAAGAGAGGATTTTATGAAATACATTGATGCGAATGTGTTCATCTACCCGGCCATATATGATGAAGATGAGGTGAAAGAGGCAAAACATGCAAAGAACGTTCTCCTTAAAATTGCGAAGGGGGACATGAAAGCATGCTCTGCATCCCTGACATGGGATGAGATTGTGTGGGTGGTGCGAAAGATTTCCGATTCTATATGTGCTAAAGAGGAGGGAGAGAAATTTTTGACGTTCCCCAATCTCAAGATTGTCAACGTGGATAGGAAGGTCGTAGGCAGGGCGCAAGAGTTAGTTGAGCAATACGATCTGAAACCAAGAGATGCGATACATGTTGCATGCGCCATAGAAAATGGTATAAGAGAGATTGTGAGCACCGATAACGACTTTGATAGGGTAAAGGAAATACGAAGAATAAAACCGGATGAAATAAAAGGAGTGGTATGACCCCTATATAACCTCCACTTATAACACCCATTTAACCTGCTATTTGACCTGACCAGTTAACCCCCATCCCAATATGATACCTCTATCCTGATACGATATTTTCCAGTCGGCAAACCAGTACTGGCACGGTGAAATATCGTCTCTTTGTGAGGTATGCCAGCGGTTAGTTTCGCGGCTCGTAATCTGCTAAATAGAGCACCGTGGTCGGAAGTCAATGGCTCTATGGAGTATATAAATGCAAATTCATAATATCGCACATGCGTTCTATAAATCGAACATTGAAGAATAAATCATCTAGACAAAAGCTGGGAAGATTCGAATCTGGAGGCCAAAGGTTGATTTAGATGCGGGCTTGGATAAAACGATAGAGTGGTTTAAGGCGAGCTCGTAAATCAGGATTGAAGTGGCAGATATGTTGAGATAAACTGGGGAAGACTTAAATATTCCAAGATTTGACTGAGATTAGATTTAGGAGATGAAAATGGAGATTGGCAAGATAATAGGTGAATTGAAGAGGGATGAAGTTGAGGCAATATACCTGTTTGGCTCTATGGCCAAAGGCACTGTAAAGCCATTTTCAGACATAGATATCTGTGTGCTCACAGATAGAGATATCTCCAAAAAAGCAAAGGAGAAAATATTGAGCAAATCATCTAAAAAAATAGATATATCCATATTCTGGGACCTTCCACCAACGATACAATTTAGAGTTTTAAGAGAGGGAAGAGTTTTGTATAAAAAAAGCGACCTAACATTACAAAGGGTTAAAGCAGAGACTCTCAAATCATATTTAGATATCCAGCCGATGATTAAGAGGCACTGCTCCCGTATCTTAGGTGAATGAAATGTATGATACGGAGAGAATCGGGAAGATAATAAGCGATATTGAAAAGTATTTCAGAGATTTGAAAGAATTAGATATAAAGAGAGTGGAGTATTTAGAGGATAAGAAAAATTTTTACTCGTTATCAATGGTTTTGTTCTCTATTATCAATAGAGCCATAGATTTGGGAGAAGAGATGGTGGTGGCGAACGATCTTGGTATGCCCTCTACCTACAGAGAGATTTTTAGGTTACTATCGAAAAACAAATTTATCGAGAAGGGATTGGAGAAGAGATTATCCAATTTAGTATTTTATAGAAACTTGTTATCACATGAGTACTACGACCTGACAGAAAAAGATGTGTTTGATGTGTTTAAGAGGATAAAGGTGGTCAGGCAATTTGTAAATATAGTAAAAGACGCCGTTAAAAAATGAGTATCCAAAGGTCGCAAACCCTCGGTAGTGAGACCAAGAGAGTTTATGGGTGATCTAATGGTTCCAATATTGCAGGATATGTATGTCGTTCTAACAGGGGATTTGATATCTTCAAGGGAGTTGGAGGATAGGGCAAAAGTTCAAGAGGGCTTAAAGAATGCCTTAACGATGAACAATAAAAGATTTAAGGGTGCAATAGTCGCAAAATTCATAGTCGTACGTGGAGATAGTTTTCAGGGGATGATGTCTTCTCCAAAGTATCTATTTGATCTTTATTATGCGCTTTTTGAAAACATCCGTTATCAATTCTATTTAGGAGTTGGCATTGGTAGCATATCCACACATTTAAGCGAGAACGTAGGAGAGATGGATGGCAAGGCATTTCATAGGGCATTCAATGCTTTGGAGCGGGCGAAAAGGGAAAGTGCATGGATTAAATTCAAAAGTGGTTGGGAAATCGATGAAATTGTCACGTGTTTATTGAATTTCACAGCAGATGTGATGTGGAGTTGGACTGAAAGGCAGGAAGAAGTTGTAATGCACTACAAAAGGGCAAAAAGCAGTAGAGGGGGTACCACATTAGAAGAAATAGCAGATGATATGGGGGTAACAAAGCAAACTGTTTCTAAAATATTAAAGAGGAGCAAATATAGGATGATAGAAGAGGCAGAAAGGAGTTTTATGGATTTTATAAACCAGAAATGGTTGACAGAAGAATATAAGCCAAAAATGGCTGATAAAGGAGAATGATGGGATGGGTTATATCTTCAAAATTGCTGTGATAATTCTCGCATATATCACTGTAAGTGTCATTGGTGCTCATTTCATTAAATGAAATAAAAGGAGTGGTATGACCCCTATATAACCTCCACTTATAACACCCATTTAACCTGCTATTTGACCTGACCAGTTAACCCCGTCCCAATATGATACCTCTATCATGATACGATATTTTCCAGTCGGCAAACCATTACTGGCACGGTGAAATATCGTCTCTTCGTGAGGTATGCCAGCGGTTAGTTTCGCGGACTCATTGTCTAGAGTAAAACGATAAAGTGGTGCATGAATAAGAAGTCTATAAAAATTTAAATAGTTTAAATAATGATAGAATAATTAATGAAACAGTATTATGAAAGAGAGATTCTTGGGCAACTCAAGAAATGGATAGGCAGAAGGGAAATTTACATAATAAAAGGGCCCAGACAGGCAGGAAAGACTACTCTCCTGTTTATACTGAGAGATTGGTTAATAAAAACTAAGAAGGTAAACCCCAAAAACGTGATTTTTGTCACATTTGAAGATAGGGAAAATCTGGAAAAGTTCAGCCTGGATTCGAAAGCGTTTATTAAGAGCTTTATCCTGAATAGACGACGGAAATATTATTTCCTCCTTGACGAATTCCACTATGTGGAGGGGGGAGGCAAGAAGTTAAAACTTCTGTATGATACGATAGAAAACGTGAAATTCATAGTCACCGGGTCTTCTTCACTGGAGCTGACAGGTGCAACATCCAAATATCTGGTTGGAAGAATGTTCTCCTTCTATCTGTCTCCTTTTAGCTTCGGCGAATTTCTAAGGGCAAGGGATGAGAGACTCTGGAGAATATACAAAAAAAGACACGAGCTTGTTAACAATTTCATTTTGAAGGGAGAGGATTTTACAGCAGAAAAGGACATATTTCTCAAGGATTTTGAGGATTTGTTGGAGGAGTTCATCACATTTGGTGGATATCCAGAGGTCATTAAAACCAGAGATGAAGAAACCAAGCGGATGATAATAAAGAACATTTACGAGACGTATATTGGAAGGGAGATAATAGAACTGCTGAGAATTCACGATGTATTCAAATTTAGAAAGCTTACAACCCTGCTGAGCTGTCAGCTGGGCGGCATGATCAATTACAATGAGCTGGCATCCCTTTGCAACTCGTATTACAAGGAGATTCTCGGGCTTTTAGAGGTTTTAGAAGAAACGTTCATTATAAGGAGTATGCGGCCTTTTTATAAAAATCTTAGAACAGAACTGAAGAAGAATCCAAAGGTCTACTTCGTTGATTCTGGCTTAAGGAATTATGTGATAAACAACTTTAATGTACTGGAAAAAAGAGTTGACGCAGGGGCTCTGCTTGAGAACTTTGTTTTGAATCAGCTATCTCACCTGACGGAGAAGATAAACTACTGGAGAACCCTTGGAAAAGCAGAAGTTGACTTTATTTTAAATATTGGAGAGGAAGTGATTCCAGTAGAGGTGAAATATGCCACGTTCAAAAAGCCCGCCATCTCAAAAAGTTTCAGAAGCTTTATCTCGGCTTATAACCCGGGCCGTGCATTAGTTATCACAAAAGAGTATTGGGGCGAGATAGAAATCGAAAAAACCATGATAAAATTCATTCCAGCATGTTATATGTAGGTCAGGAGTAAAAAGGGTTGATTTATATGCGGGCTTGAGTAAGACTATAGAGTGATTTGGAGGGGAATCGAAATGAAGATATTGGTAACAGGCGGCGCAGGTTTCATCGGCAGCCACATTGTGGATGAGCTTGTAAGACAGAAGCATGATGTGAGAGTAATTGATAATCTTGACCAGCAGGTCCATCTCGGCAAGAAACCTGAATACCTTAACCCAAAGGCAGAGTACATATTCGACGATATCAGAAACCATGAGATTCGAGACCGCGCTTTTGAGGACATGGAAGTTGTTTTCCATGAGGCGGCTGCGGTAGGTGTTGGGCAGTCGATGTATCAAATAGGGCACTATGTCCACTGCAATACATATGCAACTGCAGACATGCTTGAATACATCGTCAACAGCAATCACCCAATAAAGAAAATAATAGTCGCCAGCTCAATGAGCATTTATGGTGAGGGGGCATATGAGTGTGATGACTGCGGCGTAATATACCCGCGCCTCAGAGCAGAAGAGCAGATGAAAAAGCATGTGTGGGAGATGTTGTGTCCCTCCTGCGGCAAGGCTGCAAAGCCAATACCAACATCAGAGGATAAGCCGCTTTACCCAACATCAATATACGCCATAACAAAGCGCGACCAGGAGGAAATGTGCCTGTCCATAGGGCGCGCATACGGCATTCCCACGGTAGCGCTGCGCTATTTCAACGTTTACGGGCCGCGCCAGAGTCTCAGCAACCCGTACACAGGCGTGGCAGCCATCTTTTCCTCACGGGTCAAGAACGACAATCCTCCTATGATATTTGAGGATGGCATGCAGACGCGCGATTTCATATCAATAAAAGACATAGTAAAAGCCAACATGCTCGTAATGGAGAATAAATCGGCTGATTACGGGATGTTTAACGTGGGAACCGGGGTACCAACCTCGATTCTCGATATCGCCAGTACCCTAATTGAATTGTATAAAAAGGATTTCAAGCCAAACATTGTGAACAAGTTCAGAGCCGGCGACATACGTCACTGCTATGCGGATATATCTAAAATCAAAAAACTGGGATTCAAGCCAACCGTTTCCTTAGAGGATGGTATGCGCGGCCTGAAAGAATGGGGCGAAACGGCTGAAGCTGAGGATATGTCAGACAAGGCGCATAAGGAGCTGGTTTCGAGGGAGCTTGTGGAGGAATAGTAGGGGAGAAAAATGAGACAGTCATAATCCCCTGGCAGATAGTAATTGGCGCCTGTGTTTATCGGGCACATATATACAGAATGGCATAATGCTTATGACAAACTAACAAATGTGTTACTAACAAAAGAGTTAGTGATGTTTGTGGAGCAAAGCTCCGTCCGTCCAGTAGAACTATGTTCTGCAGGAACTGGTGAGCGCAAAGCGTTCACAAGAAATGGATAAGAGGGTGAGATAATAAACATCGCAATCATCGGATCCGGATATGTCGGTCTGGTCACCGGCGCCTGCCTCGCAGCCATCGGCAACAGGGTTACGCTGGTGGATATAGACGAGAACAAGATTAACTCTATAAACAAATGCATATCTCCGGTTTATGAAGATGGGATTGAGGATATTCTAAGCAAGTATAATATCACCGCAACAACTGATCTGGCGCAGAGTGTGCAGGATTCTGAGATCTCCTTTATATGCGTGGGTACGCCGCCTAACCCTGACGGTTCACAGGATATGGGATACATAAAATCTGCGGCTAAAGACTTGTCGAATGCCCTGCATTCGACTGTCACGCGGAACTACGTTCCGCTAGATATTGGAAAAAATATGCCGTACGGACATACGGTGGTTGTCAAAAGCACAGTAGTGCCGGGAACAACCGAGAATATTGTTATCCCTGCGCTGGAAGAGCATGGGAAAAAAGCCGGAAAAGATTTTGGTGTCTGCATGAATCCCGAATTTCTGAAAGAGGGCACTGCAGTTGCCGATTTTATGAACCCCGACAGAATCGTGATTGGCGAATATAACAAAGAGTCGGGAGATGTGCTGGCAGAGTTGTATAAGGACTTTAAATGTCCCATTCTGAGAACTGACCTGAAGACCGCCGAGATGATAAAATACGCATCAAACGCATTTCTTGCGACTAAAATATCCTTCATGAATGAAATTGGGAATATCTGCAAGGCACTCGGAATAGACGTTTATGACGTTGCCAGAGGTATGGGATACGATGGGAGAATAGGCAATAAATTTCTTAATGCTGGAATTGGATTCGGCGGCTCATGTTTTCCGAAAGATGTCAATGCCCTGGTAGCTAAATCGAAGGATATTGGATATGAACCCGAAATTTTAGAGCATGTGCTGAAATTGAATGATGAACAACCTCTAAGAATTGTATCCTTGCTAAAAAAACACATACCAACCCTTAAAGGTTCTACAGTTGGGGTGCTGGGACTCTCGTTCAAGCCTGACACAGATGACATAAGGGAGTCGAGGGCAATTCCAATCGTAAATGCGCTCCTTAAAGAGGGGGCAAGTATTAAGGCATATGATCCAAAAGCCATGGATAACTTCAGGAAGCTCTTTCCACAGGTGGGCTACGTAGCTCCGGAAGATGTCCTGTCCTCTGATGCAGTTCTAATTCTCACTGAATGGAAGGAATTTGATGAACTTGACTACAAGGGGAAAACTGTAATAGATGGGAGAAGAATAATAAGAGCCAAGAAAGAGGCAGATGTGTATGAAGGAATATGCTGGTAGCGAGGTCTTTGGCTTAATACCTGCGGCTGGAGTCGGGAAAAGACTTTACCCATTCTCAAAAGCTGTTCCAAAAGAGATGTACCCCATACTCGGAAAAGCCGTAATTGAACACTGCGTCGAGAATTTGAGAGAGGGCGGCATAAAGAGGATCTTCATAGTAGTCGGGCATCAGAAGGGTGCACTGATGGATTATATTGGAGACGGATCCTATTTTGGTGTAAAAGTTGTATATCTATATCAGCTCGAAAGAAAGGGACTCGGACACGCTATCCTGCAGGGAAAAGAGTGGATAGCTAAAACTTTTGTCACGCTGCTAGGCGATTCCTTCATTGAGCCAAAGCATGAGATCAAAGATCTGCTGGAATTTCATCAAAAAAACAGACCAATAGCAACGGCACTGCTGTTTGAAGTGGACGACCCGAGTGAGTATGGAATAGTTAAGTTGAAGAAAAACGGAGAGATCGAAAAGCTTGTCGAGAAACCTAGCAAGGAACTTGCAGAAGAGTACAGGCTTGATGGAAAATACTATGCCATGTGCGGTGCCTACGCCTTCGAGCCGGAAATATTCGATTACATCGAAAGAACAAAACCCGGAATCAGCGGCGAAATTCAAATAACCGATTCACTTGATCTGGCTCTAAAAAACCACGAGAAGGTGTTCGGAGTGGTTTTGAAGGGGAAGTATCTAGATATCGGAAAGTGGAGCACGGTGTTGCGCATTGAAAAAGACCTGCTGTCTGATGGAGATATTGAAACGCATATAAAAGAACGGGAAGAATTCGTAAGAATGTATGAAAACCTTTAGTTTTCATACGGTTGCGGAACTTCGTTCCACAAACATGTCTGGAAGCAGAGTCTTACGGAGCAAAGCTCCGCGAGGTATCTGAAACGCTTTGCGTTTCAGAGATACTTCCAGACGGTTGCAAAATCTTTGATTTTGCAAACATGTATGGAAGCTCCGCTTCCATACGGTTGTAGAACGTAGTTCTACAAACATGTCCGAAAACCTTGGGTTTTCGTACTGTTGCGGAACTGCGTTCCGCAAACATGATGAAAAGAGATAGGTATGGGGGCGGTTGTTACTCTATATTTTAAGTAAGTGTTCCTATGTTTTAAATACGAGTCCAGTTCCAATGAATTACTAATTTTAAACGTAAGCAGATAAACAATCTACAGGAAAGGGTACAAATGAGGGCTTTAGTGGCAGGCGGTGCAGGATTTATAGGGTCACACCTATGCGATCTGCTGCTTGAAAAGAAGTATGATGTCCTGTGCATCGATAACCTCATCACAGGCGATATGAAGAACGTAGAGCATATCGATTCGGATCGATTTGCATTCATAAAACATGATATTACAAAGCCCGTTCATCTTGCGAACCAAAGATTCGCGAGACAGACGAAGGCGAAGCCTTCGTCAACTCTTGCTGAACGAAATTTCGCTAGACAGACGAACGCAAAGCACTCACAAGATGATGATAAAATCGACCTTATATTCCACCTTGCAAGTCCTGCCTCTCCTGTAGACTATCTCAACCTGCCTGTAGAGACTTTGGAAGTTGGCGCCGCAGGCACCCATAATATGCTTGACCTTGCCAAAGAACATAATGCTAGATTTATTTTCGCCTCCACGTCAGAAGTCTATGGAGACCCACTGGTAAATCCACAGTCAGAGGGTTATTGGGGAAACGTCAACCCGATAGGGCCGCGAAGTGTTTACGACGAATCCAAACGATATGCTGAGGCACTCGTTATGGCATACAATCGGCACTTCAAGGTTGATACCGGAATTGCCAGAATCTTCAATACTTACGGGCCAAGGATAAAGAAGAATGATGGGAGGGTGGTTCCAAACTTCATAAATCAGGCACTCAGCGGTGACGATCTGACCGTCTATGGGGATGGCTCACAAACGCGGTCCTTCTGCTATATGTCCGATATGGTAGATGGGATATACGGGGCGGCTGTATCCAGCTTTTCCGATCCGATCAACCTCGGGAACCCAAATGAGATCAGTGTGCTTGAATTTGCAAATATCGTACTTAATATG
>JAUWIL010000066.1 GCA_030605385.1 Methanobacteriota archaeon
AAGGACATCATTCTGGACCCGGGTACATACCCAAACGGCAAGGACCTCATGAAAACCTTCTCCAACTTCGTGCAGGTGCGCATAGCAGGCATAGTCGAGGAGCAGCCGGAATTCAGACCACCGGTCATGTGTACGCCTTTCACTTCATGGCTGGTGCATAAAGACCCTGTTGAGGCGGCTTACTGGGAAACAGTTCTTGCGCTAACGTTCACCATAAAGTACGGCGACCTGATGATAATGCATTCATCACCGGCAGAACAGCCGTATGCTCTTATGGGGATGCTTATACTGCGCGATAACGTCTACACTGATCCAAGGAGACCCGTATCGGTCGAAGCAGGTCTGAGGGAGATCGGCTCACCTGATGAGAACAGCCCGGTATTCATGACTACCAATTTCGCACTCACATATTACACGGTTGAGAGTGATCTGGAGTCAAATGGAGTGGACTCACGTCTTATCGTGGTTAACACTGACGGTATCGGTGTTGAGGCAGCCGTTTCGGGCGGGCAGCTAACAGCCAGTAAGGTGAAAGATGCCATGGACTCAGTTGCAGACGGGCTTGGCGGGGTAAAACATAAAACTCTGGTAATTCCGGGAATGGCGGCGCGCATCTCTGGAGAGACCGAGGATGAGACGGGCTGGAGGGTGCTTGTCGGACCGCAGGACTCGGGTCAGATACCAGGCTGGATGAAGACATATTGGCCGCCAAAGGAATAGTGGGAAGTTCAATTACCTGAATCGTAAGTTTGGGGTTGACACAACTCAGCCGAATTGGCTGGTAATCAACCTCAAATGAGATTTATTTTTTTATCTAGCTACAACCATAGCATCGGCAGTATGGCTCACCATAGCATCAGCAGTATAGCCCGGGTGCCAGCAATCTGACCTAAATATCGATTTGGATGAAGGCAGTGTGAATAAGGATAACGTGAGGATAAGGGGCGGCATAAGCCCCCGCGAGGTGCTGAACGAAATTAAATGGCGGGGACTTGAAATGAAGAAGTGTACCGTTGAGTACGTGCACAGAGGCGCCCCGGGCAACAGGATGACCATCAAGGGAAATATGATAACATCACTTGGCGGATATTTTATGCAGTTGGGGGATACAAGTATACCCTACCACAGAATACGCAGAATCGATTACGACGGCAGGGCAGTATACATAAAGAATTGAGAGTCCATGAAGACAACCGAAAGCTCTGCTTTCGTCAAGTATTAGGCGCTGCGGGCAGAAAGCTCGCTTAGAATCTTGGTGCGGGTTATCAGACCTTTTGGGGCACCATTCTCGGTAACCAGCAGGCTGCCGATACCGTGCTTGCCAACTATTCCCAGAGCTTCGGAAAACGGTCTATCACCCTCGATTGATATCACATCCTTGCGGGCATAATCACCGATGTTCGATGTGATATCGCCTTTTGCAAGAGCTTTGCACACATCACGGAAGGATGTGATACCTACAACCTTTCCCTTCTCCATTAGCGGGGCGCAGCGCACATCATTCTGAAGCAGCAGGCGCGAAGCCTCCTGAAGGGACGAATTCGCA
Organism: Methanobacteriota archaeon; assembly: GCA_030605385.1. Lineage (GTDB taxonomy): Archaea > Halobacteriota > Syntropharchaeia > JAUWIL01 > JAUWIL01 > JAUWIL01. The sequence continues at coordinate 1,547 of JAUWIL010000066.1, forward strand.
GGTATGGGTACCAGACCGTAATCCATATAATCTTTCACAGGTTTCGTTGGGAGAGATATCATATCCAAAACAGTGCACAAAAGGACATTTTGGGTATCATCGCGTCCCTCAACCTCGCACCTTATTATAGTGTTATTGACAGGCGTGGGACCTATTTCGATCTTATCACTTGGCTTGAAGTCTCTTATATTTCCAATGAGTTTTATTGACGCTCTGCAGGTCATGGGATTGCGCAGGGTGGTAAAGTTAAAGTTCTCAACTGTGAGGTCATCTACCAGTTCACCATCTTTATGTACAGGTACATGCACATCGCCATCATCTGAGCCGATAGCCATTACCTCGTAGGCTCTGGCTGTGGCTTTATAACCTCCCTTTGGGCCGGGCACACCCTCGACAAGGCGCAATGTCTTTAATGCCTGCATCTGATTTCGCACAGTACCTGGATTGCGGTCAATGAGGTCGGCGATTTCGGCACCCTTGACTGCAATATGAGTCTTATGGTAGATGCTGATCAATGCAAGCAGTATTTCTCTCTGAATGGGCACGAGTTCCATGTATATCACTCCGTGTCTTAATTCCACACTATAAATTATTGATGTTCTATATAAAGCTATTGCGCCATTCAAATTGGGAATATTAACTATGGGTGGCGGGCTTTTATTAGCAACAGACATATGCGATTATATTTATGGTAATCTGGCGGAATCTCAGATTCCGCTAAACAGCGTGGGGCAAAGCTCCACGAGATATCTGGAAGCCTTGCGAAATTTTCAATTTTGCAAGGCAGTCGAACTTTCAGTTCGACAAGTTGGCAATGCCAGAGCATTCAACTTATAATCGTTGGGAGTTCATTGGGAGTTGATGCAACCCGGGAATAGGGAAGTGTTGGCGGCACATTCATGATGCACATCCATGACATATCTAATACGCTTATAATCATTGGGGAAAAGTCTCCAGTGATGCGTCTGGAGGACATACCGACAGTACCGACAGCTGACGAGCTTATAGATAAGGCGCTTAGGCGGGCATCCAGGGCAAAGAGGTCGCGTAAGAGCGGCACGGTTGGGGCGGAATTAGCTGCAGCCACCACGGCATCCAACATAATATCAGACAATCTGCGCAATATAGTACGGCGTTTTCCGAGCTTCGACTCAATGCCGGGATTCTACAGGGACTTGGTAAACATACTGCTTGACATAGACAGGCTCCGCATATCACTTGCATCACTCAGCTGGGCTGCAAAACAGGTGAAAAAAATCTACAAAGAATCTCGGGGCAGGATTCGTAGAAGTGACACTCCTTCCGAAGTGAGCAGGCATATGTACGGCAGGATAACATCAGTACTGCGCGAGATAAACAAAGATCTGGTGTTTTTGAACGAGGCAAGAAATATCATACGTAATCTGCCAGCCATAAACGACGAAGACCCATGCATTGTTATAGCAGGATACCCTAATGTGGGAAAATCAAGCCTCCTTAGACAGCTGAGTAGAGCTCGACCCGAGGTAGCCGAATACCCTTTTACAACGAAAGGCGTACACGTAGGGCATATAATGCTGGAATGCGGGAGGTGTCAGGTCATAGACACCCCGGGCCTGCTGGACCGCCCCCTGAGTGAGAGAAACAAGATAGAGATGCAGGCAATATCTGCACTCAAGCATCTGGCAGACATAGTCGTGTTCATGCTGGATATCACTGAAACCTGTGGATATCTTGCAAGAGATCAGAATAATCTGCTGGGACAGATAAGATCAGAGTTCAGCCAGCCCATCATTGTAATAGCGAACAAGGCAGATATCGCAAGTTTGGGAGAGAATCACGTACACCGGTTGGAAGGATTGGAGGTTGACCTGCGAGTATCTGCACTCACGGGAGAGAACATAGACCAGCTTGTGGATAGGCTGAACGAGATGCTGAAAGGCTTGCGAAAGCTTGAACCTGAAGCTGAACTTGAATCAGAGTAATGTATGCTATTTCTCGAGGATTACAAGACCTGGCAGCTTGTTGTGTGCAAGATACTTGTGATGCGGGAGAACTCTCAGAGAATAACCGCATAAGCCGCTCGCATCACATTGGATATTGGTGTGGAAGGTGTAGACACCATTATCTCCCTCTCCTACCGGAGTCATGGGAACGGCGCAGCTGTTCAGCATGCTCCCATCAGGTCCAAGCGTACCGGTGACCAGCTCAACAGATATATCATCAGGCATCAACTCCCCAAGCAGAATCTTCGCATTTACGGATAAGTCACACCCAACCGTCATGTTGGGCGGCATTTCAGCATCTACCGACTCAATTTCAATCTTTGACCATTGCCTGATCAGCCTTTCTCTCCATGCACACAGTTCCCTGGCACCGCTGAAACTATCTTTGGTCAGTTCGGCGTAATTGGTACTTGCAGGCATATACGTTTTTTCAACATATTCGATTAGCATGCGGTGGGTATTGAAATGTTTTCCAATCAACTTCATGGATTCTTTCATCATACTTATCCAATCGCGGGGCAGATTGTGCTCACGATCATAGAACCTTGGTACGATATCTCTCTCAAGGATATCATACAACTCATGTGATTCAATCCAGTCCTGCTCGCCGTAATCTTCATAGAGTTCCTCGCGGCCGAACGCCCATCCGGCATCGGAACTGTGACCCTCATCCCACCACCCGTCAAGGCTGCTGACATTGAGCGCACCATTTATGGAAGCCTTCATACCACTCGTTCCCGAAGCCTCAAGCGGTCTTCGTGGAGCGTTAAGCCATACATCAACGCCCTTGACAAGGTATCTTGCCATGTTAATATCATAGTCTTCGAGGAAGACAATGCTGTGACGGAAACGCTCACTTTTGCAGTGATGAACGATTGAGCGGATAAGATTCTTACCCTCGGTATCGCGGGGATGCGCCTTGCCGGCAAATACGAACTGTACTGGCATTTCGGGATTATTGACAAGCTTGTCAAGTCGATCGATATCTGTGAACAGGAGTGCACCCCGTTTGTATGTGGCAAATCTTCGCGCAAAACCTATAGTTAGGGCATGGGGATCGAGCACATTATCCGCAGCTTTGACGTCTCCCGTACTCGCTCCCTGTCGGATAAGCTGCTGCCCGAGCCGTTTGCGGATGAATGAGGTCAGTCTGTCGCGGCGTCTCTGATGAACCCTCCATAATTCCATATCGGGAATATTATCGATGTTATCCCATAAATCAAAGTTCCAGGACTCATCCATATAAGCAGGGCCAAGGTATGTCAATAAGAGGTCTACGAGATTGTGGTTAATCCATGTGTGTGGGTGTATGCCGTTGGTGATGCTTGTTATTGGTATTTCATCCTCGTTTAGGCCGCGCCATACTCCCTTCCACATGTTGCGCGTTACTTCTCCATGCAGCCGGCTTACCCCATTACTTCTGGCAGACATTTTAAGTGCCAGCACTGTGAGGCAGAACTCCGAGTTTTGATCTTCGGGATTTACACGACCCATGGCAAGAAAGTCCACCCATTTCATGCCCAGGGAGGTGACAAAGTTACCCAGATATTTCTTTAACAGGTCTGGTTTGAACCACTCATTGCCTGCTCCCACGGCGGTATGAGTTGTGAACACGTTGGATGCCCAAACCAGCTCAGACCCTTCTCCATAACTGAGTCCATGTGCCTCTATGAGGTCGCGCAGCCTATCGAGTACGAGTAGTGCCGAGTGCCCCTCATTCATATGGTAAACAGATGGTTCTATACCGAGTGCTTTGAGGGCGCGCACACCCCCGATCCCGAGTACAATCTCCTGCTGTATTCGTATGTCGCGGTCTCCGCCGTAGAGCTGACCGGTTATCACGCGCTGTTCGGGAGAATTCTCAGGCACATTTGTATCAAGGAGGTATAAAGGCACGCGTCCAACCTGCACGCGCCATATTTGCATATATACGGTCGTTCCGTCAAAGTCAACAGATACTTTTATGGGATTTCCATCATTGCCTTTTTCAAGCGTTACAGGCATGTTATACCAGTCGTTGACGGGATACTTTTCCTCCTGCCAGCCGTCTCTGTTCAGGAGTTGCTTGAAGTACCCATGGCTGTACAGGAGCCCTATCGCAACGAGAGGTATGCCAAGGTCGCTTGCAGACTTCAAATGATCCCCTGCAAGTATGCCCAATCCGCCCGAATATATGGGCAAACTCTCTCTAATGCCATATTCGGCAGAGAAGTAGGCAATTTTAACATCCTTTTTCCCGGAATACTGTTTTTCGAACCATGCGGAACTGCTCATATATCTTGTGAAAGAATCGTAAACACGGTCGAGATGTGCGATGAAACTATCATCTTCGGACAGTTCTATCAGTTTTTCCTGTGAGACAGTTCCAAGCAGCTTGATGGGGTTTTGGTAGGATGCAGTCCATAGTTCTGGATCGATTCTGATGAAAAGCTGTATTGCATCCCAGTTCCAGCCATACCACAGGTTCATCGCAAGCTCTCGAAGTTTCTCCAGCTCAGGCGGAAGGTTGGGCATTACAACAAATGAATGAACCTTCATGACCTTTTTTCACCTTACAGGATTCTAATTAATTTTAACGAATAAATCTATGGTCAGCACTGCACACAATCGCTATTTCACTCACACTATATACTTGGAACCCTAATAAATATTGTTGCACTTAAGCACGTTTTTCAAGAGGATACCCTGTCAATCCAGTCTATCATGGCAGTTATCTGGTTATTGTTTTCGTCAATTTCCTCTATTTTGTTGTACGGGTCAACTATCACCTGAATATTCGTCGTCTCCGTTATGCAATCCACTGGCATGCCCTGCACCAGCATGTGCAAGCCGCCGCCGAGAGGTATCTCATCCAGTACGTCGGTGTTGACGGTTTTGCCATCCGCACGAACCTCTATTTCAACATCATGTACGTCGACTATGCCGTAGTTGTGAATCTTCAAGTCTACGTTTAGCGTATATTTATCCAGTATCATCAAGCTAGTCCTGTTCATACTTATTGCAGTCCCAGCAGCAGGTATTGCCAGGTCAGGCTTAGCGGACCCCTCGTACAATTTCTTCAGGGTATTCACGTTGCCTGCCGAGAGTTTTAGGGGTGTGATCTGCCCGGTCGTCAGGTAAGGATTCATTATATCGCTACCGCTTTTATGGGCTAACCCAAGCGCATGACCTATTTCATGTAATGCGATGTTCTGCATATCTGCGCTGGTGAGCGGGCTGCCCGAGTGCTGTGTCAACAGCTGTATATCGGAATTCTTTATTATATTGTAACGACTGGTATTGCTCACGGCTATATATGCTATTCCGAGACCGTCATCCATTCTCTCATTGTCAGAAGTATCGAGTTCGTTTACCCACCGTATGATTATGTCTGCGTTATCCAGATTTTTCGTAGTCTGGAAGGAAACTACATTGCCTGTCCCAGTCTGCCAGCTTACGAGTGATTTTATAACGTCCTGCTTAAATGAGGATTTGTAGTTTTTAACGCCTGCGGCATTTTCATCTATATACACATTCAGCGGCATATGATTCCAGCGCACATTCGGATCCATTGTCGGGTCAATACCCTTTATTTGCCGGAATACCACATCATTGGGGGCACTTGTTATTCTCAAGTTCGTAACAGTCTCTTCAGCAATGCCTGTACAGCCCATTGTTGATATTGTCAGAATGGATATTGCAGCCATTGTGGGGATTAGTCCTGACCTCATTGTTTTTACTAACACCTTGCTACTTCATTGTTTTTACTAACACCTTACTGCCTTATATCATCAACTACCTTGCATCTCATTGGCTATATCTGGTTGGTTTGTGCACTGCAAATTTGCAAATTCACAGTAGCTTTGGTAGCGCGGAAATACGGCTGTATACTAAACGTTTGACGAATGGCTCACTAAGGTGAGTACTGGGAAGTTTTTTTGAGTGGATATCTCTGAAGGCGAAGCCTTCAGATATTTCGCAAAAGCTTTGCTTTTGCAAGATAAGAACACCGATAAGTTTTAGACTGCGCATGACGAATAACCCATTACAGCTTATTGGTGGAATTGATTATGGATTATGAAAGGATGACAGCCCCGTGCGGACTGGATTGTTTCAACTGCCTCATGTACGCGGCAGTCACGAATGCAGGCTTGCGGGAGAAGATAGCGGAAAGATTGCACATTCAGGTGGAAAAGGCAATGTGCAGGGGGTGCCGTGATGAGGGCGGCACTATCGTATTTCTCGGTATGAAGTCTCCTTGCAATGTGTATGCATGTGCCAGTGAAAAAGGTCTCAACTTTTGCTCCGAGTGCCCTGGTTTTCCCTGTGACCACCTCCACCCCTATGCAGATAAGGCATCTCTGCTTCCGCACAACACCAAGGTATTCAACCTGTGCCTGATCAAAAGAATGGGTCTGGAGAAATGGGCAGAAGAGAAGGCAAAGAGCGTTAAGGACACATATTTCAAAGCGAAGTTTAAGTTGTAAGAGCGGCATTATACCCTGCAGAATATGGGCTTTAATTTCATGTTCATCAAGTCAAGCTTATATGCATTCGAATACTAATCTTATTTTCTGATGAACGAGAGCATCACTGACTTCCATGAGCAGGTTAAAGACCAGCTTAGCATGGATGAATTCATGGATAGGATAAGGGAGAAGATAGAGCTTATGGGGGGTTTGTGTGACGAATACACTGCCTCCCTGCTTGTCATGCATGATCTGGGGATTAACGTTGGGGAGGAGAGCACGCGTATTGGTGACATTACTGAAGATTCTGGCGAGGTGCGCTTTACAGGAGAGCTGTCGCAGGTAGTGTCTGTGCGCGATTTCAGCAGGAATAATGGATCAGTAGGCAGGGTTGCAAATCTCGAGTTGTACGACGAGACGGGTTCGATCCGCGTAGTTCTCTGGGATGAGTTTGCCGATTATGTCAAGACCGGAGCTATACAGATTGGAAGTGAGCTTGGGATATGCGGCAGGGTAAAGTCAGGTTACAGCTGGCTCGAAGTCAGCGTTGGGAGAGGCGGCTCACTTAACATAATCGGCGAATCAGGGGAAGGCGCTGCCGCGGTCAGCCAGACACCGGATAAAGCGGTCGGCGGAGTCAAATGTAGTATAAGTGAATTAGAGGACGCAATGCAGTCAGTAAACCTTACGGCAAAGATACTGGAAACGAGTCAGCCAAGAGAATTCACAAGAAAGGACGGCACAACCGGGAAGGTTTTGAATGTAAGCATAGGTGATGAGACCGGATGTATCCGGCTTGTGATATGGGGGGATGAGGCGGATGAAGCAGTAGGAATCGGCGCTGGCGAGACAATAGAGATATCAAATGCATATACAAAAACGGGCTACGGCTCCATAGAGCTTCATGTGGGAAACATGGGAAGCGTGTCGAAAAGCGACAGGGTCGTGGAATACAGGGAGCAAATATCTGACATAGCAGACGTGAAATCCGGCGGTATACACAGCATACAGGGGAACGTGACCGGCATCGAGCTTGCAAGGGATTTCACCAAGAAGGACGGCGCGCCCGGGAGGGTGGCAGGCATACATGTAAGTGACGGCACAGGGCGCATACGGATCTCGTTATGGGATGAGAAGGCGGACCTGATAAACAGTATGGACATAGGAACAAAGGTCAGGATAACGGATGCGAGCGCGAGAACGGGTTTGAACGGTGAGCCCGAGTTGAGTATAGGCTGGCGCGGCACAATAAATCTGCAGGAGGATTCAGGGCAGAAGCCGGGAAACGCAAAGTCAAATTGATTTACGGCAAAGCGCATAATCTTGGGGGCAGAGGGGAAAGTCGAAATCCAGGACGAACTCGGCGACATAGATTACAAGCTCTACAAGGAGGAGTATGAGAAGCCGGTGTTTTGAGAATGTTCTACTGGATCAGCGCGATCAGGTTTTTGTAGCCCTGCACGACATCTTCAAGCTCGATGTTGGTGCGGATACCCCTCTCTACAAGGATGTCTATGAACTCTGATAGGCTCTTTCCGGCGATCTCCGCAGCTTTTGTTATGCTGACTTTTCCTGTTTCGTATTCCAGGATTGCATGCATAATTCTTCCTTCTTTGAATATCTCCCGTATCACCTCGGACTTGTCCTTATTCCTCTCGGTAGCGAAGAGGCTAATCCAATCAATATCCTCTTCTCCGAATCTTACAGAAACGGTCTTTTGCATTTCAACTACCTCCAATTTGTTTTTTAGCAAAGTCTACTTCTTCACTGGTATATCTCCCCCACTCTCTGCAGTTGCCCTAATTTGAGATGAGCGTCATCTTTTGACAGGTATTCCTTTTCCTCCACGGCGATTAGGAATGAGATGCATGTGGAGAAATTTATTTCGAACAGCTTGCATACAAAGATGGCCTTCCTGTCATCTGTCCCCAGCGCGTCTGATCCAGTCCTGTCCAGCCTGATCCAGTCCTGTGTGCTAGGATGGGCAGAATAGAGTGGGTAGATGCCTTCAAACTGTCTCCAAACAATGTTGGGCTTCAAAATTTGAATGCGCTGAATGGTGAAGGCACTTTATTGGAACTCTCAGGATAGCGCCCTCAGATTTTTGAGTTCTTGCAAACCTTTTTAGTAGAAAAGTATAAAAAGTAGAAAAGTATACTTACAATTATGACAACAAGCATAAAGGTATCGGATGAAACAAAGCAAAAACTTGACCTGCTACAGGCAAAGATAACGATAAAAACAGGGGAGAAGATTAGCCTGCAGGGAGTCGTTGAGACAATCTCGAGTCTGGCGCTGAAGCATAAGGATGAGATCTGCAGAAGTAAGAAGCTTCCCCCACTTGAAAGAGATCCGGCGTGGAAAGAAGCCATAGACTGGGGCGTCAGCACAGATGCTACAAAAGTGGACAGGTACCTCTACATATGACTGCATTCATCGACACCGGGGTTTTCATAGCATACAGGAACAGGAGAGATAACCACAATAAGATAGCGGACGCCTTGATGAGGGATGCGCTGAAGGGAAAATGTGGGCAGCTATATACTTCCGACTATATCTACGATGAGTCTGTGACCCTGGCACTGATGCGAACCAAAAACATGGGTGTGATCAAGGATGTTTCGGACACCATTCTCTCGCCGAGAGTCGAGATGGTATTCGTTGGAGAAGTTCTGTTCGAGAGTGCAATGGAAATCTTCATGAAATACCTTGATAGAAACATCAGTTTTACGGATGCAGTATCTATAGCGGTTATGAGAGAATATGACATAGACCGGATTTTAAGCTTTGATTCGCACTTTGATGGTATCGTGGAGAGAATAAGATAAGAGAATAAGATAAGAGAATAAGATAATAGCCGATTCATAGGATATCAATTTTGTAATCGCAATTTACCTCCCCCTGTATACTTCTTTTTATACTCTTACCCACTGTTTAAACCGACATTCCACCAGTTCTATTGACTGAGGGTTAGGACTGGTGGAATTAGTGTGCAGAACCACTGGCCAGTTAGATGTTTACAGAATCAGAGATTCTGTAACCGTATGAAAAACCGTAGGTTTTTCAGACATGCCACTGGTCTA
>JAUWIL010000072.1 GCA_030605385.1 Methanobacteriota archaeon
AAGCTCCGCTTCCATACGGTTACAGAGCTCCGCTCTGTAAACATGTCTGAAAAGCTTCGCTTTTCATACTGTTGCAAAAGTTCGTTTTGCAAACATGTCCGAAACGCTCTGCGTTTCGTACGGTTGCAAAACCTTTGATTTTGCAAACATGTCTAAAACACTGCGTGTTTTATACTGTTATAGAACTTCGTTCCGCAAACATGTTTAAAAATCTTTGTGCAAACATAGCCGAATTTTAATTACTGGATAAAAGGTGTCTATGATATGACCGTCGTTGATTTTAAAGATAAAAGCCCGAAGATAGATGCGTCCGCATACATCAGTCCAAGATGCTTTATCTCGGGTGATGTTGAGATCAGGGAGATGACAGGAGTATTTGACTTTGCGTCCATCAGGGGCGATCTTCAACCAATCAGAATCGGCAGGCACACGAGCATCCAGGATAGCTGCACAATCCACTGCGGCAGTTTTCCATGTGAGATAGGGAGCTATGTGACAGCCGGTCACAACGCGGTGATACACGGTGCAAAGGTTGGAGATTATGCAGTCATTGGATTTGGGAGCTGCATACTGGATCGTGCGGTCATCGAGGATAATTCCATAGTGGGTGCAGGCGCAGTTGTAACATCCGGCACAGTCGTCGAGTCGGGAGCGCTGTACGTCGGCAGTCCTGCAAAGATGGTTAAAAAGCTGGATGATAACGCACTGAAGTCAATCCGTATGGGCGCAGAGACGTATACGAAACTGTCAATGGAGTACAAGAGTATGTTTGAAGGTGGTGGTTCAGGCGGCTCAAGGAAAGGTGTGTAGACATTTACAAGACCCTTCAATTTTTGAGCTTCTTGAGGCGGGGATAAAAGTCCTCGATTCTTATCGTGTCATCTGGGTGCGGCGTGGAAACCTCATGTATCGTGGTGTCCTCGATAGCCTGTATCGTGTGCGGAGTTTCCGGGTAGATTCTGATTGCATCATTGCGCGAGAATTCTTCCACATGGTCATCGAATAGAACGCTTCCCGTGCCGCTTATAATATACAGGGTTTCGTCTTTCTCCTTGTGCATATGGTGCGATGTACTGTAACCTCTCTTTATGAAGAGCTCCTTTATCAGGTACTTTTCGGTGCTGACCGGCGTCTTCTCGAAGCCCCACGGCTTGTCCACGCGGTTGGAGTACTCCTTACGCACCTCCTCCAGCTCCTTTGTGGTGTCAACTGATGTCCAGAACAGGCCTTCCTCCATATAGTATCCCAGATTGCCCTCGCTGGCAAGCCTCGGGAAGACCCTGTTCTCTATATTAAGCGGCTTGCCCACACCTGCTGGTTCTCCACCCCTGAAGTCAGTGAGATTTATATCTGCTGAAAGGCAGTAAATTCCACCGTTTATATAGTAGTCGAGCATGGGTTTCTCCCTGAATGATCTGATGCGTGATTCGCCAAGCTCCACAATACCATACGGGCTGCGCATGCGCGTGATGAACATCATCGCGGGCATACCGGAGGTATGGTAGTGCTCTATCATATCTTTCAGGTTGATATCAGCGACCACGTCGCCGTTCCGCACGATTACGTCCTCGCCCTTAACACAGTCCATGCCGCTTATTATGGCATTCAGAGTTCCAAGCGGCTGGTCCTCTATCACATAACCGATCTGCATGTCGCCGTACCTGCTGCCATAGCGCTCCTCTATCTTATCGCCGAGATATCCCGCAAGGAGTACCACGTTCTTGATGCCTGACACCTGAAATTCGAACAGCTGTTTGTCGAGAATCGTGTAATCGGATCCTTCCCTCAGCTCTATTAACGGCTTGGGCACCTGAAGAGTCATTGGGCGGAGGCGCTTTCCGTAACCGCCGCAGAGAATCATGCCAATCATGTAAATGTCAACCTCGTCAAATTAAATTACAACGGAGCATATTTAAGGGTTATCATTAAATAAAATTAACTCAAGATAGGGCGCAGGAGCTGATGATGTAATTATGCAACGTTAACCCACGCATCAACCAACAGGTGTTATCAAAAAACCTTACACCATTGACCATATCATTCGATATATGTACCAGAGGTATAAATGACGGATATAAGTACTGAAGTCACGGGACTGAAAGTGAGAAGTCCGGCAATGCTGGCTGCAGGCGTACTTGGAACTACCGGAACTTCCCTCAGAAGAATTGCGGTAAGCGGGGCAGGGGCAGTCGTCACAAAGTCGCTGGGCGTACAGCCTTCTGAGGGTCATCCCGGGCCCAACCTCGTGGAAGTCGATTGCGGCTTTCTGAATGCGATGGGGCTTCCGAACCCTTCGTGCGCAGCCTTCCTTGATGAGATGGATGCGGCAAGAGAGGCGGGCGTTCCGATCATAGCAAGCGTCATCGGCAGGAATGCGGAAGAGTTTTCCGGGGCTGCAAGACTGATGGGGGGCGCGGATGCGCTGGAGCTGAATGTCAGCTGTCCCCATGCAGAAAGAGGATACGGTGCCAGCATATGCTCTGACCCTGACCTGCTTGCTGATATAGTGCGAAGCGTGAAAGGATCTGTGAAAATACCTGTTTGGGTGAAGTTACCGCCGTACGTGGACAAAATCACCGAACTCGGCATTATATCCGAGAAAAACGGTGCGGATGCGGTTGTGGCAATAAACACGGTGCCTGCAATGGCGATTGACATCAACACTGGAATGCCCATACTGGGAAATATCACTGGCGGGCTGTCTGGTCCCGCTATAAAACCAATCTCGCTGAAATGCACATACGACCTGTACAAAGCGTTAAAAATCCCGGTCATAAGTGTCGGAGGTATAGCAGGCTGGGAGGATGCAGTTGAATTTATAATGGCTGGAGCGGCCGCTGTGCAGGTCGGCTCGGCGCTCCACAATAATATTGACATCTTCAGGGAGATTGAAACTGGCATCAAGGCATATCTTGAGGAAAAGGGCATGACCCTCGAGGCGATGAGGGGGATTGCACACCGAAAAACATGATGAGCAACCGGAGTTGGTTCCTGCAATTGAAACCCATACCAGCAACCGTAACAGAAGTGCGGAAAGAAGCGGACGATGTCTGCACGCTTTGCTTTGATGCACCCATGCTGGATAGAGCGATGCCCGGGCAGTACGTCATGGTATGGGTGCACCGCCTGGATGAGGTGCCTATGGCTCTCTCAAGTTATAATGCGATAACCATCCAGAATGTTGGCGAGGCTACCAGAGTGCTTACTGGCATGAAGCCGGGAGACATAATTGGGCTGCGTGGACCATACGGAAGCGGCTTCGGCATCAAGGGAAGCGATATACTCATAATCGCAGGTGGTGTGGGTGCAGCCCCGCTGGCGCCGCTGGCAGAAGCGTGCGCTTCCAGAGGTATTAAAGTAACGGCGCTTCTGGGGGCAAAGACCGTAAGCGATCTGATATTCGTGGAGCGCTTCAAAGCCGTCGGAGAACTGATGACCGCAACGGATGATGGAACGGAGGGGTACCTGGGACCCGTGACAGAACTGATGAAAGATGTCAATCTTGAGGAGTACGACCAGCTGTACGCATGTGGCCCCGAGCTCATGATGAGGGGGGTGCTGGATATGTGCGCGGAAAGGGGGATCGAGAGTACGCTGCAGATGAGCCTCCACAGGTATGTGAAGTGCGGAGTAGGATTATGCGGAGCCTGCTGCATCGACCCTGACGGTCTGCGGGTTTGCTGTGAAGGTCCTGTTTTCACGGGGGATAAACTCGTAGGAAGCGAGCTGGGAAAGTACAGGCGGGACGCAAGCGGGAGAAAAACATATCCATGGGGACGTGAGTAGAACGTGCTCAGCATAATGATACCCAGTTCCCTGACGATGGGGACAAAGGATAATCGGATAAGAGCTTACAAGGTCGGTCAGATAGCAAGATCTGCATGCATATACGGAGTGGAAGAGATCATAATATACAAGGACAAAGAGTATGACGATACCTACTTCATGGAAACCATGCTGCGGTATTTAGAGACTCCCCAGTACATGCGGAAGACCCTCTTTGGATTGATCGACGAGTTGAAATATGCCGGCGTTGTCCCTCCTCTAAGGACGCCGCACCACCCGCTCAAAAAGCGCATTTCCGAACTGCGTGAGGGTGAATACCGTGAAGGTTTGATTAAAGACATTAGTTCAAAAAGAGGTATGAGTATAGATATCGGACTCGACCGAAGAGCATCTGCAGTAAAGCAGCCCAATACAAAGTATAAGGTGGGGGGGCGCGTAACAACCCGGATAATATCTAACAATCCGTTAAAAGTAGAGCTGGTACCCAGATCTGAAGTGCCTGACTACTGGGGATACGAGGTCAGAATTGTTCCGTCAATGAGCGGGATGTTGAAAAAACGCGGCAGTTCGACCATAGTATTCACATCGAGAAAAGGCAAAGAGGTTTCAATACGTGACCTTGGGCAGATAAGCAGTAAATCAAATGGCATTGTGTTCGTTTTCGGTTCACCCGCAAGGGGTGTGGAGGAAATACTCTCCGGAGAAGGGTGCAAAACATCTGATTTTTCGGAGCACATGTACAACGCCATCCCGGGTCAGGGAACAGAGACCGTGCGCCTTGAGGAGGCAGTACACGCGACGCTCGCACTATACAACCTTGCAGTGCGGCAAAACGGACAAAAAGAAATTGGGGCGTGATGATGCTGATGCGCATAGTTGTTGCAATGACCGGCGCAAGCGGAATAATGTACGGGGTAAGAATCCTCGAATCGCTGAAAGGCAAGGCTGAGACGGCGCTGATAATGTCTGATGCCGCCAGGAAGATACTGGAGATTGAAACGGATTTGAGAACAGATGAAATACGCGCTCTTGCGGACCGCGTTCACGAGAATGACGAGATGGATGCGCCCATAGCAAGCGGCTCCCACACGTTCGATGCAATGATCGTGGCGCCGTGCAGCATGAAAACGCTTTCAGGCATTGCCGTGGGATATGCAGATACCCTTATAACACGTGCAGCAGACGTGTGCCTGAAGGAAGAAAGGCGGCTCATCCTGGTGCCGAGAGAGGCGCCGCTGAGCCTGATACACATAGAGAACCTCCTGAGAGTTAAGCAGGCTGGCGCAAGCATCCTGCCGGCATCGCCTGCATTCTACCCCCGCCCTGAAGTGCTGGATGACATCTACAATTTCATTGCTGGCAGGGCACTCGACCTGCTCGGCATAGAGCACAACCTGTACAAAAGATGGGGACCGGAAGAATGACACCCTGCAGAGAGGCGCCCGGACAGTGGAATTGCGCAGACAGTAAAATCATTTACATAAATCTTTATATATGTGTTCAACTTATTGATGTACGTTTAGAGTGATGTGGGGTAAGAGGGTTAACCCTGCAGGGATAGCCCTTTTTTCTTTGTGTTGCTCTAGGTGGAGGATAACAAAATGGATGGAACAGTTAAATGGTTTAACACGAAAAAAGGATTCGGCTTCATCAACGGTGATGATGGAGACGACTATTTTGTGCATTACACGTCTATAGATGGTGAAGCTTCTATAAATGATGAGGACCGCGTATCATTTGATTCCGTGCAAACTGAGAAGGGGAAACAAGCACAAAACGTTAAACCACTTTGAGGTTGGTGGATAGTACAAAAATCAAGTTCTTTTTACTTCGATTTCTTTCGAATAAACAGCTTGGTAACTGTGGCGTGTAGTTTGGACTATCCACAAATCGCCTGATAAGCGCACCCAGAACAAAACAGGTACGGCATAATGCGATTTAACAAAGTCCGCTGAAAGGTGGATATGGAACGGCTTGCCGGGGGCAGCAAAGCCCAGTTAAACCGCCGTTATTTCTTCAAGCCTATGGGAATAGCGGAGCGGTTGATATGTGAAGAAACACTGGTCAATAGACCAATGGCATGTCTGAAATCTTACGTTTAGTCCCGATAATAGCGAATTTAACGGTATTTCCTAAACCCAACATATTTAAATCCGAGATAGATAGAAAATGTAGGTTGATATTAGGAACAGGGGTAATAGATTAAGATGGATAAAATCGTGTGCTGAGGTAGCCAAGTGGCCTACGGCGCCGGTCTTGAGTCGGGCATACTGCTGTAGCGGAACCCGTTCATTTGCAGGATAACCGGTGTTCCTCTGGAACGCGGGGGTTCGAATCCTCCCCTCAGCGTGGAATTTATGTTCTGCATAATCATTCGGCAATTAATTGTTCAGCAATGCACTGTTGATGCGCCGTTCAGCCCGGTACCCTGACCCCGAATAACACAATTATAAGAGGGAACACAGATGGCCTGCGAAAATAAATATGCCGTCGATGGCACCGATTTTGAGGGAATCTTCAATCCCCAAAGACTCGCCATTATCGGGGTTTCGTCCAGAGGGGTTGGCTTTGGGAACGGTATACTTCTTTCGCTCCTTGCAATAGGGTACAAGGGTAAAATATATCCCGTTAATCCAAAGGGAG
This sequence comes from Methanobacteriota archaeon, assembly GCA_030605385.1. GTDB lineage: Archaea > Halobacteriota > Syntropharchaeia > JAUWIL01 > JAUWIL01 > JAUWIL01. The sequence continues at coordinate 6,430 of JAUWIL010000072.1, forward strand.
GGGAATTTGCCGGCCTGAAGATATATGAGACTGTCGACGATATTCCCGAGGAGATAGACTTTGCAATAATTGCCGTGCCCGCCCATCTCGTGCCGCAGGCGCTCGAAGAATGCAGAAAAAAAGGTGCAGCAGGAGCTGAGATACTTTCTGCCGGCTTTAAAGAGCTTGGGACGCCCGAGGGTGCCGCCCTGGAGGAGGAAATAAAGCGGGTAGCATCAAATGGCATCAGGGTGCTTGGCCCTAACTGTTTTGGGATATACTGTCCGAAGAGCGGGCTCACCCTCCTGCCGGGACCGGATCTCTCACGGGAAAGCGGTCCTGTTGCCTTTCTATCCCAGAGCGGTGGACTGGCGATAGACTTTGCCCATATCGGAAAGTGGATGGGAGTCAGGTTCAGCAAGGTGGTGAGCTTTGGAAACGGCGCAGACCTGAGGGAGAACGAGCTAATTGAATACTTCAGGAGAGATTCCGAAACGCAGATCATATCCATGTATATCGAGGGTGTGGAAGACGGCAGGGAGTTTTTCAGGGTTCTGAAGAACGCTGCCTCGGAGAAGCCAGTAATCGTCTACAAGGGCGGGCTTTCTGATGCCGGACACAGGGCCGTTGCAAGCCATACGGCATCTCTGGGAGGGAACAGGATAATATGGGAATCCGTGATCAGGCAGTGCAACGCAGTTCAGGTGAGAGACCTGTGGGAGCTGGTCCATACAAGTCTGGCATTCTCCCTACTGCCCAGGAGAGTCTATAAAAATGTCAGTGTGATAGGTGGAGGGGGTGCCCTGGGTGTTGATGCCTGTGATGTTGCCGAATCCTTTGGGATGGCAATTCCCGCTCTGGAGAAAGATGTCCGTGAAAGTATAGAGGCTGTTCTTCCAAAACCAGGTTCAAGCGCAGCGAACCCAGTAGATGTGGCAAACCCCTATGTCCCGCCGAATATACTTAAAGAAGTTCTATTAAACGCAGCAGGAGATAAGCGGATAGACCTTCAGATGCTGATTCAGCTTTTCTACCACTACAAATCCATCTCCCGGAGCCTGGGCGCAAAATCGGTCGAAGATGTGACGCCATACAGGGGTCTGGCAAACGCAGTTGAAAAGGTCGTAAAAACTACAAACAAACCGGTCATCCTCGTGTGCCCAAACATCAAACAGGAACTGGAATACATTGATATCGAGAGAATGATGCGCAAGACAAGGCGCACCTTCCTTGACAGGGGGATACCCGTCTTTTCCAATCTTAAAGATGCGTTCAGGGCAGTAAGCCATGTGTCGAACTACTACGAGCGCAAGGTGATGCGGGAGGACAGGGGCTGAAGGCACGCCGGATGATCGTAGTTCTGTTGGTAGCGCCTTCAAAAATAATCGTAGTTCTGTTAATAATGAATGGCGCCTTCAAAAATAATCTGAATTCTGTTAACAGCGCCTTCAAAAAAGCATGGATTCGCATGGGTTCTTTATTTTATTCTGGCTTTATTAACGCCAAGCATGCGGCTGCCAGCAGTCCGGCGAGTGCAATCAATCAGGTGCCAAGTTTTATGTTTTATAAAGCCATATAGAACCTCGGCAGATTTATAAACCATTAGCAAGGAGGTTGAATCATGGTTGCGATATCGAGGGCTGAAAAGGATATGATTGCAATTCCGGTAGAGGAATACGAAGGAATGATGGAAACTCTGGAAATCCTCAGCAACCCTGAAACTGCAAAAAGAATACTGAAGTCAATTGAAGAAGTGAAAGAAGGAGAGACTATTTCTGAGAATGAATTTGCTGAGAAATTTGATTTATGATTCTCGATATAGATACATGTCATCCAAAGGTGGAAGTAAATGGTAATGAGAACGATTGAAATAAAGGAAATCTCATTTGAGATAGAAAAAGATAGACAGGAAGAGGCAACTAAGAAAATAAAGGAGGTCTATCCTGATTTGGAGATTTCGCAGGAAGGAGATAAAGTCTCTGTATCTGGGGATTTGCGTAACTACAGGAAAAGGGATAGGCTTATATATATTTTATCAGGCGGTGAACATGGGGAGAGTATATAGGCCAGTGGAGGTTTCATTCAATAGCAAAAGGAAGATTACGGTAGCTATAGTCGATACTGGAGCAGATGAAACTGTGGTTAGCGAAAAGGTGGCTAATGAAGTTGGAGCAAAACTATATGGAACATTTATGGCAAGGTGTGCATCCCAAACCGTGCTAACGGCAAAATATGCAGATTTCATCATAAAAGAGATAGAGAGTGGTAAAAAGGCATCAATAAGTGCAGGCGTTTCTGATGTACCTTTTGATACAGATGATATTGATGAAGAAGGTATAAATGTAATACTTGGAGTAGATTTTATTCAAAAGGCTAGGTTAAAAATAGAATTGTGATCATCTCCAGCATCAGGATTCTGGACGGTGAGGCGAAATTTTCTTCGCCAGAATGTTCAGAGTTTCACTCTGAATGTAAGGCGAAGCTCTGCTTTGCCGGAATCTCCAGAATGAGTTGATTTTACTCTCTTCTTTTTAGCGCCAGATACGCTACTGCCAGCAGTCCGGCGAGTGCAAATACAGCCTCAAAACCTGGTGTTGATTGGGAGCCTGGCGTCTCCTTATCTTCAACAGATGCAAGCGCAAACACTGACAGCCCCTTCTCGCTATCGCCCTCAAATATGCACCTTCCTTGATTGTCAGTTCCAAGATACTTTGTGTTCAACATTTCGGCTGTTCCTTTACGGTCGTCCCTGAAGATTCTGCATTTGTGAGCGCCGCCGTGAGCATTAACCCATGTTTTGTTTACTTTGAGGGTGATTTTGGCACGGCTGATATTCTTGTCATCTAGATTTGATTTATTCACATCGACAGAGTAGGCTATGTCATCTATTGTGAGATTGTACTTCTCTGCTGTCAAATTAAAACCATATCGCATGGCTTTGCTGACGTTCTGCGTAGGCTTGATCTTTATTGAGGCGCCTACCGGAACCTCGGACAAATCAACATCTATTGCAACAGATACATTTCCAACTGCTGAATCCGTCGGGGTAAAATCTGCATTGATCTCTCTTGTCTTCAGCTGCACTTTTTTGATCTTAGCCCTAGCCTGGGTGCCAGTACCCACCATATCTTCTGTCGATGCTATTATATTTGCAATTTCATTGCCTTGCTCATCCTTCACTGGAATGGTTATATTATTCCGTGCAAACCTTATACCGGTATCATTATCCTCAAAAGTTGCAAGTTTTTTACCGGAAGTCAAGTTGACCGGAAGTACCATTATTGAGGGTTCGCCAGCGCTTTTCTCAATCGTTACTTCATCGGCATGGACTTCAAGCTTGTTTCCCTGTGCATCTTCCGCAACTGTCTGCTTCACATTGATTTTAACCTCGGCACTCACAGCCACATAGACTGCAACTTCAGGTGCTACTGCAATGGTGCGCGCCGCGAGCAGCGGATTCAGATCCTCTGAGTCTATAATGCCGTCGTTATCGGTATCTTTGATATAGATACTTGTTCCGACCTTCTGCTCATATTCATCTGTCCATCCGTCGCCATCCGAGTCCTTTTCTGAAGGCAGTATTGTGAGTGGAGTGACGGCTGCAACTGTAGATGTAGAAACTGGTACTACCGTCGCTGCCGGTGCTGCGCCCCCTCCACCACCGCCCGATGCTGCGGGTACTGATGTTGGTACTGTAGTGGCTTTGTAGAAAACCTTTGCCTGTTTGATTTGCCCCACCTCTTGTAGCCGATTATTTTAAGTTGTAGCCCCCCAATAGTGTTCTCAAACAATCACAGAAAACACCATCTGGGGGGATGGAAA
>JAUWIL010000002.1 GCA_030605385.1 Methanobacteriota archaeon
CATACCCCTTCTTCGCAAATGCGGGCTCTACCACTTTTGCGATGTCAGACGGCATTGCCGAGAAAACCACATCTGCTTCAACATCTCTGGGCTCGGCAAGTTCAACAGTCATTCTTGCAACATCGTTTGGTATGTTGGTGTTGAGGTACCATTTACTTGCCTTTTTGTATTGTTTTCCTGCACTTCGCTCCGAGGCCATGAGATCCGTTATCTCAAACCACGGGTGGTCAATCAGAGCCCCTATAAACCGTTGTCCCACCATCCCGGTGGCGCCCAGTATTCCTGCTTTTATTTTACGTCTCATGGTTTGAGCCTGCTGTGTGATATTTTATAGTTTGCACTCATTGTATTGACTGAACGTATATAATTTTCCCCCTGCGCCAACCTATGGGCGCCCCCTCTGTACCAACATTGACACCACATTTTATCCCACAGGAGGGCTGAATGGATTTTGTAGAATACAGTCCACAAGCGCGCAATTGCCTTGCAGCTTTGCATTCTGTTAATGTCGCATATCCGAGAATTCGAATATGAAAAGCCCATTTATAGCTTCTTTATTTTGTCTTCTCAAGCGTTATGGCGCCGGTGGGGCACGCGTCCACGCAGGTTCCGCACTCGTCGCACTTGGACTCATCCACTACTGTGAAGTCGCCACCCTCGTCGAGCGATAGTGCGCCTGCAGGACATTCATCTATGCAAACTTCACATGCTACGCATTCATCTTGATCTATTTTTGCTGGCATTTGTAACCAATCCTCCAAATTTTTGATGAAACATAATGTTTCATCATTTCGGTGGAGCCCTGCCCCACAATACTATGAAAAAATGTATGTTTTATTTTATAAAGTATCTGATTCGAATCGGTTCGGTGCGTGACTATTGCGCCCTGATTAAGACGTTTTGTCTTTGACACACCGGTCATGACCCGAATATACGTCTGTCGATCAATGCACCGATTTAATGCGCATATAACGTCAACATTCAAAACAACGATTGGCAGCCCCCCATCGCTAGTTTTATATGTGTTATATGCGATTTCTATGTATTGCGGTTGCTCTTCAATCGGCTGCATATTCAGATCAATCAATCGGGTTCTGGTGGTATCGTGTTCAGTATAAATGAGCTGGCTTTGAATGTTTTTGAGGAGATGGCAGACTTCCATGAGGAACTAAACATCGAAGTTATGGAGCAGGAAAATGGCGTAAAAGTCATAGATGCGGGCGTTAAGGCAGAGGGGGGCTTTGAAGCAGGTATTTATCTATCGAGACTATGCATGTCAGACCTTGCAGATATCAAAATTACGGCTTTTGACCTCAACAGCGTAAAGATTCCGGCAGTAGGCGTAGTCACTGACCACCCTGTAGTGGCATGTATGGCATCCCAGTATGCAGGCTGGCGGGTAAAAGGCGATAATTTCTTTGGCATGGGTTCGGGTCCTGGCAGGATTTATGCCCGTAAACCCCCGGAGTTATATGACAAAATAGACTATGAAGACGAGTCTGACGTTGCCGTACTGGTACTTGAGGCAAGCAGTATGCCAGATACCAAAGTGACGGGCAAGATAGCCGATGCATGTGGAATTGAAACAGAGAATCTCTTCATTGCCGTTGCACCTACATCATCAGTTGCAGGCTCTGTGCAGGTATCGGCTCGAATAGTAGAGACTGGCATTCACAAGATGGAGTCTCTTGGGTTTGACATCAACTGCATCAAGAGCGGTAGCGGTATTGCGCCGATAGCTCCGGTGGTGGGCGATGACGCCAGATGCATGGGCTCTACAAATGATTGTCTGATATACTGCGGGAGTGCATACTACGCCGTGAAATATGACAATCTCGATGAACTTGTAGACTATGTGAAGAAGATTCCTTCATGCTGCTCATCTGACTATGGTCAGCCATTTTACGTTACATTCAAGAATGCCGACTTTGACTTCTTCAAAATAGATGCTGGCATGTTTGCTCCGGCACAGGTGACGATGAACGAACTCGGAACAGGCAGGGTATTTACCGCGGGCAGCTTAAATCCTGATGTGCTGATGGAATCATTTGGGATGCAGAAAATAGAGTGATTGCTGATCGTCTGCATAAAAGGCATGAATCAGGTGTTATTTTGAGTACCAGCACATCTGACGTGGTTTATGGTGAGCGGGATGGAAGACCTCTGTTAGCCACAATTTATGGTGAACACCGTGGTGAACACGAATCATGCGTGGTGATGTGCCCACCTTACCCCCCAATGGGCGGGTCGCGCCGTGATGAGCGTCTTGTTATGATTGCAAGAGGTCTAAATGAAATCGGCATTTCCGCGCTATGTGCTGATTATGGGCCTTACAGCGGTGGACAGTCGGAGATAAGGGACATAGTAGAAGCGATTGATTATGCTGACAGGAGGAGATTTGGCAGGATCGCCCTTTTAGGGTACTCGTTTGGTGCACTGGTCGCCTGTAATGCGGCTGATATATCCAATGATGAACTCAAATGCGTTGTACTAGTATCCCTACTCCATAGTATTGACAGCCTTTCAGCCGTGCTTGACCGGGATATTAACCGTCTTTTTGTGCACGGGTCCCACGATTCTATTGCCCCTTACAGGGATTTCGAGCGCCTGTATGAGTCTGCAGCAGGCGCCAAGCAGCATTTGACACTCGAGACCGACCACTTTTATTCCGGCAGAGGCATTATGCAGCAGCTTGTTGATGCCGTATGCGATTTCTTTTCCGGAACTCTTCTATAAACTCTGCGAGATAGATATGAACAAATTTATTGCTGATATATCTGAATACCGTTTTAGAGTCAAGTAGTATTTGAATACCGTTTTGCAGTATTCGGATACCGTTTTGAATTCATGTAATCAGCAAACAGGTTCCTGTATGAGCGTTCATGTGTGGTGAATTGTGAGGGTAGTGGGGTGAAAGCATAATGGAAAATGTTATCGTAAGAAAAGGAAGGGTTGAAGACGCCGAATATTTCCCTGACCTTGTTTTGTTTTCAGCTCCGAAGTTCTTTCCATCACTTTTTGGCCCCGATGTCAGGAGGGTTATGAAAAATTTGTTCAAGCACCATGGGAACTATTTCAGCTATGAGCATACATATTTTGCTGAACTGGACGGTAAAGTAGCAGGAATGTGTCTGGCATACAATTATGGGTGCAAGAACAGGGAAAAAATGCGCACGATCTTCTTGTTAATCAGATATCTGGGGTGGAGCCTCTTCATGAGAATGTATCATCTGCTCAAATCGCAGGACATCGTAGGGATGGTTGAGGAAAAAGAGTATTACATCAGCAATATTGCCGTATATCCCGAGTTCAGGAGCGCGGGTTTGGGCAGCAGGCTTCTTTTAGAAGTTGAACGTGAGGCACGGAGTACAGGTGATAACAGGATAACCCTGGATGCTGAGACCTACAACAAGAGGGCGATTGACCTTTATTCCAGGCATGACTACGATATAGAGTGGAAAACCCGGATCTTCAAAATCTATGGGGAGACATTCGAATTCTTCCGGATGGGCAAATCGTTGGAGCCTGATGGCGGCACAGTATAGCGGCATTCTGCTGTATGCCGCAGGAGCACCCTAAATTCGCACTAAATAAACACATTCAGGTCGGCTGTGCTGCTTGATGAGCCGGGACTTAAGAGTGTATTAGGGAGTTTTTGCCTCAGGTTCAGCCAGGAATAGCTGTTTGGCAAGCAAATAGATAGGCATCGGTCTTCGAATCCCCAGGAAGTAAACCAGGACTGCAAATATGGGGATCCCGGTTAAAAAGCCTATAAGCAGACTGCCAGCTAGATCCGTAAAGAACATGACTAAAAGGGAAGCTATGACTGCAGAACCAAAGCCAGCGCCAAACACACCGAGCAGGACGAACAGAACCATTAAAAGTACATCCTTTGTGCCTTTTGGAACTTTCTCCTTTGGCAAGGCGGTATCCATTTCTGCACCTTCTTTTATCCATTTAGGCAGGATGTAAAACAATGGCGGGATAAGGAATATGCCCATGACATAAAGGGTGATGGCTACATTGCTGGTTGCAAAAGCCAAACCGTCATGCACTCCCGGAGACCACAGCACCCCACCATGCATTGTAGGGTCATACAGGAATCTCTGCCATCCTGTACCATCCCAGCCGTGTACCAAGATGAAGAACATACAGAAGTACCCCAGCCACCACTGGAGGTGTGCGGCATAAAACCGCCCTTTTCGAATAAATCTGTAGGCAATCCAAAACCCTAGAATGCCTTGTGTGATGTTGGTTACAGCGAATATGACCACCAGCCACGCTGGCAGGGATGCAGGGTCCGGGAACACATGCATGGTTTCCCAGTGGGTAAATTTCCACAATAAGTAGATGCCTGAAGGTGCGAATAAAATACTTAGGTAAAGTATCAGATTAGTAAAATACTTGCTTTGAAAGGGTTTTTCATCGCCTTTCAGTTGCCTAGCAGCGGCAACGGCAAACATTGCCCCAAAAGCATAGGACCAAAATATATCAACCTGAATCATGCCCAAATCCCACCAGGTCACTGTTCATAATATTATACAAATTTAACTTCAAACGTCAATTTCTCTGTAATCCCCTCGTATATGCACATGAACTATCCCTTGTATATGCGCATAAATTATGCGTGTACTGTCTATATATAAGTATGTCCTGCAACCTTCATTCGCATACATACCAGCAATATGCCGCCCATGCTCTTTTAGCACGCGATAGCATGGAGGTAAAGCGCTATGAATATTATGGTGCAGGGGATATGTCGTAGGTGGAGAATATTATGCAAGCCTGGAATGAAAGAAAGCCAACTGCGGTCAATTCTATGTGAGGTGCCCAACATTCACATTTATATTGGTTATGAGAGCTATTTCTGTCTGGATGTGAGGTTATATGGATAATTATATTCAGGTATCGACCACAACGGAGGAAAGAGAGGATGCAGAAAGAATGGCAAGGGTACTGGTGGAGAAGAGGTTGGCGGGATGTGTTCAGATAGTTGGCCCTATGTCAAGCACTTATTGGTGGAAAGGCAATGTAGAGGTTGCAGAGGAATGGTTGTGCATTATCAAGAGCAGCAGGCGCCTCTATAATAAGCTTGAAGAAACAATAAAGGAAGTACACCCCTACGAGACACCTGAAATAATTGCCGTGCCTGTTATTGAAGGGAGTAAGGACTTTCTTGAATGGCTTGGCAGCGAGATTAAAAAATAGTATCTAAATATCATAAATGGCATCTAAAAGTATGTTCATCTAAAGGCATGTTTACCTAGAGTCATTTTACACACTGTAATTGCATAGTGCACTATAATTGTGTAGCATAGTAATAGCCAATGCAGGGGTCATAGGTATGCTGGGCGAGGAAGTAGATGAGTTTGGCGAGAAAAGGGTAAAAACGGAAATGGACTCTGTTAAAGAGGAACATGAAAGGCTTTTCAAGGCTGCCAGCAACCCGCAGAGGCGCAAGATAGTGGCCGCCATAGGCATAAATGGTGCCACCAAGGAAGAGGTAGGTGAAGCTACGGGAATTGACGGCTTCTTACTGGGATATCACCTTGACGTACTATTGAAAGGTGAATTTGTAAGGATGGATGACAATGGTCGTTACAGACTTACAGATGGGAATAGCGATTCTCCAGCATGTCTAAAAAGCAACGCTTTTTAGACGGTTGTAGAACGTAGTTCTACAAACATGTTCGAAAACCTTGGGTTTTCGTACTGTTGCGGAACTTCGTTCCGCAAACATGTCTGGAAGCGAAGCTTCCATATGGTTATAGAACTACGTTCTATAAACATGTCTAAAACACTACGTGTTTTATACGGTTGCAAAATCTTTGATTTTGCAAACACTCTTAAACATTTTTGCGCATATTCCCTCTTGCATCCTCCAGAGCTAGGGTAAAGGCGTCTGTCAGCATGCTGAGCGGGGGAGTATAGCACCGTTCGTACGACAACAGCTCATCCAGATGTGCACCGTTCTTTATTGCCATACATATCATGTTAGTGCGCTCCTTGACATCCTCCCACGAGATTATTTGAGCTCCAATGATGCGCCCATCAAGGGTGAACAGCAGCTTCATATGCATTTCACAGGCACCAGGGTAGTAAAACGACCTGCTTAGTGCCTTACCATATCCATGGATACACTTCATCCCGGTAGCAGCGGCTCCGTTAGACGTTATGCCGACGGAACCGACCTGCATGCCGCTTACAACGGCAGCTGCCGGACCCACACAGGGCTCCAGAATCGCACTGCCGCCGAGAATATTCTCTGTGATGACCCGCGCCTGAAGGGCTGCTGTGGAAGCAAGGGCAAGTATCATCGGTCGGTTCGTAACACCATTTATAACCTCTACACAGTCGCCCATGGCATACACATTATCAAGGTACGAGCGCCCTTTCTTCACCTGCATGCCTGAGTTGGTGGCAATTGCTCCGGTAATGCTGACCTCGATCCCTGAATCAACCGCAAGCTTCGTGTTGGGGCGCACGCCCGTAGAGATAATCACAAGGTCAGAAGGTATTGATTCTCCATTTCCCAGCAGCACACATTCAACCCTATCACTTCCCTTTATTGCTTTGACAATGCTGCTGGTATATATTTTGAGACCTACAATCTTCTCCATGTACTTCTGCACAATTAATGCCATATCAGTGTCCAGTGTTTGGGGGAATATACTGGGGAGCGCCTCGACAATACTTGTTTTAATCCCCCCCTCGGCAAATGCACTGCCGACCTCCATGCCGATTGCGCCTGCGCCGATTATTACAGCACTCTTTGCAGTTTGCATCATCTTCTGAATCTTTAGGGCATCGCGGTAGCTGCTAATGGCTGAAACTCCATCCAGTTCCAACCCCTCTATTGGCGGTATGAAGGGCATTCTACCAGTGGCTATGATGAGATTATCGTAATCATATACCGCCCCGCTCTCTGTTTCTATACTGCTGGCATCATCGTCTATACGGATTACGCGCTCGCTTGAGTGCAGTTTTATATCATTCTCTTCATAGAATCCCTCAGGATCCATGCGCAGTTCTTCCATGTCCTTTATGATTCCGGCCAGTACGAATGGTATTCCGCAGGTCGAGTACTTGCCGTAGTCATCCGCCCTGAAAACATGTATTTCCATATTTTGGTTTCTTTTACGTACACCCAAAGCGGCATTCAGACCCGAATTCCCGCCGATTACTATAAGTCTACCACCGCCCATCTCAACCATCACCATGTCACTATTTCACCATGTCACCATTATTACTGCCAGATTATTTATTCGATCGCTTCAACTTTTCAAACATGTCTAAAAAGCTCCGCTTTTTAGACGGTTGCAAAACTACGTTTTGCAAACATGTCTAAAACACTGCGTGTTTTATACTGTTGCGGAACTGCGTTCCGCAAACATTTCATACGGTTGCAGAATCTCTGATTCTGCAAACATGTTTAAAATGCAAGGCATTTCATACGGTTGCAAAATCTTTGATTTTGCAAACAACAACGTTCTCAGCCTCAGACAGCATTTTTTCGAGAGGCTGTTCAGCATCGATGCACACAAACCTGTCAGGCTCCTCGTTCGCAAGGCGGAGGTAGTTCTCATGCACAACCTTAAGGAAGGCAACACTCTCAAATTTTGTACGCTTACCTCTGGAGCTGCACCTCTCAAACGCAACTTCCGGACTAACAAGTAGCAGCAGCGTCAGGTCGGGTTTGACAGTCCAACCCTCATGTAACTTTTTAACCCATGATACGGCATCATCAAATAAGGCAAGCTCCTTCAGAGATGCCCCCTGGTAGGCATATCGACTATCAGAATAGCGATCCGATATTACATTCTTACCGGCTTCCAGTGAAGGTTTAATAACCTTCGCCAGATGTTCTGCGTGGTCAGCAGTGAACATGAACGCCTCGACCAGAGGTTTCATGCCCCCATTCCTGAGAGATTTCTTGATCATACTCCCGATGGCGCCATCTGTCGGCTCTACGGTGTAAATAATATTATCGTCTATTTTTTTTGTCTTGAGGTGATTGATAACAGCAGATTTACCACACCCATCAATACCCTCAATAGTGATCAGGACAGCTCTGGCGCTCATGGCATATCACAATAACCTTTCATCAGTTGACCATAATATCAGTTGACCATAATTAATCTTGCTGGTTATAACAGCGTTTCGGTGGAGTCTTGCAAAAACGAAGTTTTTGCGAGATATCTGGAACGCAAAGCGTTCCAGAGATATACTGCAAATTTTGCGAAGTCAAAAGTTTCACGATGCAGTGGAGCTTTGCTCTGCTATACAGGTGAAACTGCAACTTTCGTCAACTCTGGTCTGCGAAAAGTTTAAATCACGATATGAATTAACTGGTGTGGAGGTGAAAGTATGTCTAATACAGATGAAAATCTCAAAACCGCCTTCGAAGGAGAGAGTCAGGCGAACCGCAGATACTTAGCATTTTCCAATCAGGCTGAGGAGGAGGGACTCCCTAATATTGCAAGACTTTTCAGGGTTGCTGCAGAGGCAGAAACCGTGCACGCCTTGAACGAAATAGCTGCGATGGGAGGAGTCAGATCCACCCTTGAGAATCTGAATGAGGCAGTGAATGGGGAGGAATATGAATCCACTCAGATGTATCCGAAGTTCATAGAGGATGCAAAAAAAGAGGATAGGTCTGAAGCGGTTCTGGCTTTTACGTGGATCAGGAAGGTAGAGAACGAACACATGAATATGTACAGACAGGCCATCGATCAAGTATCAAAGGGTGAGGATGTAGAGGAAAAAGAATACTATATCTGCATGAACTGCGGACATCCAGAAGAATTTGCAGCGCCCGAGAGGTGCCCCGTATGCGGCGCACCCAGAGAGATGTTCAAGAAAGTGGATTGATATTTATGGAACAAAGTTCCATAACCGTATGAAAGCGTTGCTTTTCAGACATGCAGCAATCTTTTTAAACGGAATCCTATGTGAGCCGAACTCAATGACATGATTTGCGGAAAGATGACGATCAGAGTGCGATCAGAGTGGGGGCTTCTGGATGACGGATAGGAAAATAGTCGTGCTAAAGCTTGGTGGTAGTCTTATAAACACCACCATGGAGCTTCTAAACGCCCTCAACGAATATGCGGTGGAGCATGAAATAATCCTACTTATCATACCGGGAGGAGGACCATATGCAGATACCGTACGGGCGCACTCGGGCAGGCTTTCAGAGGATACAGCCCACTGGATGAGTATAATGGCAATGGATCAGTACGGTCTGCACATCACCGATAGAACAAAGATATCCACAGTAGAGGAAATCAGCATCATCGGCGAATGCGAACCATGTGCTGTTGTATTGCTGCCCTACAAATTCATGCGCAGCACCGACCCACTACCGCACACGTGGAAAGTTACATCGGACAGCATTGCAGCGCATATAGCGGCTGTTGTTGGAGCACGGCAGTTCATCAAGGCAACAGATGTGGACGGCATGATGATAAAGGGGGTGCTGGTGGAGCAGATAGGTGCCGGGGAGCTTGAACAAATAAACGAGGTAACATGCATCGACAGAGCACTTCCCGGTATACTCATGAAGGAAAAGATAAACTGCATAGTGGTAAATGGCAGGTATCCCGAGCGCATAATTGACCTGCTTGACGGCAGGGCTGCCGTATGCACTTTGGTAAAAGGAAGCACATGATTCTATATTTTGCCTGTAATGGCCTGTAATGTTTTTACCTGTGGAACTTGCCCCGCAAAATTACCCGGGAGTTTCATCATGGGCGATTTTATCTGCTTGGATGAACGATTTTATCACTGCTTCTGTACCGTATCAGCGGCATGGAGATGTGCCTCCTTGCAACAGGCGGCACCTCGTACAAGCCATACGCTAAATCCCTCTTCAAAACCTCGGTTTCCGGGCTCTCCGAACAAGTGCCGCATTTACGGCACCTGTAACCCTGATTCATACCTGCGGATTTCATCCTTTTACCGCACGATGGACAGGCGGGGTTGCACCTCACAACATTGTCAGCAAGTTCCATGACCTCAAGTTTCTCAACATTCAAAGTACCGTCCTTAACACTGCCGTATACTGCAACCATGTCGCCAACGATCAGAGAGCGCACTATGTTTCGGAAGTTCTTTGTGGGCTCAAAGGCTGCGCATTCAATGGAAGGTCCATCAGCGGGATCTGATATTTTGAATATTAGATGTCCACCCTCTATTACGCGGGGCGGTTTTGATATGATACCATCCAGCACATATGATTCCCCATCAATCACCTTGGGTATTGTTGCATGCATCAGGTGGGAATCGGTCCCCTGATTTGTCCGGAAAACCTGCCGCATCAGCACGGGCTCGGATTCAACCATTTCATATGCACTCTCTATTGCTTTTATATCATCACCCCTTATGCCGTACAGAACCGGGCAGGGGGAATGAGGTGCGAAAACTATTTTTTTATTATGCACATCCACGGTATCCCATGTCAGCGGGTATGTTTCACTGTCTGCTATCCATACCGATTTTTCATCTATGTATCTGCTGGTGTTCCAGCGCTCCATTGTTCGGTAGGTTATCAGTTCGTAAGTATAATCGTTATCTACCAGCCATCTATCAGCGCCGACTGCTGCAAGTGCGCCTATCAGCCCCCTACCATTTTTGAAGTAATGATAACCAAGTTCCATATCGGCTATTATCTTTCTTGCATCTTCGAGTGGTACGGTATGTTTGATCGCACGTTCAGTAAATTCCGAGAGAGCCTCTGCATCCGAATCCTCTGCGAACACTATACCGGGGTTGGTATTTTCCTCGTTCAGCTCTGCATTTTGAGCGACCGCCCCTATGACTACTGACTTCACTCTGTCAGCATGGCTGGTTTTTATTTTTATGGCTGTAGCTGCGTTGCCGCGGGTTTTATACTCTATGGTCGGGTTGAGCCGCACCAGCAGCGGATAGTCCGCGATCTCAGCACATTCCTTGAGTAGCCCTACAAGCAGTGCTGCAAGGTATGTGGTGCACATCCCCTTCTTGGAGTCAGTATCATCAAGCCCTATGAGCAAGTCCGTATTCACCAACGTTCACCAACGCGTGTTTGAATTCGATTACCTGAGCACCTGTCCATAATAAGTTGTTAGAGGTTGATAATACAATTTCTGATAAATAGTCGCGGAAATACTCACAAAACCTCAACAGTTCTGGGAGTATGAAAATGACTTTGAAAACATTAGAACATGCCTTTGCTGGCGTTATGCTGGCGCTATAGTGCGATCGGATTCGTAGCGGGTCCGCCCAGCGAGAGTATGTATGCCACAGCTGTCATGACAATCAGGGCCGGTATTATGATTGCTATTACGTATGCTATGATGACTCTTGGAAGGGACATCTCCTGAAGTTCCCTCAATCCGGCTATTTCCACGACCATAGTCCAGACATACCCAATCAGACTAATCCATATTGCAGGCAGCCACACAAGGGCAAACCTCGGTGTTCTGCCGTACATGGCAACCTGCATGGTGCGCAGTAAGCCCTTGCGTCCGCCGAACAGATACACCCAGAAGTGCAGCCACAATCCCCGGAAATATGATGCCAGTATGTGGTACAGGAACAGAAAGATAAAGAGCGCTATGGCACCCGTTATCAGGTCAAGTCCTACCAGAATGAACATCAAGCGGGTTAGATTATACAGCGGGTTTATCGTGCCGCCGGGATTCATTAGCGGCAGCCACCAGTTTACCAAAACGGCGAGGAAACTATACGCTATCAGAATCGTGATTAGATATTTCAGCATTGAGCCAAAGGAATCTTCCTTTATGCGGTCAAATGTCTTTGACGGCACGAGCATAAAGCCGACCACCTTCATGAAGAGGGGGTTTGATAAAAGGAACTTCCACTTCTCGGGTGGGTTGTCGAACAGATCGTTCAACTTATCATGAAACCGCATACTAGCATCTATGCATGCTTGATATATAAATATAGTTCTAACGCGGATGCCGAGAAATGAAGATAGAGAAAATGGGAGGTGCGATCAGCAAAATTATTTTATTTTGTTTGTTAGTATATTAGACTATTGGGCTTTGTTATATTAGACTATTGGGCCATTAAACCAGCAGTCAGAACAGCAGGTGCTCCACGACGTCTTCGACCATGAGCCGGTCACAGTAAAAACATCTCAGCTTGACCGGAGGCTCCTTGCTGATTATAAACCTGGGCTTAACAGGCTCTGAAGTATTTGATATGCAGTTTGCGTTTGCACATCTCAGAACGCCAGTAATCTCATTGGGCAGAGACACTTTGTGCTTCTCTATGACCTTGCTGTCCCTGACAATGTTTATCGTGGCATCTGGCGTTATCAGCGCTATCTTATTGACCTCGCTTGGCGAGAGTTCCCTCCCCTCTACTTTGACGATATCTTTTTTATGTGTCAGCTTGCTCGGCACATTCATAGCTATGCTCAGGACCTCAGCAGATTTGCTGCTTATTCCGAGAATTCTCAGGACATTCAGGGCCTGGCCGCTTTTTATGTGGTCAATCACCGTCCCGTTTTCTATGCCTTTTATTCGCATCTCACCTTTTACATTCATAACATTGCCCCCCACAAAGCTGCCATTCATTGCTCACTTCCGATGAGGAGGGAGAGCACTGCCATTCGCACGGGCACGCCGTAGAAGGACTGCCTGAAGTATACTGCATGCTTTGTTTCGTCTACATCGGGTGCAATTTCGTCGACCCTGGGCAGCGGGTGCATTATGACCATATCATCTCCTGCATCCTTAAGCATGTCTGCAGTTATCCTGTATGAACCTGCCACCTTATCATACTCAACAGGGTCCATGAAACGCTCCTTCTGGATTCGGGTCATATACAGCACGCTGACGCCACCAATCACATCATTTATGTTTGAAGTTTCCTCCAGACATGCACCCAGATCATTGAGGTCTTTCTTGATGCTGTCAGGCATCCTGAGTTCCTCAGGTGATACCAGATATATTTTTGCACCATACAATGTGAGGGCATAGGCAAGGGAATGGACGGTCCTCCCATATTTGAGATCTCCGACGAGTGCTATGCTGAGTCCATCCAGAGATGCTTCCTTGCGGATGGCATACAGGTCCAGCAGGGTCTGAGTTGGATGATGACCTGTACCATCGCCGGCATTTATGACAGACACATCAGAGCAGTTTGCAGCCATTCTCGCAGCTCCATCTTTCGGATGGCGCAGCACTATTACATCACAGTAGCCGCTTATAACGCGCACGGTATCCGCGAGTGTCTCGCCCTTTGCCATCGAACTGCCCTCGGTTGAGCTTACGTTCAGCACCTCGCCGCCCAATCGCTTCATGGCAGTCTCAAACGAGAGGCGGGTGCGGGTGCTTGGCTCAAAGAAGAGATTGGCTAATATCTTGCCATCCAGAACGTCGGAGGTTTTACCATGGTGTGCATACGGTTCAAGCCGCTCGGCTTCAGCAAGAATGTAGTCTATTTCATCACGGGAGAAATCCCGCATTGATATGACATGACGCTTGCTAAAGCCTATGCTCATTTCTTGCTCAGCCTCATTATGGCCTCTGCGAGATCGCCGCTCGCTTCTTCAAGGGCTTTTCGCGCAGATACCTCATCACAATTTGCCTGCTCCATTACGAGCTTTACATCATCTTCAGGAATGACCTTGCTGCCTGTGGATTTTTCAACTGGCGTGCCGACAATCTGATAACTTTTGATGCCGCGCGCATCCATTATAGTTACTTCAGCATCGTTGAACACGATCTCACGCGTGGAAGTCTTTATGATAACTTCCTGCACATCCTCGATCTGCTCTACGCTGATGCCCATCTGCTTCATCATCTGCTGCATCTTGCGTGGGTTCATACCCCTACCGCCGGGCATCATCATGATATATCGACACTCCGATTAGTTTGATGTTGTTTTGCTCAGGCTACAATCAGTTTGCAACATTTGTATGTAATGCAACGTTTGTTTGTACTTTATATGCAATGATATAAGGTCATGCTATTTAATTTAGTATTCAACCAGTTTTTAATCCTGTATTTAATCAGTTTCCATAATATTTAGTCATAATACTTAATGGTAACGTATGCTTAATGGTCAGGTAGCCTGCATACCGCATAGTCAGAATATCACGTTATCGCGTAAAATCAGATAATGATTGGGCGTAAAAATCAGATAAGGGTGAATTTAGTGGAGTGGAGCAAGTTGTGCACCAATATCTTTGGAATTATATGAATTGGCTGCACCTTTGGCAGTTATCCGAATGCTAACATGACCCAGTCGCCGACGTAGTGTGTTATAACTATGACTATCAAAGCTATGGACAGGTGTTCAGCGACCACTTTCCAGGGCTTTACGTCCTGCCCCTTTGCAATGTAGAAGCTGAGGACGCCCAAAGCAGTCAGTCCCCAGATAACACTTACAATAATTGCTGTTGTGAGGGGCAGCAGCAGAACAGGGATGATAAACGTCATCGCAAAAACGAATTTGGAGAGAAAAGTGGATGTTGTTGACTGCCATATCTCTCTGGCAGTGTGTTTGTTCTCAGATTCCTCCGAAATATGAATGCCCAGTGCATCAGAGAATGCATCTGCCACTGCTATTGTCAGTATACCTCCGATGATCACGAGTTTTGAGCCGGTACCTGAATGTAGACCTACAATAAGGCCCAGCGTTGTGATTATTCCTGAGGTTAAACCAAAGCAGAGTCCGGTTTTTACAGAATGTTTCATCATAACAATTAACGTATCAGGATTAAAATAACCTTTCTAATCGCTTCATTCATCAATTCTTTTCATTCATGTAAAGCTTGAGGTTAGATTGAGGTTGCGGTGGAAATGTGGGTGCAGCACAGCCGTGTCTACCTTATATAACTCTGATAACCCCTCTTATGTAGGTGCTATTCTTATACTATCAAAAGTTCCCTTTAATCCAGTCTCCAATCTCACCCCTTATGCGCCTGAAACCTGTAAGTATCTCTTCCTTGCTGCCGCTTAGCCAGTAAGGGTCTTCAAAATTTCTATGAAGATATTCTTTGCTTTTGGGGAGAGATGGACAGCTTTCTCTTGCGCGGTCGCAGAGCGTGACGACATAATCGAATTTCTCTTCTTTAAACTCCTCCACACTCTTCGAACGCTGACCTGAGATATCAATGTCGAGTTCTGCCAGCGCTCTGACGGCATAAGGCGTTACGCCTTTGGCAGGGTTTGTACCTGCGCTGTACACGTCGTAGCGCTCGCCGTAAAGCTCCCTTAAAAGCCCTTCCGCCATCTGGGAACGCGCAGCATTGCCTATGCAGATAAAAAGCACTTTTTTCTTTTCGCTACTCCACTCCATTTTATCATCACTCACTTGCTTATGCTTATTTCTGACCGACTCCACTCCGCACATCAACGGCGACGCCCCTTCTGCATGAATGCATCTCTACCGCACACAGCACGGCTGAGCCAGTTGCCAGCAGCTTATCATTTTCATCCACCACGAGCACCTCGTCCCGCGCTCTTACATCGGGATCGACACCTATGACATGCTTCGCGAACACATTGCCGCCAGTCACTATGAACTCTGCCACATCGTTTCTCACCGTCACCCTGTATGCAGGCGGCGGAAGCCGGGCGTGGAGTCTCCTTGCACCTTTAATGCTCAGCGTGAGCAGTCCATCAGATGCGCGCAGTGTTGCAATGCGCAGCCCGTTTTCAAGTATCTGGCGCACCCGCGAGGTTCGGGAGAAGATAAAACTCACTTCCCCCGGAAACAGCGCACTGCCTGCGCCAGTACCGAACTGGTAGTCGGCTATAATCCGCACCCTTCTCAATAGTTCTGCATCGCGATCTACGCCAGCATCATTCTCTTGTGCGGTATCATTGATGTTCATTTTACTCAAAACCCCAAGTCTCGCAGACTGCCGTTCCATCATTTAATGCGAACCATTTAAATAACCTGCTCCATTTTAATTGACTTACTGAGTTATGGGTATGAACTTGGTGAGCATAAAGCTGATGGATATAAACATGACGAGTATAGGTTTAGTGAGCATAAGCATGATGACCATAGGCTTGAGAGTGCAGGCATAATGACCTACATTACAGATGAAACCATTCGCGAGATGGAAACCAGATATGGCATACCATTGGAAGCCCACGTTGAGGTGGAGATGAACCAGATGGAGTATCAGCTCATGATAAACAGCATGTATGAAGGGCGCGCTCATGACATCACGCTGTTCATACTGGACGGACATCCTGCAAAGGAGCTGGTTGTGATACAAAAGCACCTCCATCCGTCTGGTGTATACAGGGCGCCGAGCGGGGCGGCACATCAGGGTGAGGACTTCACAGCGGGCGCCAAACGTGAAGCCTATGAGGAAACAGGGCTTGATATAGAGTTGGAGTGGTACATACTACGCATGCACGCGTTGTTCACCTGCGGCAGTATGAGCCAGAGCTGGATATCCCATATATTCACTGCACTGCCGGCAGGTAGAAGGGAACCCCGGGTTATTGACACGGATGAGATAAAGGAGGTCAGGTGGATGACTTTTAACGAGCTTATGACTGACGTGCGCGACAGGATGCTATCTTTGGGTTCCGGAGGGCTGAAATACAGGGTTATGCTCACAGATATTGTAGTAGATGAGATACTGAAGCGTGAGATGGATAAGGAAACACCCCAATCCTTATAATCTGCAATTACAAAATGTATATGAGAACCTGATGCGCAATTGTAAAATAGGTATATTGGAATGCCTGCATATGAAAGTTATAACTGTAAGGTCATAAATGTAAACAATCGGGAAAGCTATTTCTGTTGCGATAATGTATGGTGATATAGTGGGGGAATAAGTGTGATTGCTAAGAACGGCTTGCGCGGTACAATAAGAATCATTCCTATTGTCATGGTATTACTTGTGTTACTGCTGCCTTCAAGTGCTCTGGCAGTGGACGAGCGCAGTCTGGAGCCTTATGCGCCATGGCTTGGACCTGACAATGTGTTTTATGGAGTTAAGATTTTTATCGAGGATGCCGATGAAGCATTCACCTTCAACCAGTCAGAGAAGCTGGAGAAGCAGGTCTCGCATGCAGGTGAAAGGGTTGCCGAAGCCGTCAGGACTGCCGAGAAGGGAGACGACAATGCCACCAAGACTGCCATAAAGTTGTATGTGGACAAGAGCAGGATGATCATGAAGACTGCCGCCAGGGTTAACGCCACCACGGGCATGCTTGAGAAGATTCAGACAAGGATGGACAATCAGACAAGTGTTATAGATAGTTTATTCAGGGGCGGAAAGCTTGGTGACGAAGCCAGGGCAGAATGTGGATATGCCCTTACGAATATGAGCGCCGCAAGAAGTACTGTGGAGCAGGCCAGGAGTCGTGCTACCGATAGGGCGGTTTGCGGAGACGGAAAGTGCAGCGGCGGCGAGAACTACCGCTCATGCTCGCAGGACTGTCCACCGGTTTGCGGCAACAATGACTGCGAAACACCTGATGAAACCCCTCAGAACTGCCCCCAGGACTGTCCATGTGGAGACGGTGTATGCGACCCGAACAGGGGCGAGAACTACCGCTCATGCAGAGCTGACTGTCCACCGGTTTGCGGCAACAATGACTGTGAGGCACCGGACGAGAATCATGATAACTGTCCTGAGGACTGCAAGTGCGGCAACGGCGTCTGTGAGCCGGACAGAGGCGAGAACTACTACTCGTGCCGTGGAGACTGCCTCGCGGTCTGCGGCAATGGCGCATGTGAGAAGCCTGATGAGGCATACAGCAACTGTCCGCAGGACTGCACCGGAAGCTTTGGAGCCCAGATAGTTGGGGATGTGCGGTTTGACAAGCCGTCATATAAAGCAGGCGATAAGGTTGTTGCAATGCTTGATGTAAGGAATACCGGTGAACTTGAAATAACCAGCGAGAGAGTGGTGATAACCGCCACCGTCACAAGACTGGATGACTGGCTTGCCAACAAAGCTCTTGGGGCAAAGAGCAAAGATGAGAAGACATACACCTTTACCATGGATTTTAACGTGCTGATATATTCAGGGCAGACCGAAACACTCTCGGCGGCATTCAACGTGCCGAAGGAACTTGAAACTTCCATAGGGAAGATAAGCCTTGCAGGTGATTATGACATAACCCTTGATGTGAGTGCTAATGGGAACAATATCGGCACAAGGAATGTAAAGCTGACATTGGGTAAGTGAAAGGGTGAAATATGCAGTGATTACCAATAAAATTTAAAGTTGATAAAATAAGGAATAGACAGGAAATAGGTGGTGGGCAGGATGAGCGCCAATAAGAATATGATTACATCGGCTGAGATGCATGCGCTGGATATCAACTGCAACTATTACGGACTGGACAGCCCTCAGTTGATGGAGAATGCCGGAGCAGCCCTTGCGCGTGAGGTACGCAAGAAATGCAAAAGAGGAAGGGTACTTGTAGTTGCAGGCAGCGGCAACAACGGCGGGGACGGCGTTGTGGCAGCGAGACATCTCACGGGAGATGGCACGTACTCCATCAAGGTCATACTTCTTGGAACATCTGACAGTATCAGCACTGCTGAGGCGAGCCATAACTGGAATCTGCTTCGGGAGAGCGGGGCGGACACAGTACAGGTCCAGGATAGCGTTTATCTGGATGCTAACGACTTCAAGAGCGCCGACGTCATTGTTGATGCCATACTCGGCACTGGCGTAAGGGGTGCCGTAAGGGAGCCCGCGGCGGCTGCGATAGGGTTGATAAATGATAGTAATGCGAAAGTAATAGCGGTTGACGCACCGAGCGGACTTAACCCTGATACCGGAGAGTATGGTGAGGCAGTAAGGGCGGACATCACGGTAACATTCCATCGGGCAAAACCAGGTCTAAAAAACAAGAATGCAGCCGGGGTGGTTGGCAGGATTGCAGTTGCGGACATCGGCATACCACCAATTATGGAACTGCTGGCAGGACCCGGAGATCTTAGTATCATAAACAGACGCACCCAGTATGACCACAAGGGTGATAACGGGCGCATCCTGATCATAGGCGGCGGCGCATATACGGGCGCACCTGCGCTGGCCGGGATGGCAGCGCTCAGGGCAGGAGCAGACATCGTCACAATAGCCGCACCCCGCAGTGTATCTGATGTGATCGCATCCTTCTCGCCAAACCTCATTGTGAAGCCTCTGAGCGGAGATATACTCTCACCTGAAGATGTACCTCTTGTGGAGCAGCTCATGGAGTCACATGATGCTGCTGTGATAGGTCCTGGTCTGGGCAGGGTTGATGAAACTGTCAAGGCTGTAAGAAGCCTTCTAAAGAACAGGAAGATGCGGTTTGTTGTGGATGCAGATGCTCTGAGCATGATACAGCCACCGCTCAGCAGAAACATTATTGTAACGCCGCACAGGGGCGAGTTTGAGCGGCTCGGCGGCCCCCAGCTGCCCGAGGAGATGGATGAGAGAAATGAAGCGCTGCGAGCCTTCGCATCTGAGATAAAGTGCACGATCCTCCTCAAATCGCCTGTTGACGTTGTATCTGACGGCAGAAACGTTCGCATCAACGTCACGGGTAATGCTGGCATGACCGTTGGCGGAACCGGAGATGTGCTTGCTGGTGTTACTGGTGCATTCTACGCGGTGCATTCTGACGCTCTTAGAGCGGCTGCAGGTGCTGCATTCATCGTTGGATGTGCGGGCGACCTTGCATACGAGGATCTGGGAAGTGGCTTGCTGGCGACAGACGTCATTGACATGATACCGGTTGTGCTAAAAGATCTGGTCGAATAAATCTGGTTGGATATAACATTCGGGTTGGATATGACCAGAAGAAAATTCAGATTCCGGAGTTTTTTTTAAAGCTCAAACATCCAGAATCATACCCTCATATTTTCAAGTATTTTTTTAACTGCCTCGACACTTTGATTATCGTCTGGCAGTTCAAGCAGAGATTTGCCGCTGAAGTCATATTCTCGGACTGTTTCATCTTCGGGTATCCATCCGAGAAAGTCTATAGAAACACCATCCATTGCCTGTTTTGCCTCTTTCTCGCTTCTGGCTTTGTTTACCACAGCTCCAATTCTACTGTAGTTCACTGCATTCCCCTCCTTTGCTACATGGAGTATTGTGGACATCGTGTTGACACCCTTTACAGAAGTATCTGATACTATCACAAGATCGTCAACGTCCATCATGACTCTCCTGTTTATCTGCTCTATGCCTGCCTCTCCATCTATCAGCGTAAGGTCAAAGCTCTTCGACAGAAGCTTTATAGCATCTTTGAGAAGGTCGTTTACCCGGCAGTAGCATCCCTCATCTTCTGGCCTCCCGATAGACAGTACAGCTAGACCGGGGTACTCTGCCAGAGCATCCAGAATCTCGTAGTCGAGCATGGAGGATATCTCAAGTTTATCTCCGCCTTTACTCTCTTTGATGCTCTTGATTATTTTAAGCCGTATGTCGTTAATCGTCTTCTCGACCTTAACGCCTAGTGTCGGCACAAGACCGGAAGCCGGGTCGGCATCTATCACGAGGATTTTCATATCGCCTCTGCTTGACAGCAGTTTGGTCATTATCGCCGTAAAGACGGTTTTCCCAACGCCACCTTTTCCGCATACTGCTATGGTCCTGCCTTTACCACTCATTTTTCGCTCCTCAGCTTCTGCAGCCTTTCTCTAATCTTTCTCAGCTCCTGAACATCGTAACAGACATCGTTATATTCACAGGTATCACAGTCGAGAGACATCTCCTCCACCATCTTGTTCATCGCATCAAATATCCTTTGAACCCTGGTTGATATGTCATTAAGCTCTTTTACATCTTCTTTGCTTGATGTTACGAAAATGACCTCTGCACCATCGACATACTCCATCTCCCTGGATTTTTCTATCAGGTATCTGCCAAGAATCTTGAGTGAAAAGCCCTTTTCCAAAGCGTCTTTGCTGATTCTGCTCCATATCTGCTGGCGCTGCGGGATAATCCTGATCATGTATCCATGAAGATTTGTATTATACTGTGCGCTCCTTAACTCCCTGTATCTTTCATATTCATCCTCAAAACGACCCCTGAAGATTAAAATCTGAGCGAATGGTATGCTCTCACATTTACACTCCGTTAAGTCGGGGCCTATGATAGTTATTCTTCCATCTCTGACATCACCATTTTCTGTCCAAACAAAAAAGCACTTGGATGCATTTCCTGGATTGCCGAGTTCAACTCCGACATCGTCTTTCAATATTATCTCTGAGGCACCTTTTTGCGGCCAATCCTCATGATGGAAATTTACTATCTTCCTTACTTTACCCTTATCATTCTTTTTCTGTATATATGCTTTAAGCTCTTTAATCTCTTTGTCAAACAGACCCATGAAATTTCAACTTCGCCTAAGCTTTTTCTCCACCCAACAGTGCGGCTCCGATTGCTCCGGCAAACTGAGGGTCTTCAGGGAACTCTACAAAATCCCAACCGAGGTTTTTGCATATTAACTGGACCATGCAGTTAATTTTGCCCACCCCTCCGGTTATTGTGAAAGCTTCTCCAGTACCTATTCCCCTCGCCTGAGATGTGATAGTCTTTGCAACACCCTTGCAGACTCCAGCCATGATGTCAGCCACACTCTTACCTTCGTTCACATGGGTTATGACTTCACTCTCTGCAAAAACGGCGCATTGCGAGCTGATATCCACGGGTTTCTTCGCTTCCCCGGCAGCTTTATCGACTCCACCGACATCCAGCTCAAGAGCTTTGGCAGCTATTTCGAGGAACCTGCCCGATCCTGCGGCACATTTATCATTTGTCGCAAAATCGATTATTTCTCCATCACCACCTAGGAGAATTGACCTTACACTCTGACCCCCAATGTTGATTATGAATCTGGCATCAGGAGTTAGGCTGCTGGCTGCCCTGGCAATGCACTGTGTTTCATCTTCCTTTTTGCTGGACATGGGCACTCTATCCTTTCCCTGACCGGTGCTGACGCACGAGTCAATCTCATTTTGGGAGATGCCGGTATCAGAAAGCATTGAGTTAACCAATTCTCCAATGTCCTTCTCCATTTCCCCTGTAGTTCCCGTTACCTTCTTTGATAATATCTCTCCATCCTTCATCAGAACAGCCTTTGAGAATATGCTGCCCACATCGCAACCCAAAGTAATCATTTCTAACCCTCTCACTTTTTCAATTCTTCCTCGGCAAATAGTGCCGCCCCTAGAGCACCAATAATCTGAGGGTCCACTGGCGGCGCTCTAACAGTGACTCCAAGCATTCTTTCCAGCTCGTTTTTGACTCCGACATTCTTTGCAACGCCCCCGGTCATTACAACCTCTTTTTCTATTCCGACCTGCCTTGCAAGAGCATTAACCCTCTCAGCCATTGCCATGTTCACCCCGGCGGCAATGTCAGCTTTATTTTTACCCGTCTGAAGGTAATGCAAAACCTCGGTTTCACTGTAGATGCTGCACCTGTTCGTAATTTTGATCGGGTTTCTGCTGCTTAATGATACGGGTCCAAGTTCGTCCAATTTCAGATCCAACACGTCGCACATCACCTCCAAAAATCTCCCTGTTCCGCCGGCACACTTGTCATTCATGATAAAATCAGCGAGTTCGCCCTTATCGTTAACTCTTATGACCTTACAATCCTGTCCGCCAACATCTATCACTGTTCTGACATCAGGTAGAACCCATTGAGCTCCCCTTCCATGGCAGGAAATCTCACTCACATTCATTTTTGAGAATCCTTCAGCTTGAATCTTATCTCTCCCATAGCCGGTGCTTACGCAGAAGTCTATGTCTTTGAATGTGAGTCCGTTCTCTGAAAAGACAGCTTCAGTCACCGCTTTTGCGGATTCCAGGGAGCTTGGTTTAACTCTTATACTCTTGTACGCCTTGATGGATCCACTCTCGACTATAACTGCCTGAGCGCTAAGTGAGCCGATATCGATACCAGCTGTTAACATATTCTTCCTCCATTTACAAAAGATCGGGATGAACCTATTTTCGACTATTTATTCTCAACAACCGTCTTAACAAAGTTTTCTATTTCATCTTGTAGTGTAGTGACCGGAGTCATTCTCTTATCCCAGGAGTCTGCCTGGAGCCTGAGCATTGGAGTTCCGGTTCGTTTTCGTATTTCGTCTCTAACTATCCTGAAAACACCCCATGTTTGCTTGCATGCAGGATGTCCGCAGAATATGCAGCAATCTGCACCAAGTTCATTTATTTCCCACACCAGGTCATCCACCCATACCGAAAAGTCTGCTCCAACCTGCCGCGTCATCGGGTAGTTCCACGTACTTTCGGCTGCACCGTCAATCATCGTCTCCTTGTCCGAGGTATCCACATGATTTGGGAAAAAGAATCCAAGTATGTCGTTGAGATATGTTATGCCGTTTTCCTCCATCCAGTTGAACAGTCCACCTATGTCAAAGTAATGACCGGTATATATCCATAGAGCTCTGGCTCTTTCCTCAGGTGCCGGATAGTCCCCCCTTCTTTTCCTCTCCTCTGCCACCTGTACCATCATTTTCACCATGTCAATACTTTCTTTCGTACCCCACATTGTGTATTTGGTGGCATACATAAAAAATGCAAAGACGTTGGGTACGGGACAGGGCACGACCTTCCTCAGATCGTTCAACTCGTAAAAGTACTCTGCAGCAGTGTTTGCATTCTTCATGACTTCTCTGAGCCGCCCTTCATCCAGCTCCTCACCTACAAAGCCTTCAAGGTCTCGAACAAAGTCTCTAAAGTTGTTCTTGTATGCTTCAAAGGACCTTTTTGTATTATCCGCAGGTTTCGCGGTAAAGAATGTAGGCACCTCAAGATACTCAGCCAGAAATTCATATAATTTGGAATTATTGTCACATGACCCGGGTGAAGCCGAGATTATCGCATCAGGTGTTACATCCATACCGCTTAACAGAGATCCTGCCAGACCAACACCTGATGTGCAGAGCGAATCGGGAAGTCCCATTTCACGCGTGATATCAATATATCTTTCTATCTGACCATCCAACACCATAACTCCTAATGTATTCATAATCTCCTCGCACATAGGTACTGCGCCTTCAAATGCATAGAGGAGCTCAGGGGGAAAATTAAACGGGTGCAGTATGATTTTTTTACCATCGTCGTGTGCACTCTCGATCATTGACAGATAGCCACTTAGCGCCCTTGAAATGCGTACAGTTGCATCTGCAGACCTCGGCGCCAGAAGCGCCCCCAAAATGCTTTTCAACTGAGGAGGTAAAATTCTGATTATCCCGTCCACCTCTTCCTGGCTCAAGCCGTATTGAATGTTTGCCGCCATTCCAAATATCGGAGCCGATCTCTCTAGTATGCCTTTATTAACAACCACCATCGCTTTTTACCTCATCTATATAAATCTCCCGGCTCTACAGGTGCACTTGCCGTTTATCATGAGTCTGCCCATTGTTAAAACTGCCTGAGTACCTGAGTACCAGATGAGCCGACATCAATACCGCCTAGTAACTACCTTCACGCTCAGAGTACCAAATCACGAAGAAGTTGCCCTCGGCTTCCTCGGCTTTTTACTCTCAACAACCGTCTTAACAAAGTTTTCTATTTCATCTTGTACTGTAGTAATTGGAGTCATCCTCTTATCCCAGGCATCTGCCTGAAGTCTAAGTGTTGGATTGCCGGTTTGCTTTCTTATCTCGTCTCTAACTATCCTGAATACGCCCCATGTTTGCTTGCATGCAGGGTGTCCGCAGAATATAGCACAGTCTGCATGCAGTTCGTTTATTGCAGTTACTGAGTCATCCACCCATGCCGTAAAGTCTGCCCCAACCTGCCGTGTCATTGGATAGTTCCATACAGTTCCGGCTGCAGCATCGATCATCGACTCCTTATCAGAGGTATCCACAGGCATTGGGAAGAAGAATCCGAGTAGGTCATTGAGATATGTTATGCCGTGTTCTTCCATCCAGTTGAACAGCCCATATATGTCATAGTAATAGCCAGTATATATCCATAGAGTCCTTGCCCTCTCTTCTGGTGCCGGATAGTATCCATTCTGTCTTCTCTTCTCTGATACCTCCACCATCCGTCTCATTGCATCGATGCCCCCATCCGTACCCCACAGTGTATATCTGGTACCATACGTAAGAAATGAGAACGCATTGGGCACTGGACAGGGTATGGCGCTCCTCAGCTCATTCAGTTCGTAGAAGTACTCTGTAGCCATATTTGACTTCTTCATGACGTCTCTGAGCCGTTCTTCATCCAGCTCCTCACCTACAAAGTCTTCAAGATTCGAAACAAACTCCCTGAAGTTGTTCTTGTATGCTTCAAAGGATCGTTCTGTATTATCTGCAGGTTTCTCAACATGGAATATGGGCACCTCCATGTATTCGGCTGCAAATTCATGCAGCTTTGCATTGTTGTCACAAGACCCGGGTGCAGCCGAGATTATTGCATCAGGCGGCACATCCAGACCGCTCAGCAGAGACCCTATCAGACCAATACCGGATGTGCAGAGCGAATCGGGAAGCCCTATTTCACGCGTGATATCAATATATCTTTCTATCTGCCCATCCAATGCCATAACCCCCATGGTGTTTAGAAGCTCTGTGGCCAATGGTACCGCTCCCTCAAATGAATAGATAAGGTCTGGTGGAAAATTGAATGGGTGCAGTATAACTTTCTTACCATCATCATGCGCTGCCTTAACCGTAGATATATACTTCTGCAGCCCTTTTATAACACATATAAATGCGT
The DNA here is from genome assembly GCA_030605385.1 of Methanobacteriota archaeon. GTDB lineage: Archaea > Halobacteriota > Syntropharchaeia > JAUWIL01 > JAUWIL01 > JAUWIL01. The sequence goes on from JAUWIL010000002.1 coordinate 25,699, forward strand.
CTCTTGTTCTCGGCACCATGAGTGCGCCTAAACTGCTTTTCATCTGAGGCGGTAAAATTCTGATCAGTCCATCTACCTCTTCCTGGCTCATGCCGTATTTGATGCGCGGCCCCATGCCAAATATTGGATCCAGCCTTTTTATTATACCATCTCTAACAACTACCATCAGGGCTCACCTCCCGGTTCTCTCCAGAAATGCCTGAATTCGTGTTCGCAGCCTGCCTATGTCAGACCTGGCACCATACTCCAACTCCAGCAGCAGTACCGGGATGCCAGCCTTCTCAAGATCAATTCTCAGCTTTGTATTGTCAACTCCGTGAAGATCGCAGAATTTGATGTGCTCAAGAATAACGCCGTCAACGTTCGCTCTCTCAGCTGCACTTTTTATGAAATCTATCCTTTTTGAGTATTCCCCGAACATCCTTGGACAGGTAAGCCTGTTCAAGTACTTCCTTGCCAATGCATCCATGGGATCCTGTTTTACACTTGCATTATAATCCTCCTTATAGACCCTGTTCAAGTAATCACCAGCCAATGCATCCGCATCATCTGGAGCATCCCAGAAGGCTCTTGCCCCGAAGCACAGGGAATCTGTGACTATCAGACCGCCAACGTCTTCCATTGCTCTTACGAGCTCGACATCATCCAATGCGCTGCCGCCAAGCATTAGCCGCGCCCTGTAGCCAGAGATTTTGTTATTCTCCCTCTCTTTGAGCAAGTCAGATAGGAATCCAAGGTATTTGTTGGGAGGGATGGAGGACTCAGCTATTATCACGCTCATAGCCTCTGCCCCGGTCAGGGCTGGCTTATCCCGCTCTCGCAGTTCATATAACTTTCGGAGTTTTCCCCCAACCTTATTGTAGACACCAATAGATTCTCTCAGCCTGTCATCGGTTATGCTCACGCCAAAGTGGCTTTCTATCTTTTCTTTCAAGATATTCAGATCGTCTATGAAAAAGCTGATAAAGTTCTCTGTGACGATGTGCGGAACCATCAGGGGGTGGGCAAGGGGTGGTTTCTTGATGTATCTCCAGTTCTCAAACATTCTTCTCATATGGTCACACCCATTGGGCATGACTATTCCGTCCAGGAAGTCGTATTCACTGCCCAGTCCAAGCTCAAGGCATGAGCGGCAGAAACTGCAGTTGAACCTTGAAAGGTATGCATCAGCCGTCGTTGTCTCGCCGCTGCCCAATGCTCTTACCCTGAATGGCAGCAGGCCAGCAGCATAAAGCAGTTCCTTGGGAACCGAGGCGCACGAGTAACCTATAACCTTTTTGCCCTGCTCTTTCCATTCCTTTACATACTTATTCTCAATACTTCCGGATATTTCAATCAGATCGTCCATTGATGACATGCGCTACCATCTCCACCTATTTCTCCTTCGAAATCTTTACCACCGAATCTATGAACCCTGAAACCATAGGGAGAACTAAGTTGGCTGTAAAATCAGGATGCTGTCTAAGCACTATCTGAATTTTCTCTGAGAAGGAGTTTACAAGGCTGTCAACCTTTGATTGCTCGTTCTTTGACATCTCTGACATCGAATCCATAAACCATGAAACGAAGGGCATGGATAGCTTGACCGTAAATTCTGCAAACTCTGGATTACCCTCAAGAGCCTTTACCACCTGTCCCGAGAAGCTGTCTGCTGCCTTGTTAAGCTCCTTGACGTCAACGGCAGAGATAGTATCCGATAAGAGCTTTGACAGGATTTCAGGATCCTTCTCGTGCAATCTGTTTGTGAACTGAACAAGCGAGTTTATTAGTTTACCAACCTCTCCCGTATCAATACCTCCAGCAGCATCAGAAATGGCGTCCCGGATCTCGGGTGGAAGTTCGGCAAATTTCGATGTCGTCGCCTCCATGCCTCTGACAGCCGAGTTTATGATTGGAGGTGCGATCGAAATCGCAGACATAATGAAGGCAGGATTTCTCCACGCCGCATCATTTACCGAGTTTATTATTGCCTCTGAATCATCTGAAAGGGCCACGACTGCTTTACCCAGAGCTTCATGGTCTATGGCAGAAAGGGTTTCTGACAGAAATTCCGAGAGAACTCCCTGGAACCTTGGTGCCGCATCTCCCAGGACGATGTTTCCTTCATGCAGCAGGTTCATAACATGTGCGGTGGAATTTATCAGCCCCCCAACCTCTTTGGTATCCGTCTCCTCCATTATGCTGAATAACGCACTTGCAAGTACCTCTGGCGGAAGTGTATTGAACCGGGATATGGTCACCTCCGAGCTTCGCACAGCCACGTTTATAAGTGAAGGGAGTGCTGCAGCGATGTTTGCAACAATGGCGAGATTCGACCATACTGCATCGTTTATTGATTCCACGGTGGCAACCATATCATCCGAAGAGCCTTCAACGGCTTCACGGAGAATCCCAAAATCAATTGCCGAGATAACATCAGATATGAGTTTTGATGCATGCGGCTGGATGAACGTTGGATAGTCCTGGTGCACCGTGTTTATAAGCCTAGCGTATGTGTTTACTGCTTCACCCATCTCTTTTCCATCAATGTCTTTTACAACTCCCGAAATCAGCCCATCAACAGTCTTAGGTGTGAAGGTTTGAAGTGCTTGACCAAACTCTTCTAAAGCTGATGCAGTTGCATTTATACATAGTGGGACAGCTCCGATGGCTGTAGCCGTGAAGTCGAGATCTTCCCAGATAAGAGTTTTAATCAGCTGTGACGCCGATTTTGGGTCCATGTAGTTTATCGCTATATCCAGCATGCTTCTAATCATTGGTGTCCTTATCAGCTCTCGTGCGATTCTGCTCGTCAGGTCGACCACGCCTTTTTCCATTTCTGTGGTTTTTTCAGGTTCACCCATCTTTCACCCCTCCTTTACAAAGTCTCGCAGCCGTAGAACCATCTTGCCGTCTCCATCTGACATAACTGCTTCCCCCCCATCCATAATTGAATCATCTTGACATCTCTCCAGTGTTTTTCAACATCCCAGTCTCTATCACATCCGTAGGTTCCCATCAAGCTCGCCGCATTGTTGGTGACCTCAATACATTTATCTGCTACGTGCATTTTTACTGCCCTTGATTTTGCCACTCCCTCATGCGACCACTTATCCCAATACAGCTCGGGGCGGTCAAGTGTTCTTGCGGATTGATAGGTTGCGATTCTGCAGATTTCTATGTCTTTGGCTATATCTGACAGAACGGCTGCAACTGCGGTATTCTCTTTTAAAGGTTTCCCGCGAAATATCTTGTTGGAGCAGTATTCTTTAAGTATTTCATAGGTGTTCATCATCGCACCCACGCAAAAAGCAGCGCTGGACATAGATCCCCAGTTAATCACTTCCCTGAAGTACTTTGCATCGTCTCCGGCCCCCCACGCTCTATACTTCTTGGGGACTCTAACGTTCTCGAACCATATGTCCGAGTTTTTGTCCGCAGCCATTCCTGCTTTCTTGTAGGGCTCGCCCTGTGTAACTCCCTCAGTATCTGCCGGGACAAAGATGAATGCAAAATCATCTTCATCACTTGACCCCTGTTTTGTCGTGCATATCACTCCAAAAAGGTCAGCGACACCGCCTGTGTTCGTCGGCCAGAGCTTATGCCCGTTGATGACCCACTCATCACCGTCAAGCTCGGCAGTGGTCGTGATTGTTTTACCGCCCATGTTACCCATATTTTCTATGTCTGATCCTCCTTGCGGCTCGGTCATGGCGTTGGCAGCAAAGCGCGGCTCATCGGCATCGCAGAACATAGGGGCAAATTCAGCACACAATTCTTCATTTATGTGGGGTTTCAAAGCAATCATTATGAGCGGCCAGAACGTGACGGCAGAAGCAACGGCAATCCCGGTGTCAGCCCTTCCAACTTCCTCGAACACCCTGGCCATGAGGGTGCCGACATGGTCGGACTGCCCCAGCCCCCAGCCCCCCACCTCTTTCGGCCATACTGCTTTCTGGAGACCTATGTCGACATAAAGTTTTTTCATGGCGGGCTCGACCCAGTTGTGGTCTTTCCAGTCCTCATTAAACTTTCTTCTGTACGGAATGACGTCGTTCTCTGCCCACTCTCTTATCATCCCTCCTATGTATTTCTCGAGTGGAGACAGAAATTCTTTGGGGCGTGTGAAATCATCGATTGTTGTCATTTTATTTACCACCTACAATGTTTTACAGTCATAATACCACCTGGCTATATCCATCATACCAGGCACTTTGCCGGTGCATACCTCTATTGTTTTAACATCTCTCCAGTGTTTTTCAACATCTCCCTCCGTTGCATAGCCTTGAGATGCCATTAGCTCCATCGCCTTTCCAATAGCACTAACGGCAGAGCTGGTAACATGCAGTGCGACCGCTCTGGCAGTTGTAAACATCTTATCTGACCATGCTTCTCCATAAACGTCAGGTTTAGCGAGCATTCTGGCCACATTCCATGTCAGTATTCTTGATACTGCAACATGGTTGGCCACTTCTGCCAGAACAGCAGCATCAACACTATTCTCCTTCAGGGGTTTGCCGCTTATTGTTCTGGTGTTGCCCCACTCCTTGACAATTTCATAAACATCCATCATCGACCCTATGCAAACAGCACTGGCGCATAAGCCGTGCCATGAAAGCACCTCTTTGAAACATTCAGCGCCGCCCCTTTGGAGTGCGGCATACTTTCTGGGGACTCTGACATTTTCAAACCACACATCTGCGTTTCTGTCTGACACAAGTCCGGTCTTCTTATAGGGCTCCTCCATCCTGATGCCTTCAGAATCGGCCGGGACGAGTACGTATACAATATCATCCCTCTCCAGCCCCTTTGCGGCACAAAAAACACCGAACAGATTTGCTGCGCCACCTGATGACAGGGGACGCAGTTTCCGACCGCTGATAGTTACCGAATCACCATCGTTTTTAGCTGTGGCTTTGATAACTCTCCCATATATGCTGCCGGCGTTTATACCATCAACATCACCATACTCTGGCAGTATAGGAGACCCGATGCGCACATCTTTGGTATTGCAGAACATCGGTGCAAGTTCAGTACACGCATCCTCGTTTATATTTGGCTCCATTGCGATTGGAGCAAGCAGACTGAAAGTTCCGGAGAATATAAAGCCAATTCCAGGGTCGGCTCTTCCAACCTCCTCGAGTGCCCTGACAATGGTGGTTGATACATATGGCGAATTAAGTCCGGCACCGCCGTATTTTTCCGGCCACATTAACTTCTGCAGACCGATATCTACGAATAGTTTTCTTATGGCTGGACCGATCAACTCATTATTATGGTCTTCATCGAACTCCTGTCTGTTTGGGATAACCTCTTTTTCAGCCCACTCTCTTATGCTGCTGGCAAGAATCTCATCATCTTCGCTCATCCACTCTTTTGGATAAGGAAACATATCTGTGGTTTCCATTTTCGTCAACCCCTTTTTGATTTGTTTGTGAAATCGAAGATTTCACAACCGTATTGAAGCAGAGCTTCAATACATGTTTGAAAAACGCAGTTTTTCAAACATGCATCTCCAATGATATCTAATGTTTTGAGGGTGCTCAAGCCCCTATGATGCCATCCAGAAGGTCATATGACTTGCAGAAGTGGCGTCATTAATTTCAGGTATGTTTGGATTAACATTTTTATCTATTATAATCTTAACTGTTCTAATTGCCTGCCCATACAGAGTCATTCGAAAGGCTTGCATGCAGCGGATTTTGAGACCTAATGACGGCAGTAGCGCCATTAATCAATTGATTGTGCCGGATGCCGGAAAAGCGCTATTTGTAAAAATCCCGCGTTTAGCTGCACATTGTATTACCTATCAGGTTACCCACCAAGACTATCGAGGATTATTTTCGTCTGTTTTTTCAAATATCTGCCTCGCCAGACTCGGCATATCAGGTCTGAGCATCTTATCCACGGCATCCAGCGAGTCCCCGTATATGTGCATGTTGGCACTCAGCAGGGTTACGCGAACCTTGTTGAATCCGGTGCATGATGCCACATACTCTGCCAGTCGTGCAAATCCGTACTGGTTGGCGTGCGTCGCACCATATGCATCGTTGCTGCGCATGAACAATGTGATGCCCAGAGTCTCTTTATCTATGGCCTGCATGACATATGCCCTGAGGCATGCAGGATCGGAACTTGTCAGATCCCAGGGCCGCGATATGTTGACGGCTGCGCGGCGCACCCATTTATTACTTTTCAGGAGTTGTATTGCATGATGAAGCTGGTCGACGGGTTGTCTGCCAAAGTGCATTTTATCGTTACGGTCCCACCGTGCCCGTGAGGCATATGTGTACACCTCATCCTCGGTTAGTGTTATATCTCCCTCTTTTGCAGGTTCGTCACCTATCTTCCCGATTATATATCTCATGGCATACTCTTCACCGTAGACTCTTGTGAACGGTGCCTGGTCATCCAGCATATTCTCTGTCGGGTTGCTTATGTCTACCATCAGGCGGTGCGCATACTTTGCCATACCCTGCTTGGCGAACACTTCACCCCACTGGGTTTTGTCGGTGAAGCCGCTACTGTCTATGTACTCAAGTGTCTGGTGCCATCCGAACGGTATATTTTCCGACTCTATCAGTGCTGCGTGGGGTGTGGGCGGCGCAGGCTGAGTCTCATTTATTTCCGCCACGTTTTTTTCATCACGTTTGTAGTAGTGGGCATTGGCAGCCATGATGGCAAGCGTTCCCTTATTCATATCCGTTTCGGTAATTATCCTCTGCTGAACTTCCGCGAGACCGATGAGGTTGATGTTGAGATAGTTGTAAACATCAAGGCTGCGGTAGAAACCTGTGACGTGCACCCCTGGCATTATTTCGCTCGGGCTGTCTTCAGGTTCTCCATCACCCTTGCTTATTGCCTGCACAAATATTTCCATCAGGGAAGGGGGCGTCTTGCTGAGTATGTCCCAGGGGCGGGCTATGCTGTATGAGAAGCGCCTTGTATGGGGATATTTCTTTATCAGCTGGCTGCCCACTCTGGTCTGGTCTATGGGCTTGAGCATCCGGTCTTCGTAGCTCTCGGTTGTATGGTCGTCGTTGGTAATGACCCAGGCTTCATTTGGCATTTCATCATAGAGCGCAACCGGAGGTGCGTTATCAGGTATCATCGGTCCTGCATCTGGGTTGTTTACCACAAGCAAGAGGTTTGGTAAGAACATTGTATCACCCCTTTCCGAGGGTCGGTCAGTTCCGTATCTATATACCTCCCGATTTGCGAGGTTGTATGCGTGTGCTATATCCTTTGCGAACAGTAAAGCTGCCATGACTTTGCCGTATCCTGATTGGTAGATTGGTGTTATTTGTTGTATTCTTGCAAAAACGAAGTTTCTGCTAAACAGCGTGGAGCAAAAGCTCTGCTTTTGTTTTACAGAATCGGAGATTCTGTAACCGTATGAAAAACCGTAGGTTTTTCAGACATGCAAAACAGACAAAAGTTATGTTTTCGTCAAGTATAAAAGGATGTTGACAGGACTTAAGCAGCACCAATTGGAAGCGCTCGGAAATTGAAGCTATTTATTGAAATTTTTGCCTGAATAATTTGCCTGAATAAAATTCTGGGGAGTAGTAGTGGGAAAAGATATTTTATTGAGTGGGAAAAGATATTTTATTGATGGAGGTACAATTGAATCTATAAAAAAAGTCTCACCATCACCATCAGAACATTACTACCAGAAGTTGTTGTCGGAGAGTCTGCTGCAACGGAAGATTTCTGTGCACTCAGATGTGGTGGTTATGGAATCAGAAACCGAAAGGGGGTAATAACAAAATGACACTAATAACAGGTGAAGAATATCGAGAAAGTTTAAGAAAAAGGAAGTCTCTCAAGATCCATCTGCACGGCGAAGAGATTAAAAATCCCGTGGACCATCCAATTATTAAAGCATCGATTAATTCAGTGGCCCTTACCTATGAATTGGCTGAAAACCCAGGATACCGGGATTTAATTACAACCACGTCATCGTTAAGCGGGAAAACAATCAATCGATTTTGCCATCTCCATCAAAGTACAGAGGATCTCCAGAACAAGGTCAGAATGCTTTAGATTATTGGGGCAGAACTGTGGAACCTGTTTCCAGCGCTGTGTGGGAATGGATGCGATTAACGCCGTTTTTTTAACCACCTATGAAATTGATAAGAAATATGACACCAGCTATCACCAGCGTTTCACAGAATACGTTAAAATGGTGGAAGAAAAAGACTGGGTTATTGACGGTTGCATGACTGACCCCAAAGGCGATCGGAGCAAGCATCCGCACCAGCAGAAGGATCCAGATGTTTTCTTCCACGTAGTGGAAAGAAAAGAAGACGGAGTGGTTGTTAGGGGTGCCAAAGCCCATCAGACAGGAGCAATCAACTCTCATGAGCACCTGATTATGCCCACTCTGGCAATGCGGAACGAGGAGAAGGGTTTTACCATTTGCTGTGCAATTCCGGTAGACGATGACGGAATTACATATTATTGCGGAAGGCAATCCTGTGATTTACGCCGGCTGGATCAGAGTGAAGAGGGAAATATCGACTGCGGCAATCAATTTGGGGTACATGAATGTTTGGTAGTCTTTGATGATGTTTTTGTGCCAAACGAACAGATCTTCATGAATGGAGAAAGTGAGTTTTGCGGACGTCTGGTCGAATCCTTTGCAGCATACCATCGTCAGAGTTACGGTGGGTGTAAAGCTGGGGTTGGCGACGTCATGGTCGGAGCGGCTGCAGCGATTGCAGAATATAATGGAGTTCAAAATGCCTCACACATCAGGGATAAAATTACGGAAATGGCTCATTTGAATGAAACCATCTATGCTTGTGGTATGGCTTGCTCCGCGTGTGGGAAAAAAACGGAGGCAGGAAATTATCTCGTGGATATCCTATTGGCGAATGTGTGCAAACAGAATGTAACCAGATTTCCATTTGAAATCGCCCGACTTTTACAGGATATTGCAGGCGGGTTGTTCGTCACATGCCCAAGTGCAAGAGAACTAAGGAATCCCGAGACCAGAAAAATTATTGAGAAATATCTGGTCGGAGCAGAAGGGGTTGACACAATAAACCGAATAAAGATGATGCGTTTGATTGAAAACTCGGTCCTGGGTCGGGGAGCAGTCGGATATTTGGCGGAATCAATGCATGGTGCCGGCTCTCCCCAGGCTCAAAGAATTATGATCAATCGTTTAGCCAACCTGGAAGAGAAGAAAAAAATGGCTAAATCGTTGGCTCGAATCAAGGAGGAGTAAATCACGGTTTTAGAATTGCGGCTCTGATGACATGAAAACTCTCCCTCCATTGTACGTGTTTTCCATATATAGACAGGCTATTAAAATAAGAAACCTGTCGCAAAGTTTCATCGAATCAAGGGTAAGTCATATCTTCCTCAGTGATGAGTTTAATTTCAACGTCGTCTAATAAAAATTCTGAATTATCAAGGGTTTCAAATGCAACTCCACCGGAAAGAATAGGGCTTTCAGTATCTTTGTATTTTATCAAAAGCTCGTCATCGATGTAAACATTTAGAATGTTATCATATCCTCTTATTTCAAAAGTGTGCCAGTTCTCGTCTAATTGGACATGTGTTCCACCGACCAGATTAATATGGGTAGTGGAATCTGTGCTTTTGCCTAAGCTCATGGAGTTATTATTAACCCCCACCATATAACGCGTAAAGGTACTGCCCTCGCTATTAAACCGATAGTTAAAATGCATAGCACCATTGATTATCTTGAATCTAGCTTTGAATATGTAATTAGTCCAGCTCTTGCCCTCAAGCTTTGCCCAATTGTGTCCTGTCCCTCTTAGAACAATATTGCTATTTTCCATTGTTGTGTGCCAAGCTGTAGTTGTTTTTCCTTCTATATCATGAAACATCCAATTTTGAACGCCACTCTCAAAATCCTCAATGAAATAGTGTGTAACAACGTTCTCACACTTCTGGGCGGTGTAGTTAAAGCTGTCTGCAGTAAGCCTGTTGTAGTCATCACAGTTTGGACAGTCTGCCGGACAACTGGAGTATGTTTCAGCACTCTCATCACATATGCCATTACCGCAACAAGGGATGATAACTTCATTGACACATTTTTGTGCATGGTAATCATAGCTGTCTTTTGTGCATTCGTTACCATCATCACAGTTCTGGCAATCTCTGGCACAATTTGAATAGGTCTCACCTGTTTCGCAAACACCATTGCCACAGCAAACAACATCAAGAATTGGCGTGTTAACGCATTTTTGCTCATGATAATCGTATTCATCAACAGTGCAACTGTTCTTATCATCACAGTTGGGGCAGTCAGCCGCACACCCTGTGTAGTTTTCACCAACCTCACATATTTCATTTCCGCAGCAGTTAGTGATAGAGGAGTACACACATTTGTTATCCGTACATTGTGCTGCAAAACAGGTTTTGGTCAGACAATCAGCGCTAGTCTCGCATTCTGTTTCGACACAGCCGCTTGCAAAAACTGCTAGCACTAAAACAGCCAGCAATACTCCAATGCTTCTCCTCATTTTTTCACCTTGGTGCTTCAACTATGATCTCATCGAAATAAGCGATGTGGAACGTGTCAAAGCCTACATTTCCAGATAGGACAGGATTGTCATCATCTGTAGCGGCTATTTCCAGAGTATCATTGACATAAACCCTTATAATGTTACTGTTCAGCTCTATTTTTATATCATAGAATTGGTCTGGTTCAAAAGGATACTCTTTCATTAATTCAGGTAAATGCTCTACGTCGAAAGAACTCTTACCTCTATATAAGTACAAACTCCCTTCTTCCATACAATACTCACAAATCACAAGGTCATATGACCCACCTGGAGACTTTCTTATGTTCACATGAGTTCCTGCCCCCGGTTTAATCTTGAAGCTGAAATTGTAGTCTGTCCAGCTTGAATTACCAAAGCTCGTGACTTTGGCATGACTTTCACTGACCAGCATTCCGTTTGTTCCATCTTCTGGGAATACAACAGACCATCCATCGCCCAACCCCCAGCTGGCGGAGCCGTCGTCAAAGTCCTCGAAGAAGTAGTACTCGACATACTCGCACTGCTGGGTTGCGTAGTCGAAGCTGTCTCCGGTAAGCTCGTTGTCGTCGTCGCAGTCAGGACAGTCTGCCGGACAGCTTGACAGGTCCTCCACCCCCTCATCGCATATGCCGTTGCCGCAGCACGGGACTATAATCTCGTGGAGGCATTCCTGCTCGTGGTAACCGTAGCTGTCCTCCGTGCACTCGTTTTCATCGTCGCAGTTCGGGCAGTCGGTTGGGCAGTTTGAATATGTTTCAGCATCCTTATCACAGATTTCATTGCCGCAACAGGGGATGATAGGTTCATTGATACATTTTTGTTTGTGATAATCGTAGGAATCAGTAGTACAATTATTTTTATCATCACAGTTGGGGCAATCTCTGGCACAATTTGAATAGGTCTCGCCTATCTCACATCTGTCATTGCCGCAGCAGATAACGTTAGGAATGATTGCATTCACACATTTTTGCTCATGATAATCATACGAATCTACGGTGCAATCATTATTATCATCACAATTGGGGCAGTCAGCCGCACACCCTGTGTAGTTTTCACCAACCTCACATATTTCATTTCCACAACAGTTAGTGATAGAGGAATACACACATTCATTATCCGTACATTGTGCTGCAAAACAGGTTTTGGTCAGACAATCAGCGCTAGTCTCGCATTCTTTTTCAACGCATCCTGATATGAATGCAACCGCTAAAACAAGGATAATGAACACAGCAATCTTTCTGATCCGCATCATCACAAGGAGAATAATACGGCTGATATGATAAAAGTTGTGCTAGATAGCGTGCCATTTCTTAAGAGAGTAAGGATTTTCAGGTCTCAGCTTGGCTCCGGCTGGATTGTTCCCACCTCACTTGGCGGCGACTCTCGGGGCGGGTGAGGAGTTTCTCTGGCTCTCGCGACCTCCACGCCCATCGTCGGCGTACCCTCCTCTATAGAATAACCTGCATAGTCGTCAAGACTGAACGTTTTTTGCTCGACTCTCTTGAACGATGTCTGCTGACCTACGTTTATATCTATTATCAAATAAGGTTTAGCTGCGGATATGATGAACTCTATGTTTTCAGTTCCTGATACCACCGTGTCAACTGTGTAAGCTATGTAGCTGCCGTAAAGTGCCGGATCAGATGTGCTGAAAGTTACATTTTGCTGACGATCCACAGCCATGGTTGTAGCATGTGTTGTAATCAGCTCGTCCATGTCAAGCCCGTATACGTCTTTCCACAGAACCAACAAGAAAGGCAGGATGGTACTTCCAGCGTTGCCA
>JAUWIL010000080.1 GCA_030605385.1 Methanobacteriota archaeon
CTGGATGGACATGTAGTTTCACAGAGTCCACATCCAAAGCACTTTTGCATATCAATCTGAACTTTTTCACGTGATACTTCTCTATGTATGGCACCGAACTGGCAGCGCTTCACACACGTCCAGCAGCCGATACATTTATCCTGGTCAAGCATTGCGACGTACTCGCCCTTGTAGAGTATCTTTATATCATGGTCCAGTCGATTCCGTATGCCCAGACATGAAGTGTATTCACAGTTGCATATACCACCTATATACGGGGTCCCAAACGTCCACACGGTGTGCACAGTACCCTTCTTGTTTAAGTCTGTAAGCCACTCCTTTGCCTCCTCAGGTGATATGAATTCAACGCCGCCGCGATATGTTTCAGGCCAGCGCTCCCATTTGTACATCCCTATGCCGATACCCATGCAGAAGTAGTTATCTTCATCCTCCAACCCCCTAACGCCCCTCCTGCATACACAGGTCATTTTCGCGAGAGGATAAGCAACATCTACTACGTCATACATATCCTGGAGCGGTACTACCTGTCCGAAGTGTAGCTGATGTGACATCTTCTCGACTTTTTTCTTCAGCCTGGGAAACTTGTCAGGGTTAAGGTCTTTGGCTTCTATGGCGTCCTTGACAACACTCTCGATTATTAGCTGGGGATTTGATTCAGGTCCGCTGGATTTCTTGCTTACTTCCGCTTTTTTCAGCTTGTAGAGTCGGCGGGAATAATTCTGGGCATTCTTATACCAGATTTTACCATCACCGTGTTTGATGCACCACTCGCACATTATGTTTCACCACACCGTATTGGATTACGCCGATATATATCTAATTTGTTAGTCCGTGAATTAATCCGGAGCACTGGACAATAGTATGCAGGCAGATTTAATTGCATACTCAAATGCAACAACAACTACTGGCATTGCGTCCATTCTATTGCTTTTTACTTTCTTCCTCCTTGCGCAGTTCCTTCTTCAGAATCTTGCCTACCATTGACATCGGCAGCTCTTCACGGAATTCCACGAACTTCGGCACTTTGTATGGTGCAAGATGCTCCTTGCAAAATGCCTTTATATTCTCTTCAGACACTTCTGCATCCTTTTTCGGGATGATGAATGCCTTGGCGACCTCGCCGTGATATTCATCCTTAATGCCGATAACTGCCACCTCTTGTACCGATGGATGTTCGTATAACAAGTCTTCTATTTCACGTGGATATACGTTGTAGCCGCCGGATATTATCATATCCTTCTTCCGGTCTACAATACTGAAGCGACCGGTTTCATCCATCACAGCCACGTCTCCGGTAACAAGCCAGCCATCCTTTAGAGTCTTGGCAGTCTCTTCAGGGTGATTCCAGTAGCCTTTCATAACCTGGGGTCCCTTTATCAGCAGTTCGCCCCCCTTGCCAGGCGCCAGTTCCTCACCAGTCTCGGAGTCGACGATCTTTGCATCAGTGTCAGGGTACGGTATTCCTATGCCCGACATTGATACGGTAAACATAGTATTGGCGATGACAACGGGGGATGATTCAGATAAGCCATATCCCTCGACAAGAGTGCCGCCGTTGGTAAGGCTCTCGAACTCCTCCTTGACCTCGGGGGGCAGCGGAGCGGCACCGCTCAGAGAGGCTCGCACGGAGGTCAGATCATACTTCTTCTTGCTTCTCGGTTTCCTGAGTTCAGCATTTATCGCCACATATATTGTCGGCACCCCGCAGAACAGGATAGGTTTGTACTTTTTGATCAGGCCCAGCATCTCTTTGAGGTCGAACCTTGGCATGAGGACTATTGCCTTTCCAAGCAGCAGTGGGGTATTCATAGTCACAGTCATACCAAAGACATGGAAGAATGGGATAACGGCAAGTATTCCAGCCCTGTCCGACATAGAGAGATACTTTTCAATTTCATCATCGGGTAACCACTCTTCGCACTGTATGACATTCGCCGTGATATTGCGGTGTGTGAGCATCACACCTTTGGGAATGCCTGTTGTGCCGCCCGTGTACTGCAGTATTGCCAGATCCTCCACAGGATCGATCTCCACGTCAGGAGGGGTATGGCCTGCTCCCAGCAGGTCCTGGAAGAAGTAAACATCGTCATCATCTTCTACTTTAGCCAGCTCCTTCGCCATGACTAACTTGAACAACTTGTTCTTTGGCGGCGGCAGATATTCACTTAAGCTGCTTACTATCACGTTCTTGAGCGGAGTGTTACCCCGAATATCCTTTACTTTGGAATACATCATTTTCATGTCAAGGGTCACGATTGTTTCTGCACCGGAGTCTTTTAGCAGTTCTTCGAGTTCGCCTTCTGTGTATAATGGATTGAACTGAGCCACGACAGCGCCTATCCGCAGTGCACCGTAATAGGCGATGATGTACTGGGGGCAGTTGGGCATCAACAAACCCACGCGGTCGCCCTTCTTCACGCCCATGTTTGACAGGGCGCCAGCGAAGCTGAGTACCTGTTCGTGCAGTTCTTTAAAGGTCAGTTTACCTCCAAGGAAGATGGTAGCAACCTCATTGGGGTGTTCTTCCACACTCTTTTTGAGTACCACATCGTATGTAGACGCATCAGGGTATTCAAGTGTCTCTCTAACATAATCTGGATATTGTTTTAGCCATATTTTATCTGTCATGTATCAGCAACCCCTGGGTTCAATTCTATTAGCAGGCTTAAGCAAGTTTAGTGGTGGCTGTTTGTAATTTAATTCTTTTGCGCTTGCGGTATAGCCATGGCACCTAATATGCTCAGCATATGTACCTGATATAGGTACCTGACATATCCGTAAACCTATGCCACTTGGGTAGGCTGGCTGCAAGTGCAATAGGTGTTTTATTGATCACTCACACATCACAGTCACACATCGCACTACCATTTGCATCTCATATAAGGACTTATGATATATAATAATTTATACCATGAAGGTTTTATGGCTTAGCTAATCAACTTAGCTAACAACATCTTAACCAACGCTAACTAATCAACGCTAACCAACCCCATACAGCGTATAACCGGAATGGTTGCACAAGAATAGTTATATTGCTGTAATTGCGTCAAGCATCCAGCCTAAAGCATTGGAAAGCCCTGCGAATGCCCTGTATTCGCCAGATATTTCTGAAGGCAGAGCCTTCAGATATCTGTGGAATCGAAGATTCCACATATCCCGCGAAAGCTTCGCTTTCGCAAGATATCTAGCGGACGCAGTCCGCAAGACAGCGTGGAGCAAAGCTCCGCAAGACAGGCGAAAGCTTTGCTTTCGACAAGTCTTGCGAACAAAGACTCCCATGGATTTGAGCTTGAATAGTTCACATAAGTGTGCTGAAGAACTATGAGAAAACTTGTAAGCAGCATGGAATCTCAGATACGGCGAGTAGCCGAAAAAGAAGGGGTTCAGACAGAGCATGTAAGCAGACTACTGGAATCTGGATATATAGTCATACCTTGCAACAACCGCAGGGAAACAGACCCGGTGGGTATAGGTCGGACGATGAAGACCAAGATAAACGTAAATGTTGGCACATCAAGGGACTACATTGACCCTGAGGAGGAGTTCGAGAAGGCGCTCATAGCCCTGAAATACGGCTCTGACACCATCATGGATCTCTCTACGGGAGGGAATCTGGATGAAGTGGTGCGTAAGCTCATCGAAGGAACGGATGCACCCATTGGAACTGTACCGATATATCAGGCAGGTCTGGAGGCTGAAAAAGCGGTTGTTAATATGACTTCAGACGACATGTTCAACTCTGTCAGGAGACATGCAGAACATGGAGTGGATTTTGTCACCATACATGCCGGTGTCAACCAGAATACGCTTGAAAGGCTGCAAAAGAGCGAACGCATAATGGACATAGTCAGCCGCGGGGGGGCATTTACCATCGCATGGATGGTGCACAATGGTGAGGACAATCCCTTCTATAGGGAGTACGAATACCTACTCGAAATAGCGAAAGAATACAACCTCACGCTCAGCCTTGGGGACGGAATGCGGCCCGGGTGCATCGATGACGCCAGCGACAGGCCTAAGTACATGGAGTTTATAGTACTCGGCGAACTTGTCAGGGAAGCACGGAAGCATGGGATTCAGGCAATGGTAGAAGGTCCCGGACACGTACCACTCGACGAGATCGGTACAAGCATAAAGGCGATGAAGCACCTCACAGATAATGCGCCAGTATATCTATTAGGTCCGATTGTTACGGATATCGGTTTAGGACACGACCACATAACGGGTGCGATAGGTGCAGCGGTTGCAGGCATGCACGGCGCAGATTTCCTGTGCATGGTCACACCGGCTGAGCACCTGGCACTGCCGACAATTGACGATATCAGGCAGGGAACCATCATTACCAGGATAGCCGCGCACATAGTTGATACTGTTAAACCTGACGTAAAAGAACGCGCAAGAGGAATAGATAGGGAAATGGCGATCGCTCGCTCTGAACTCAACTGGGAGAAACAGTTTCGACTTGCAGTGGACGGCGAGCAGGCGCGAAAAATCAAGGAACTGCGTAACACATCCACAGATGCATGCTCGATGTGCGGCGATTTGTGCGCGATTCGGATCGTGCGCGAGGCGCTTGGGAAGAAGAAATAATGCGTTTATACCCTTGTTTTACCAGCCGATACATCCATTGAGTCAAAAGTTTTATCTGCTTTTCTGATGTTCTAATCTCTGATGTTTAAGAAGTATGGAGTACAGAAGCGAAAATTCAAGCGCCTTATATCCTTCTGCAAAGAGCGTAAGCTTGCCATTATCGTTCGTGACGATCCGTCGCTGGACGCTCTTGCAGCGGCAGCATCATTCAAGGATATTGTTGACCACTTTGGAGTTGAGTCAGACATCTTTTATCGCGGAAGCATTAAGGATGCCACCATTCTCAACCTGATGGAGGGTGACTTGAGGATTATCAGCACACCTTCCGAGCTTATGGACTACGAGGTCGTTCTTATCGGGGCGCTGCCAAAAGACATAAAATACATATCCGAGATTCCGATGATGGCAATATGCTCTTACAAGGGCGATACACGTGATATTGTGGCCAGTTATGTTGACCTGCGGCCTGATACGACTACCAATTCCAGTATCATTATAGACTATCATCGCGTTCTTGGTATTGAGATTAGTGAGAACGATGCTACCAGAATGGCATTTGCCATCAGGGATGCGACGGACAATTTTATGCATGATATTACGCGCTTCGACATTGAGGCATATATGTACATCAATCCCCTCGTTAATATCGACCTCCTGGCAGAGCTTGAACATCCGTCTGTTAAGCCTGAGACCTTTACCAATCTTGTTGCAGCAATCAATAACAAGTCTATCAAGGATACGCATATGGTGACCAGTATTGGATACGCCCGCGATTTCAGCGGTCTTCCCAGGTTGTGCAGATATCTTCTTGACTGGGAGGGCGTTTTAAATGTGCTGATATTTGCCGTAGGTCATGACAGCATTCGCGCTTATGCCGAATCCAAGAACATCAAGCTGAATATGAGGAAAGTAATCGAGCGCGCGTTTGGAGAGTGGGGCAAAGTCAGGGGCACAGCATCTTATGCGCTAATCGATATGCCTCTTGGCATTTTCAAGACTGTTATGAGTACCAATGACAGCGACATCCTGCTGTCTTCTGTAAATGAGGTAATATCTTCCAGGTATTTCGTCACGATGGAGGGTGAGGGCTTTTAATATTTTGCCTTATTATGCCCTATTTGGAGTGCTGCATAGAACTACGGGTGTTGCATAACTACCGTACTGCATGCACCGTTATGCCTGTCAGTCTCTTTTCGTTTGCCTTTTTATGAGTAAGATGCTGCATGTGAATATGCCTGCTATGAGAAGCGCCGCCGTGAGCATGTCCGATGATGCTTGTGGAGAGGTATCTCTTGATGTTTGCGCTTGCCCACCACTTTCTCCAGCCCAGTCGCTCAGGAATACATCTCTATAGTATTCTGCCACTTCCTTGTTCTCGATTATGAGTCCTGCTTCGCGGTTTCTTGACGGACTGTTCTTATTCCAGTTGATGCTTGATATCAGCACCCCATCATCTGCTATGACACCCTTGTTGTGCAGTTTTACCAGATCATTGAGCCGTATCAGGCGAGCCTCCATGTCCAGCCCCTCTGCATCCGCGATCTTGTTGATATATTCCACAGTGTTATCGTTATCGGTATAGTCATCTTTCTGTGTGTTGTACCATGTGGAGTCGAGGAGTACTTTCACCTCGCATCCTCTTCTGGATGCATTAACAACCGCCTCTAGATACTTGTTGGGTCCACCCTTCCATGTTTTGTCGGCATAGAATTGCTCGACATACACCAATCTGGTTGCAGAGTCGATCATGCCGAGTACAGTACTGCCATTCATTGATGTGTCAGGTGCTACTACTGGTGTTACTGTGAAGTCTCCGCTAACGATCAGGTCGTCATAAACTGGCGTGTATTTGTCGGTTCCTGCACCATACGGCACGGTACCGGATGAGCTGCCATCATCCACACTCCCTGTACCTTCGTATGGGGTCATATCGTTTCCATTCCAGTCGGCGTTGAAAACTTCCTGCATGTATTCTGCAAGCTGCATGTTTTCGATTATGGCGCCCCAGCCGCGGTTGCCGCTCATGTTTTGCATGGGTATACCAGTAGGCGACCAGTTCTCGGACATTACAATAAGGGTATCGCCATCTATTACGGCGTATTTGGCATGCATGAAATTATATCTTTTAGTATGGCTCCCCACACCATTCATGAGTTTTACTTCTGCGCCGGCACTGGATAGTATGTTCATGGCAGTTCTCTCATCGGCGCTAATACCTCCCGCGGGTGAACCGTCGAGCAGAACTTTCACATCCAATCCCCTGCTTGCTGCGTTTGCCAGCAATTCTGCGAGTTCCACCCCTCCAAACTCATAAACCGCCAGCCATATCGAGCTTTCAGAGCTGTCAATTGCACTTTTTATGGTGTTGAAGCTGCTGTCGGGCGATACAAAAAGTTGCGCAGTTCCATTGAACTCAAATACCTCTACGTGGAAATCTGACTGCCCCATATAATACTCTCTCTCATTGCTCCAATCCTGTAATGTATCTGTATCTGCAAATGATGCGCGCCTGTATATCTGACCCTGAGAAGGCTTGTTCAGTGGTGCGCCTGTCCACACCCCTCCGGAGTAGTCAGTATCCCCGTATATCACTGCGTCAACCACGTTGTTACCGGAATCCATGAGGACGATTTCATCACCGCTGTTGCGGAGCATGATCTGCCCCCCATCCATTCGAACGGCAGAATGAACGGTCGTAGCACCGCATGCGTTGGCAGAACCATATTCGTAGTCTGCGCTCATTCCTGTTTGATCCTCGAACTTCGAGGCACATCTTGTTACGTACACATTTTCGCCGGGGTGTATCTTGCTGCCTGGAGGGAAGTATGCACTACCTTCAAGGTCCGTAATGGAGCAGCCGGATATATCTATATCATGTTGGGTCGGGTTCACTATTGAGATGTATTCTTCGGGCTCCCCTTTCAGGTGTGTATCAGCGTAGAACTCAAATATCAGAAGGTGGTCCGCAGCACCCCTTACATGGCTTTCGCCATGACTTTCGCAGGATGCCGGCATCATGCATAATGGTGCAATTAGTAAAAGCAGCAAAAATGCTGTGGCGGCTGCTGTGTGACTGCGCTTTTTCATTTCAATTCAAAGTAAATAGTTATTATTGTGTATTTAAGTTGTTTCATACTAATGGTAACATATAAGCATTTTTGCCATGCGCATATTCCGGATTTGACGGAATAGACTGAGTCTGGACGGAGTCGACATCTAATCAAAGCTTCAGATATCTGGCGGACGCAGTCTGCAAGACATGTCCAAAATGCTTCGCATTTTGTACAGTTGCAAAACTACGTTTTGCAAACATGTATGGAAGCTCCGCTTCCATACGGTTGCAGAATCTCTGATTCCGCAAACACGGCGGAGCAAAGCTCCGCTTTCGGCATGTCTCGCAAAATTGGAAATTTTGCAAGACGTGCAAAAGCCTTGCTTTTGCGGGTTTTTGGAGGAATAAAACGAATATGGGGAGAATTAATCCTATACGTATTACTCATATTACTGAAATACTAAAAAGAGCCGCTTACTGACTGGAGTAAGGAAGCTATCAGTCAACTATGACCAAGGCGTTTTTTTTATAACATTTTATTCTTTACAAGAACTTCAGCATTCAGAACTGACGCCCCGGCAGCGCCTCTTATGGTGTTGTGACTGACAACAGTGTATTTTATGCCCATATTGCCTGGACTTCTCCTTATTCGCCCGACCGTAGCGCTCATGCCATTCCCTGCACCTCTGTCCAGCCTTGGCTGCGGTCTGAATGGGTCATCATGGACGATTACAGGTTTCTCAGGCGCAGTTGGAGTTCCCAGACCGCTCTTGAATCGTAGGAACGCCCTCCTGACATCTTCCGGAGTCGGGTTGTCTTTCATTTTAACCCATACGCTCTCGGTATGACCATCCATGACCATTACACGGTTGCAGCTGGCACTGACCTTGAATCCCGCATTTATGACCTGTCTTTTCCTGCCGTCATACCTGCCGAAAATCTTCAGAGTCTCTACCTCCATCTTCTCCTCTTCGCCGACTATGTAGGGTATGACGTTATCAAGTATTGCCATCGAGACAACGCCGGCATATCCCGCACCCGATACTGCCTGCAAGGTTGCGACGTGTACGGACTGTATGCCGTACTTCTCAAGCGGTTTAAGAGATATGGCAAGTCCGATAGTCGAACAGTTCGGGTTCGTAACGATGTAGCCGCTCCAGTCCCGCCTCTTCTGCTGGGCTTCTATCAGTTTAAGATGGTCCGGGTTAACTTCCGGTATTACGAGTGGAACATCCTTTTCCATTCGACATGCGCTGGCATTGCTGGCAACAACATACCCCTTCTTCGCAAATGCGGGCTCTACCACTTTTGCGATGTCAGACGGCATTGCCGAGAAAACTATATCTGCTTCAACATCTCTGGGCTCGGCAAGTTCAACGGTCATTCTTGCAATATCGTCTGGTATGTCGGTGTCGAGGTACCATTTACTCGCCTTTTTGTATTGTTTTCCTGCACTCCGCTCCGAGGCCATGAGATCCGTTATCTCAAACCACGGGTGGTCAATCAGAGCCCCTATACACCGTAGTC
>JAUWIL010000116.1 GCA_030605385.1 Methanobacteriota archaeon
CCCTCCCCCTTCTATTACCTGACATGAGAAGATATATCATGCCAGCAGAAGATATATTGTGCCCAAAGTACAATTGCATCTCAATATTTTATCACTTAAGCTGTATACCATTATTATTTATTACATATAAACACATTCTTTCAAAATTCGAAACATACTGGCTGATTCAGTCTCACACTTCAATGAGTACATTGCCAGTATCTCCCACGATTGTCCCGGGATAGATAACTATGCCCTTATTGGTTATCTTCATTAGATGTTCAGCCATGCTGTGTTTTATGCCCCTCATTTTTAGTATCTCGATAGTCCTTGTTCGCCTGTTATCTATTCTTCGCGTCCTCAACGCAATTAGACCCCTCACCATAGCTGCCTCCATCTCCACTGTGGGCTCTGTTGTGTCTGTTTTTTCAATTGTAACCAGCGTGGTTGCACCCTCCTCAAGCAGCCCTGTGAACAGGCTATACAGAAAGCTTCTGACCCTGGCAGTATTATCTCCTGTAATCAGAGCAGATATGGAATCAACAGCGACCCTCTTTACTTTATGTTTACTCACAAGACCCTGGATGTCGAGACAGATTTCATCTATTTTCTTTTCTTCTTCGATCATTCTCCAGTTGATTGGGACTTTTATAAACAAGTCCCCACTCCTTTCCACTTTTTCAATGTCCCAGTCGAATGATTCCATATCCTGTCTGACGTCATCGGGTCTCTCCTCCAGTGGGATGTACAGCCCTTTCTCACCATATTCTGTTGCACCCATATATAAAAACTGGATGCAGAAAACTGTTTTTCCTGCACCTATACTGTCCTCAATGCCGATCAGGTCTCCTTCCCTGAATCCACCGCCAAGAAGCTCGTCAAGACCTGGGATTCCTGTTTTTACTATGCGTTTCTCCATATGTTCGTCATCTCGGGTTTTAGATATTCATGTTTTAGATATTCAACTATATATTTAATTCGTGTCCCATAACTATAAAGGGATAGGGGATTTGCATATATGAGTCCACCATAGACACAATATTTTTAGCCAGTATGGTCTTAGAGGGGTAAAAGCCATATGAGCTATTGAAGATTGGTTTAAACGTGGTGTTCACCATGATTACTATGGGTACCCACCATGATTGCTATGCATCTGCTTACCCCTATATACATTTAACATTTCCACCTGTTTTATGATATCCCTCCAATCATCCCGTGTGCCATACTCCAGGGACTCCACCGCCCCATACTGCAATGTCCCTACTTTTTTATCCACTACTCTTTACCCCCTTACTCCCTGAATATTCAATACTCGCCTCAAATGCTACTTCTTCGAGTTGTTCCATGAACATCCCGAAAAAATTTTTAAATGAAGCCTGGACAGCAGGATTTGTTATCTGGATACCTGTATCGCTTGAGCTATCGCCATTGGACTTCCATGCGAGCATTATAGTCTTATCGTCTGCTATCCAAACTGACAGCTTTGGGTCAAATGGGATATGCCGCATCTCCACCCGAGAATTCGAAATCGGGATGATGTCCGGATTTCCATCCATGCACATTGCCACTTTAACGCTGACGCCTTTATCAGTAATCCTACACAGCATTCTATCCAAAATTTTGTCATGCATGTAATGACCGGTTATAACGCTCAATTCCTTCTCGACTGTGTTAATCATATTTTTGTGCACCTGAGTCACATTCTTTGCACCCTGAATAAATGTGCATGAGTTCAAATGCGAATTATTTGGTGCTATACTTACCAGTCGCTTTTTGAGTTGACCTATGGCGAGCGTCTTTTTATTATACTCATCAATGAACCTTGCAAGTGACACTTCCGGATCAACAAGGCAGTACATCGCAGGTTCTGACGGGATTCTGGAAACGAGACTATCGCGCACCATTTTGGCCAGGATATCGTATATTCTTGATCTTGGCACTTTGCCGTGGTCAGCAATTTCGGTTGCCTTTCTGGTACCATTGTAAAGCAGGTAGATGAATACGTCCTGCTCATATTTATTCATACCAAGTGTTTCGAGATACGACGTGATAGATTCGGTCATACAAAAATAGGTGGTACTCTGGAGCATAAGTAGGTTTTCTCTCAAAGTTTGTTTCGAAATTCGACATGTAACGTTACAACTCCTGGTTTTAACATGATTTAAGATGATTAATGACAGGTTATTCGTGTACGGGTAGAAAATCTCGAGGAGGTGAAAAATGAAAATGGAAACGAGAACAGGCACAATTCTGATACTATTCATAGTATTGATGGCGATCGGAATGACGGTTCCGCTGGCTTCCGCAACAAATGAGGCAGCAGAAACGGCGGTAACCAACTCAGACCCTGTGATCTCAGCAGTATCATTCGGTCCAACCGCGGTGGATGTGAACACCAACTACCAGCTCAATTTCACGGTAACCGATGCTAACACGCTGAACGACCTTACAAGCATAGTTGTTGAAGTGTACTATGAATCGGAAACTGCCGAGGCTATACGGAAACACTATAATTTCACATGGACCGAGGGTGAGGTGTTAACAAACTTTGTAGACAGCCCTGCTACATACTGGGTATCAAACACAGTACCGACAAGTGATGGGGAGGCGGGAGCCGCATTTGCATACACGCTGACATTCAAACTCGACAAAGTGGCAATACCGAGTGCTGATGAGAATACATGGACCATCAAAATCACTGCTATCGATGACAGCGACGCATCAGACACGAACACGGCGGAAACATTTGATGTGAACAAGTACAGTGAAATAGCTATCAATGAAAGTGCAATCAATTTTGGCGGCCTTGCTCCAGGAACAGCCATAGGGAAGGTGGACCGTGAGGTAACCATGACGGCCAACTCAAATCTGAGTGTCAAGGTTACTGGTGCCGATTTAGTCTGTGCAGAAATAACATCCGGGTCGGACGATACCCTCGCTATGACCGAGAACCTCTTCAATATGAACAATCTGACCGAGCCGGCAGTAGGTTCAGGTGTTAACTCGGTAACAAGTCTAACCACAAGCGCAATCGCAGTATACACAGAGATAGCTGAAACAGCATGTGCACTGGAGACGAACATCTCGGGCTACAGCAGTGCATACACATTGGACATAACGTTCGATGGTACCAGCATACCGAGTCCTCAAGAGGACGGGACATACGACAATACGTGGGTGATTGCACTCGACAATACTGCACTTACATCAGCAAAGTATTGAGAATGCGACCATGGGGTGGGGAATCACCCCCCTATTATTTTTATACAAGAAGTCAATAAACCAATAGATGTTGCCGCCAAGTCATCATGTGAGGTATGATACATGAGAAAAGTCGGAATAATCGTGATTATGGTCATATTCGTATTACTGCTCCCTTCGATGGCTTCTGCTGCAATCCCCACAATCACATCGGTAACATTTAAGCGGTGGAAGTACCATAGATGTGAATACAAACTACTGGATTAACTTCACGGTAAGTGATGATGACAATATATCAGACCTTGACAATGTGGTCGTAAAGGTATACTACACATGTCAAGAGCCGGGAACGACTGACAAAAGAATGGCATACAAATTCACATGGACTGAATCGACCCTGGGTGACTTCGTTTCAGCCCCAGGTGGTTACATGGCATCCAACACAGTACCCATAGACGCAGATCGAAACAATAAGGCATTTGCCTTCAGTCTGGAATTCAAAATAGACCATGTATCAATCCCCAGTGCAGAGATTGGTCAGTGGTACATCAACATCACGGCAGTCAACGACACTGGTGAGTCAGCTACAGACACATCCGTAAACTTCGATGTCAACAAATACAAAAGTCTGACAACATCGATATCAACGATTGACTATGGTCCTCTCGGTCCCGGAGCCGATATACCAGACCTCACTCCGATGGATCTGACGATAACCGCAAACACGCAGCTTAACGTTACCGTCCAGGGTGCAGACCTGACAAGTGATTCATACAGTATTGGAATAGCTAACTTCGATGTCAATGCAACGACCCCGCCAACGGTTGGCGGCAGGTTCGGTCCGCTTACACTAAGTACGGGTGCACAGACCATATACAACGATACCGCGGAGACAGCTTGCACACTGGAAACAGACATCATAGGTTACAGCAGTGCATATTCACAGCTTGAGTTAGTCTTTGGTGGTGGTAATATACCAACGCCGCAGCAGGATGGGGCATATGCAGCAACATGGCAGATCGCATGCAACAGCGATATGTTAACAAGCAACAAATACTGAATAATCAATGTAGTATACGTGGTGGTTAAAATGGATGAGAATATCAGGATCGTCATGGTAATTATGGCATTATCATTATTGCTGCCTTCAATAGCTTCCGCCAGCAGCGGAATTGGGATTTCAACGCCAACGAATGAATCGATGACCATAGAAAAATTTCCATTCCACTACCAGGACTCCTTCAGAATATACAATACCGGTGACGAGGATGGCGTCTATACCATTAATGTAAACACGGAGTATCAGGATGTGAAGGACTGGGTAAGCCTCGATAAAAGCATCTTTACCTTAAAACCAGAAGAAAGCACACTCGTTACATTCAGCATAGATGCAGAAGAAGCATATACGGGAAGTTACACCGTGGTTTTCCAGTCCGTAATCCTGCCAAAAGGGTCAGATGAAAAATCAACTGGAGTTGGAGCTGTTGCATACCTTGCACTCGGTCAGCCGTTCAAATTTACGATAAAGATTTCGAATGGGTCGCTTGGGGAGCGTCCATCAACTCCTGTGGCAACGCCAACACCAGAGCTTTCAGCAGAGATTGCCAAGAATATCAGGGAATCGGGATCTGGTATCGTTAAGACGTGGATAGGGACGCCGATATATTTAGATATGCCATCTAATGTCAGTCTAAACGATCCAGTCGAGATGAGCGCATCCTTCATTGAAGGTGGAGAGCCTGCAGATATGGGGCTGCTTCTTGTATCTCCCTCTGGAGAGGAGTACCAGCTTTCAAGGTCTGATACATTCAGATTCGATGAAGAGGGGGCATGGAGCGCTATGGTTGTGATAGGAGGTGAGGTCATTCTTGGAAGACCAATTCATGTACAACCACAACCAGAGACCGCCGCTCACTACGCACAATATATTGCACCCGCTGTTGCGCTTGCAATACTCGCTCTCTTGGTTGTTATTCTGTTGAGAAGGAGATGAATATGCAACGATGTTATCAAAGCTGCGGGCAATGACA
>JAUWIL010000088.1 GCA_030605385.1 Methanobacteriota archaeon
GCGGCATTCACGATGGCGTCAACCCTCTGCGCGGTTATGTCGCCCTGGACAATATCGATGCGGGTCTTCATTCTGTGCGCACCACTCCCGTATTAGTGAAGCAGACGTGACCAAGGTGAGGTCTCTAAGGTAAGTCTCAAATGTTTCCTTAATAGTTTCTTTAATACTTAGTTAGTAATTATATTTCTAATATGGTTTAACTTTTATGGGAGTCAGGCATCGAGAGGAGTTGGAAGTAGGGTGGCGAAATGGTGGATGCTGCGCCACATATTGAGTTAATGGAAGGGAAAAGTATTCAATTTATGTTCCATAATCTTAATACTTCTCGAGATTCACCTAGTATTGGTGTTTATAATTGCCCGTAACTATTCCATGGAACAATTTCAGCGAAATAAATAAAGAGGTGATGAGGATGATAACGGAAAAGGAAAAAGAAATAATCATACGGTGCGCCAAAAAATACAAGGTTTCGTATGTTGTCTTGTTCGGCTCTTCGACTAGGGAAGGTGAAGAATTCAATGATATAGACATCGGGGTGAAAGGAATTGAGCCGAGGCTATTTTTCAATTTTTATGCCGAGTTATTCAAAAATTTATCAAGACCTGTCGATCTCGTCGACCTCTCAAGGAAATCGCTTTTTAATGAGCTTGTAGAAGAAACAGGAGTGAGAATTTATGGAAAAACTGCCTAAACAAATTCCCTTTAAAGTCAGAATTCCACCCATTTGACGAAAGCTATGCTTTCGTCTATCTTGCAACCGTATGAAAAGTATCTCTGAAACGCAAAGCGTTTCAGATATTTAGCGGAATCGAAGATTCCGCAAGACTTCGCTTTTCAGACATGTTTGTAGAACTACGTTCTACAACAGTCTAAAAAGCGTTGCTTTTTAGACATGTCGGCGGCTTTATGGTAGTTTTATATACTCCTGCGGGCTGAACTATATTACGCACGCGCATCGTCGAAGTGGAGTCTGTATTATGGTCAACACTTCTCAAAATCAAAGATTTCGACTGTCTAGCAAAAACTTTGTTTTTGCGAGACTCGTGGAGCTTTGCTCCATGCTGTCTCGCGAACATTTAGTTTGCAAGATACCCGTAACGCATCCAAGATATGCATCGCTGATGACAAGAGAGCGCATAGTCGAGGGAGTTGAGAAGGGCATAACCAGCCTCAACGGCATGATTGCGCAGGGGCGGGGCGAAGCCTTTGATTATCTGATAGGTGAAAGGACGATCGATGACGCGATGTATGCTACAAGGGCGGCTGTGGCACTGCTGATACTTGCTGAAAGACCCGTCATATCGGTCAATGGAAATACCGCGGCACTGATGCCCGAGGATATGGTGAAGTTCAGCCGTAAGGCGGGCATACCGCTTGAAGTAAATCTGTTCTACAGGACAGAGAAACGCGTTCGTAAAATTATAGGTCACCTTGAGGAACACGGCGCCGTTGAAGTGCTTGGTGCCGAGCATAATTGCATGATTCCCTGTCTTGACCATGAGAGGGCCAAAACATCTTCGAAGGGAATCTTCAGTGCTGATGTAGTGCTCGTACCTCTGGAAGATGGAGACAGGTGTGAAACTCTGGTGAAAATGGGTAAGAAGGTGATCTGTGTGGATCTTAATCCGATATCCAGAACTTCGAGAATGGCAACTATTTCTATCGTTGATAACGTGGTGCGCGTCATTCCGAACATGAGCAATCTCTACGATGAGATGTGCGGCTTGAGCAGACCCGAGCTTGAGAAGTTAGTGGAATCATTTGATAATCAGGACAATCTGAAGAAAACCCTTCTATACATTGGCAAAAGAATGAACGAGCTGAACATTGAAGGAAATTTTATGGATTACAGTTAAGCGCTTTTAACCATCTATTATTATATATCATCATTATAAAGGCTAGACATCCCCATTATCGTATCTAAATAGAAAGTTATATTTTATGGAGAATAGTCTAAAGTTACGTATCTTTTTATATATCGAAATCAGGGAGGCATTTGTAGCTATGGCTAAAGAGGGCCTTTTTAAAATTGGAGGATTAGAGAACGTTCAAATTAACATAGGCAAAATCGTGAGCGAGGAAGACGAATGGGAGCCTATGGGACCTGTGCCGTGCCCGGAAGTGGAGGACATGAGGCACTGGTATATGAAACTGCTTGACAGGTACCCACCATTCTATGCGCCGTACTGCGACATGTGCTGCCTATGCACATTCGGGAAATGCGATCTGACGGGAAACAAGAAGGGTGCATGCGGTCTCGACATGAGGGGGCAGCAGGCAAGATTCGTACTTATTGCATGCTGCATGGGTGCATCGGCACACTGCGGACACGGAAGACATATGCTTCATTCTCTGATAGACATGTTCGGAGCAGACGTGCCTGTTGATTTGGGCACTCAGATAAACGTGGAAGCACCCATCATGAGGACTGTTATAGGTGTAAAGCCCAAGGTTCTTGGAGACTTTGCGAAAGCGTTCGATTACGTGGAAGAGCAGATAGCACAGATGATGGATGCCACTCACACAGGGCAGGAAGGTTCATACCTTGACTATGAGGCAAAGGCATACCACGTTGGTATGCTCGACTCACTTGCCAAAGAGGCATCGGACATGATACAGATGATAGCCTTCAAGTATCCGATGGGTGCGGATGTACCTCTTGTGGACATAGGAGTGGGCTGTGTGGACACAGATAAGCCGATAATACTTGTCATAGGGCACAACGTGATACCATCGGTGGCGATAATCGATTACCTTGATGAGCACGACATGAGGGATCTTGTAGAGGTTGCCGGAATCTGCTGTACGGCGATAGACAATACCAGATACGACTTTAAGGCAAAAGTTGTGGGGGCAATAGGAAGACAGCTCAGGTTCGTGAGGTCGGGTGTTGCAGATGTGATAGTCGTAGATGAACAGTGCATACGTGCCGACATAGTCGAGCAGGCGCAGAGAGTGCAGGCGCCTCTGATAGCCACGAACAATAAAGCATTATACGGGCTGCCTGAGAGATCTGGCGATCCTGCGGAAGAGATAATAGAAGATCTGGCGAGCGGTAAGATGGCGGCTGTTGCCATACTCGACCCGGAGAAAGTTGCGGAAGTGGTGCCAAAGCTCGCCATGATAATGAAGAACAAGAGGAAGAACATCAGAACACTTCCAAGCGATGCCGAGCAGAAGGAATATGCTGCGAGGTGCTATGACTGCGGCAACTGTGTACTGGCATGTCCGCAGGGTTTACCGATCGACAGGGCGATGCAGGAACTGGCTGCGGGAAACCCTGAGCCAATGTCTATCCTCTTTGACAAATGCGTTGGATGCGGTAGATGCGAACAGGTATGCAAGTGGGAAATACCGATTGTGGATGTCATGCAGAAGACGGCACTAAAGCAGGTTAAGAGTGAAAAGTTCAAGATGCGCGTAGGCAGAGGACCTGTACTTGACACCGAGATACGCAACGTTGGCGCACCGCTTGTTCTCGGAACCATTCCAGGAGTAATTGCCGTTGTTGGATGCGGCAACTATCCTGACGGCACCGAGGATGTGTACAAGATAGCACGGGAGTTCGCTCTCAGAAAGTATATCGTTGTTGCAACAGGGTGCGGCGCCATGGATATGGCATTATACCGCAACGAAGAGGGCGAGACCATTTATGAGGAGTTCCCGGGAGGCTTTGAAGCTGGAGGAGTTGTGAATATAGGTTCGTGTGTATCGAACGCACACATACACGGAGCAGCCATAAAAGTAGCCAGTATATTCGCACGGAGAAATCTGCGGGGCAACATGGACGAGATAGCAGATTATATCCTGAACCGTGTTGGTGCTGCAGGAGTTGCATGGGGGGCAATGTCGCAGAAGGCAGCCTCAATAGGAACGGGTGTGGAGGTATGGGGGGTGCCCGTGGTGGTTGGACCACACGGCGCAAAATACCGCCATGCGCATATTGGACGCAAGGATGACCTTACGAAGTGGGATGTATATAATATGAGAGATGGAAGCAAGGTCAGATGCGAGCCGGCTCCAGAGCACCTTATATTGGGCGCCGAGACCGTGGAGGAGGCAATACCACTCCTGGCAAGGCTGTGCATGAGACCGGTGGACAATCCATCGGGCAGACAGATAAAACTCACGCATTATATGGATTTGTCCATGAAATATCTGGGTGCATATCATGATGACTGGCCTATATTCGTGAGAAGCGAGACAGACCTGCCGCTGGCAAGGAAGGAAGAGTACCTCAAGGTGCTTGAGAAGGACTACGGCTGGAAGATTGACTGGGACAGCAAGAAGATTCTAGAGGGACCGCTGAGAAAGCAGGACCCGCAGTTTGACCCGACGAATCTTGAGCGGCTTCTTAAGGGGGCGGAGTAATGGAGGTGAACGGAAAATGAACACAATACCTTTTGACCCGGGATGTGTGCCTGGACCCGAGATGGCAAGACTTGCTGACCCAAGAACGATTGGAATAGCCATTAAAAGAGCAAAGAGGCCCATCCTGGTAGTGGGCGCAGAGATACTGAAGGACGATCTGATCGATAAGGCCATTGAAATAGGCAAGAAAGGCACACCCATAGCGGCGACTGCACACAGCATGAAAACTTTTGTCGAGAAAGGATATACGGACAACGTCTTCATGTGTAATATGCACCCTCTGGCGAACAATTTCACCAGAAATGATTGGATGGGGTTCGACGGCAAGGGGAACTATGACGTCATCGTTTTCCTCGGAGTGACCTACTACTGGTCATCGCAGATGATGTCAGCCGTCAAAAACTTTGCCACGAACCCGCTGAGGATGGCAGTATCGATTGACAGGTACTATCACCCAAATGCCAAGATGTCATTCGAGAACATACGTGATACTGAGCAGTTTAAGAGCATGGTTGATGAGGTTATAGCACAACTTTAAGGGAGGAGAAACCGATGGGAGAGGAATTTCCATTTGATATAAACCCGATGTACGAGGGCGAGCGAATCAGAAAAAAAGGTATGTATGTTGAGCTTGGCGGACCGGACCAGCCGGGCTTCGAACTGGTGAGGGCAGCCAGCATGGACGAAGTCGAGGACGGAAGGTTCACCATGATAGGACCGGACATCCTGGATTTGAAGGAAGGATCACAGAACACATATGCCATGATGTTCAGGATGGCAGGAGAACTCGTGGAGACCGATCTGGAAAGCGTAGTGGAGCGCAGGATGCACGACTTCCAGAACTACATACAGGGATACATGCATCTGAACCAGCGATATGACATATGGGTGCGGGTAAGCAAGGATGCAGTAAAGAAGGGGCTAAAATCATTCGAGCAGATTGCCAAGGCGACAATTAGACTCTACAAGGCAGAGCTGCCCTTCATTGAGAAGATGGAAGCTACATTTATAACGGACCCTGATGAAGTCAAAAAGCAGCTGGACGGTGCAATGGAAATATTTGCTCAGAGGGATGCCAGAACAAGAGACCTGCACGATGAGGATGTTGATTTATTCTACGGGTGCACACTCTGCCAGAGCTTTGCACCAACAAACGTTTGTGTGGTTACACCCGACCGTGTATCGCTGTGCGGAGCAATAAACTGGTTTGACGGACGTGCAGCAGCCAATGTGGACCCGGAGGGACCGAACTTTGCCATAGAGAAGGGTGAGTGTATTGATGAGATTGGCGGCGAATATACCGGGGTGAACGAGAAGACAGTGGAACTTTCAGGAGGGGAGTACGACCGCATACAGCTGCACTCGTTCTTTGATGCACCTCATACCTCATGCGGCTGCTTCGAGGTGATCGGATTCTACATGCCTGAGGTTGACGGAATCGGATGGGTTGACAGGGACTACACTGAACCATCACCGAACGGACTGGCGTTCTCGACCATGGCAGGAAACACGGGTGGAGGCAAGCAGAGTATAGGATTCCTTGGAATAGGGGTTGAATACTTCCGCTCACCGAAGTTCATCCAGAAGGACGGTGGATGGAACAGGGTAGTATGGATGCCATCCAGGCTGAAAGAACGTGTTAAAGACGGCATACCGGCAGACATATCCGACAAGATCTCCACGGAGAATGATACAAAAACGATTGACGAACTCAAGGAATTCCTGAAGGCAAAGGACCACCCTGTGGTAAAGAACTGGATCGAAGAAGTCGAGGAGGCTGAGGAAGAAGCTGCAGCAGTTTCTACAGCTGGTGGAATGGGAATGCCAATGCAGATGCAGCAGTTCGCGCCGGGACAGATAATGATGCCGGCGATGGGAGGCGGCTCAGGCGGCGGTATAAAGATAATCCTGAAGAATGCGAAGATCACCATCAGCGAAGTCAAGTTTGAAGAAGCAGAGGGGTCAAAAAAGAAGGGTAAGTAGGGGCACCAGCCTCTACTCATTCAATCCTATTTTGGGGGTTTGTGAATGGTGCAAGAAATAAGCTTGGAAGAACTCAATAAGCTCCTCAGGAATGTCAAATCCATGAAGGAGGTTGTGGTGGAAGGAGATATCGAGATTGTGTTGGAAGAAGCCTCTGCTGCAGGACTCGGCGGACAGGCAGCATACATTCTGGCGATGGGAGTGGCGCAGGCAGGAATGCAGCTCCTTAATACGGCGAGTGCTCTGGGCGTACAGGTTCCAATGGGCGGTGCGATCCCGGGAGTGTTTGGAGCTGCACCTGCAGCACCGGTGGAAGCCGCTATCAAGAAAATCGACCAACTCGTGAAAGCAAGGTTCGAAGTTAAGCCAAAATCCTTCCCGAACCAGATAGAGGAAATAACGTTGGGAGCTACATCAAGTGATGGAGGGTCGCGGGAGTATTCCGTTACCATAGGCGGAGAAAAGACAATGCCTTTCTACAATTTCCAGGAGGCAATGCCCCATCGACAGGTGTGCACGCTGGATGTGTTTGACATACCCATACCTCTTGCAAGGACAGTGCGGGCAATGTATGAAGACGTCATGGAATCTCCTGCTGAGTGGGCCAAGAAGAACGTGCATGAATATGGTGCGGATATGGTTACCGTGCACATGACAAGCACACACACAATGAATCCGGGGTATCACTCGGCAAAGGAAGCGGCCAAAACTCTTGAGGATGTTCTGCAGGCAGTGAAAGTACCTGTGGTCATTGGGGGCTCAGGAGACCCGAATGCCGACCCCGAGGTATTCGAGAAATGCGCGGAAGTCGCAGAGGGAGAGAGGTGTCTTATAGCATCTGCGAACCTGAACATGGACTACGAGCGCATTGCAAATGCCGCCAAGAAATACGGTCATGTGGTTCTTTCGTGGACGCAGCTGGACATCAATGCCCAGAAGACGCTTAACAGACATCTGTTTAAACTCGTTCCGCGTGACAGCATCGTGATAGACCCGACAACGGCAGCACTTGGATATGGTCTCGACTATGCGTTTACGAACATGGAGAGAATACGTCTCTCGGGACTGAATGGCGACAAGGACCTCTCATTCCCGATGTCATCTGGGACCACGAATGCATGGGGTGCACGTGAAGCGTGGATGAAGGATTCACCTCTATCCGAAGATTCTGGCTGGGGTCCAAGAGAGTACCGTGGTCCTCTATGGGAGATCATAACAGGTTCCACGCTGGCTGTTGCAGGCGGAGATTTATTCATGATGATGCATCCGGGTGCGGTCCAGACATTCAGAGAGCTGACCCAGACGCTGTTCGGAATCATTGAGAAAGATCCGGTGGACATAAGCAACTGGATTGCTGCAGAGGTGGTCTAGATGAAACTGAGAAGTCCTCTGGAAGTATACAAGTTCCTTCCCGGCACCAACTGCAAGGAATGCGGCGAGGAAACCTGCATGGCGTTTGCAGCCCAGTTGATCGAGCGCAAGTACAAGCTCGATGCATGCACCCCCATACTTGATGATAAATACAAGAAGAAGTACCTGGAACTATCAGGGTTAATGGCTCCTCAGATACATGAGGTAGTTGTGGGCACTGGAGACACTGCCGTCAGGATCGGCGGCGAGGATGTCATGCACAGGCACGAGCTTACGTTCTTTGACAGACCGCCAATTGCCGTCGATGTGTGGGATACAATGGACGAAGCCGCGTTGGTAGAGCGTGCGAAGAGCATACAGGAATACCAGAAGTTCTATGTCGGAAGTTTCCTGAGGCTTGAAATGATAGCGGTTAGATCGGTATCTGGCGATCCCGAAAAGTTTGCCGCAGCCGTTAAGAAAGTATCAGAGGTAACGACTCTGCCGCTAATACTATGCTCCTTTGATCCGAAGGTTCTGGACGCGGGATTGAAGATCGTGGCAGATAAGAAGCCGCTGATATATGCCGCAACCAAGGACAACTGGAAGGAAGTTGTAGACCTCGTAGAAAAGTACAAGGTGCCTGTTGCGCTGTTTGCACCTGGCGACATGGACATGCTTGTATCCCTTTCGAAGAGTTTCCTTGAGATGGGATTTAAGGACATCATTCTGGACCCGGGTACATACCCAAACGGCAAGGACCTCATGAAAACCTTCTCCAACTTCGTGCAGGTGCGCATAGCAGGCATAGTCGAGGAGCAGCCGGAATTCAGACCACCGGTCA
>JAUWIL010000049.1 GCA_030605385.1 Methanobacteriota archaeon
GCCTGCTGCCGCCTGCATGGTCGGGACGGAATTGTTGTAAGCAGAGTCTATGGATTCATTATCGTGGGTCGTGGTGTTGTTGTACAAGGTCCAATAATCGTCCTCATAGTCTGGCTCAAACACCGGATCATCAATTATTACGTCTCCGTTCTGGATGGTAGCATTCGTGCTGGATGCTATTCCATAATCGTCCAGGAAAGTATCTATAAAGGAAAAGGCGATGCCTTCCACTCCTGCTCCTGCTTCAAGGCTAGTAGCATCCGTATTTGATACGTAGGTGGTTATACCGTATCGTGCCTCGTACTCCTCCTTGTTGATCTCAGTTATCCTGCCTAGGGCATTGCTGGATATGATGCCTCCAGTAGAGTTATATGCTGCTTCAACAGTTTCGCTAATTATAGCATTGGCACTAATTGGTTTCGTAACAACAACGTCCCTCAGTATTGGGTCGTATAGCATAACATTGGACTCTGATCTGTAGCCAACCTTCTCGACGAAGATGTTGTAGGTATCACTGAGAATAGATGCTATTCTTAAATCTGAGAACAGTTTTGTCTCATTAACAAACGGGACATTTGTATATTCGCCTAGCGGATCGGAGCAGCCTTCACAGTATGTTGAGTTAGAGGATGCGCCTGCGGGAAAGGACGCAAATACGCTCACAAAGAACAAACTAACGAGAACTAAAACTACCAACCTTATTCTTTTATGTCCTCTCATGTTTACCTCAACTATATCTTGACTATTGAGGTTTCGAAGGACCTTAGCCGTGCGCGTTTGGAGACTGCAATCTTCTCGGTTTAGCCCATTACCAGAACAACCAGCGTTCTCTCCTTCGATAATTTGTAATAAAAAAAGTGATAGTATTTTTATTTAAGCCTTTGGGTGAGCATACTGTGTTGAATAATTATCCAGCTTTAGTTTGAGTTATCTTTGAGTTGCATTTTATTCTCATTTCTCTCTATGTTTTCAGTCATGTTCTACGAATACTTCGTATCTTGTGAAAAACTTTGCTTTTCACGAGACACCCGAACCGAAGGTTCAACAGGTTTGCGGGATACTCGAACCTCTGGTTCAAGAAATATTCAGCATGAGATTGTAGAATATAACCTATGTCTGTTCAAATCCATTCCCTCAAACAAATGGGAGAGGGGCAAGTTCAAATACTATTTGTTCAACACAGCACTTATCGAAAAATGCTGAAAACAATAATCAAAGAGAACAATATCGGAGAAAGATTTCTACTTGGCAGTTAATTGCGACAAATGATAGTATGGCATTACACACAATCAGATTTCCAAACGCGATATTGGCGGGTGTATTATTGGCATCGTCAAACCACACGAGCTGCATTTCTCCCATGTCATGCCGCCATGTATGAGGTCCCCGGTGCAACAGCGCAGGAATGTGCTTCCGCGCCACCCGATATGGGAGAATACAAGGACTCCTTGTTCTCCTTCTCCTACTGGTTCTTTTGTCTTGGGGTCCACGATTTCCCAGTAGTAATACTCAGGGTTGAGGTGTATGCCGCTGCCTTCATCGCATTCATAGAATCCTGCCTTGATCTGTGTGGAACCATAGACTCTCAGGACGCGAGGCGATGCGCCAAGCTTCTGGAGGCGGTCATGTATATGCTGCCGCATTGATGGGGTCAAATCCTCTGCCCCGAGTAGTATGAGCTTCAGACTTCTGAGATTGTCAAGCCTTCCATCCTTCTTCATCCTTAGAGCGAGATTCAACCAGTAATCTATGTATGTGGGAGATGAAATTACGCAGTCCAACTCATAGCCGCTTACTAATTCCAGTTGAGCTTCCGCAGGCACTACATCCGGACCGCACGTATCAAAGATCAGGTTTCCGCACATTAGCTTGGTAAGTATGGGCTGGAAGAATGTTACATGGGGTGCTGCCGTCATGAGATTCATGGTGCGCCATTCCCTACCAATTCCAGTGATTGCTATTGACGCTACGATCTTGGGCAGAACTTCCCATATGTCATAATATGTATAATAAGATTCTGCCGGTTCACTACCCTCGTAACTGCCACCCAGATGAAGATGGATTGGCTGCCACTCATTTTTAATGCACATTATCTCTTTTTCTTCAGGTGACAGTTTGCCCAGGTATCTGGTTTTGCGCGGCTTCAATATACTGTTCTTCCTTCGCATAGCATGGGCAATGTATTTTTTGTTCAATGGTTCAGTACCATAATCTTCACTGCCCGGCCCGAGCTTGGGCTGCAGTATAAACTCACGCGGATGCGTTACTATGTCATGCAGATATGTAAAAGGTATCTGCTGCACATCTCTGTACGTTCTTATACTGGCGGGGTCTATACCATTCTCTTTGAACAGCCTTCTGTAATGGGGATGATATGGATATATGTACTCGCGTATATAGGCTGTTAGGCGTTTTTCTACCTCTTTTCTCTGTTTTTCGATGGGCCACCTGTATGAAAACACTGACATTACCTTACCCCTCTACAACACCTGACCATTGTCAGGTCCTGTAGTCTATTATCCAATCAGCCTTCAGGTATCTTGTTCTCTCAAAAACTCCTTTCTCTATATCACTGCGTGATCCAAATAGAATCTCGTCCGGCTCCACCCCGGCAAAGAATCTCATGTCTCTGACCAGAGCCTCAATTAATTCCTCCCTTAACATCCCTTCGTCCCTGGTTGATACGTACACCCGCAAGATATCCCTTGAATTGGGATCTCGCTCATCCTCCTTGCTTATAGTGATAATAAATAGGCCAACTCCAATGGTCAACCTGACCGATGTTTCAAGGTATTGCTCTGATATCTGCTTGCCGTTGATTTCAATATAGCCCTTATCCACGCGCATTATAGGTAGTATGAGGCGAGGGGATATCATATCGCACATACTGCATTTATCCCAGATCATGCCGCCCTTTATTATGTCGCCTGTGTAGAATCTCATAAAAGCGCTTCCACGCCACCCAATGTGGGAGAATACCAGAACGCCATCCTCTCCCTCTCCAACCGGCTCATGCGTCTCGGGGTCTACAATCTCCCAGTAGTAATACTCTGGATTCAGATGTATACCTCCACCTTCACTACATTCAAAGAATGCCGCACGCATCTCAGTAGTTCCATAGGTCTGCAGCACCCTTGCACCCTTTGATCCGAGTGCGTTAAGTTCATCCTTCAGATTACTGCGATACGCCTCCGGCAGATCCTCGGCACCAAGCACCACAAGTATGACGCTCTCCAGCCCTCCAATCCTGCCCTCATTCATCATTTTGAAGGCTACATTCAGCCAATTTTTAAGGTATGATGGTGTTGCAATAATTGTTCTAGGTTTATATTTTTCCACCAGTTCGACCTGGTGCTCCACTGACCCTGTAATCTCACTGCATACATCCAACATCCCATTGTATTCCCCAAACAGCTTACAAAGGACCGTCTGGAAGAATGCCAGGTGCGGTGAGGCAGGCATAAGGTTGAGGTTGAGCATCCACATACCTCTCTCCAAGCCCACTATTCTTTCTATGCCAGCTATTTTAGATGACGATATGACTTCCCTCATTATCTCCATGATGTCATACCTTGTGTAGAATACAGTGCTGGGTGTGCCTGTGCTGCCCCCGCTGACGTGCGTGTGTATTGGGTACCATTCATACATTATATCATCTACTATCCTGCCCATAAGATCCATACCCGGTCTGTATGCGGTAACAGGAGACTTAATTTTTATGCCTTTTATAACGTGTTCCATTAGCTTTATCTTGCTTATATTCTCAATGTCATATTGCGGTCTGTATTGGATTCTTGATTTTAACTGTGGAAAATGCGGCTGCAACAAGAATGCCATAGGATCTTCTGAGAGCTGCTGTCTGGTTGTAATAGGTATTTTTTGTATGTCCCTGTAAGACCTTATGCCGCTGGGGTCTATTCCATTCTCCTTGAAAAGTTTCCTGTAATACGGGTGGTAAGGGTATATATAGTTCTTGATGTACGATATGAGCCTTCGCTCAGCCCAGTCCCTCTGTTTATCTGGAGACCATTGGTATGAAAAGTCCATCGAATTGTCCCCTCATTTGGTTCGAAGTATGTCGTTGAATGTCGTTGATTAAGATAATATCGAGTTCTGCCCAGATGTGCAATTAATATGTATAAACTTTCCGATACTTAATATATACACATTAGATACCGCACCTGCCATCTAAAACCCTGATTCAGTATTTTTGGGACTCAACACTTGAATATCTAGTAGATTATCAGAACGTTATTTAGAAGTTGTGCCTATCTAGTTGTACTAATAGAGCCTGTTAATGAATAGAGCCTATTAATGTCGTTAAGATTATTATCCCAAAGCGTATTCAATATGTATGCTATCGGAATATTTGGTGCAAATCGAATGGATGGTTATGACTCTATTGGGGGTTTTAAAAGTTTGAGGGGTAGTGAGAATAACCCGTTGCTCGGAAAGAGCGATGCGGAAGTCCATAAAATAATCCGTGAGACAAATATTAAAGTAGCCCTACTCTTCACTGATCTGGTTCGATCCTCGCTGGGCCCCACCGGCTCCCACAAAATAATCGTAGACGAAGATAACTTTCTTATTGTGACGCGCGATGGTCGAACCATCCTGAACAACATCCATATAGACCATCCTGTTGAGGGCATTATAGCCGCTCTCGCAAAGTCTCAGGATGAGACGGCTGGTGATGGCACCACTTCAGTTGTTATCCTTACAGGTGGACTGCTGGGGTGTGCTGCTGAACTTATGAAGTCTGGTTTGCATCCCACCACCATCATAGAAGGGTATCGTATGGCTTCCGTTGAAGCTGCCCGGATGTTGGATATATCTGCAACCTCTGTCGATTTGGATGATACTGAAATTCTGCACAGTATCGCGCGCACTGCTCTCAACTGCAAGGTGCTGGATGATCAGAAGGATGTACTTAGTAGTATGGTGGTGGATGCTGTCAGGCGTGTTTCAAGAATGGGCGGAGATGGTACAATATCCGTTGACCCTGAAGAAGTGCATTTTGAGCGCGTGCAGGGTAAGAGTGCGATGGATGTTCAGCTCTTTGACGGTGTTATCGTGGAATCTTTTGTTGCGGTATCTGACATGCCCAAGCGTATTGATGGTGCAGGGGTCGCGTTGATTGATGCCGCTATGTGTATTGAGGGTAGACATAAGGGTTGGACCGGCTCTGGTATGGATGTTGAGATGCATGTTAGCAATGATTCTCAGATTGAAGATATGTACATGGATGGGGTTGAATTCCATCGCAATCTCGTGCGCAAGATTAAGGATGCTGGCGCTAACGTGGTTTTAAGCCATCGCGAGGTTGAAGCCATTACTATGGATCATTTCGCAAAGAACGGTATACTTGCCATTCGAAATGTCCGAATGGACGAGATGAGACGTGTTTCCTCCGCAACTGGCGCAAGAATCGTCTCCAGTTTGAGTGGCCTCAATGCTGAGGATGTGGGCTCCGCAATATCGGTATATGAGGACCGTATAGGTGATTTCAGTTTTATTCTTTTCAGATCCAATGAGGAAAAACGCGCTGTAACCATCCTTATCCGTGGTGGCACAAAGCAGGTCGTAGATGAAGTATACCGAACGCTTCATGATGCTGTACATGCTGTTGCCAACACAATAAACAAGCCGCTCCTACTCCCTGGTGGGGGAGCCATTGAAGTCTATCTGGCACGACATCTGCGAAAGTATGCACTGAGCATCAAATCAAAAAAGCAACTTGCGGTTAATGCCTTTGCGGATGCGTTGGAGAGCATTCCAAGAATACTTGCCGCCAATATAGGTCTGGATGCGCTTGATGCCCTACTAGAGCTGCATGTGGAGCAAAGCAGGTCCGATAATGGCTGGTTGTTTGGCCTGGATGCTTCATCCAAGCAAGTTTGCAATACCTTTGCAAGCGGTATTGTCGAGCCGCTTAGTCTTAAGCGCAATATAATCCTCAGTGCGTTTGATGCCGTTCAAACCATCCTGCGTGGAGACGATTACGTTCCCCGACGAACGCCCAAGTTCATAGATGAGGGGGGTGCCATGGATGATGAGTCTGATAACTAAGTGGCTAAAAAATATCAAAAGAAAATAGAAAAATAAAAAAGAGAGAAAATGGGGTGTGGGAGAACTTATCTCAGTCCCCCATTGGTGTCTCGACTTCCTTCATGGTGTTAACTACATCTGTTGGGTCTCCCAAGTCTATAACCTTGCCTGTTCGCATAAGTGCCGCTCTATCGCACACCATCTCTATGAAGTCTATATCATGCGATACAATAATATAGGTCTGCTTCAATGCATCTCTAGCACTTCTTATCGATTTTGCCATCTCAAGTCTCGTCAGCGGGTCAGCCGTTCCTGTCGGCTCGTCCAGCAGAACCACCTTGGGATCTGTCATAAGTGCTCTTGCAAATGCTATTCTGTGCCTTTCCCCTTCACTCAGCATGTCAGGATATGTGTAGAGTATTTCATCTATTTCACCCTCAGTGAAGCCCACCGCCTTCAGGGTGCCGTATACCTTCATTGCCACTATATCCGATGGAAGTTCTACTGTTAGTGCACTGTGCAGATTCTCATATATGTTCAGGCTGGGATATAATGAGTATACCTGATGGAGCATACTGATGTATGGCGTTGCTCTGCCCCGACCGTCAGGTCCAACATCTTTCATGTGTACCCACTCATCATCTATCCTAACTGCAAGTACGCCATCTGATTGATTCACGAGTCCTGCCATCATCTTGAATGCGGTTGTCTTGCCGCTTCCTGAAACACCTACCAGACCAAATATCTCTCCCTCGCATACATCCATGGAAACACCATCTACCGCTCTTATAAGACCTCGGTCAAAAGTATAGTAGTATTTCTTGACCCCTTCCATCTTTATAACAGGGTTGTCAAGTTTCCTGCGGTCTCTTGGAAGAGCTTCAAAGCTTTCCATGAATTTATCTGCTACATTTCTCGATTCGCCGCTTGCTGTCATTTTTCCGCGTTCCAGCAGTATGGCATTTTCGGTTAGTTCAGCAACTGCTTCCGGCCAGTGTGATGT
This sequence comes from Methanobacteriota archaeon, assembly GCA_030605385.1. Classification (GTDB taxonomy): domain Archaea; phylum Halobacteriota; class Syntropharchaeia; order JAUWIL01; family JAUWIL01; genus JAUWIL01. The sequence goes on from JAUWIL010000049.1 coordinate 7,052, forward strand.
GATCAGTATTGTCAGACCGCGCCTTACCTCATTGCTTATAACTCCGTGCACCGCCTGAGCCGTGATCGGATCAAGTGTTCCAGACGGCTCGTCAGCCAGGAAGAACATCGGCTGCTTGGCAAGGCACATCGCGAATACGCACCGCTGTTTCTCCCCTCCGCTGATGTCCCTGGCGATGTGGGCGACACGATGGGTTAGTTTGACTTTTGATAGAAGCCTGAATGCCATCATCTGGCGTTTCTCTGGAGGTACGTTAGCCTCTGCAAGTGCCTCTATAATGTTCATTATGACGGGTTGTTCGCCATATAACGAAAATGTCCTCTGGTGCATGAGCGATATTCGATCATATATATTCCTTGCCACCTTCTCGCCTGCGTTCAGTGCCGACCAGTAATCAATTTCCTCTACCTTCATGGGGCTGCCACATTTCTCGCATGCCGACCCATCCTTGCTTGGGCCTTCAACCCACCTGCAATCTTCATTCTGGCATACTGCCAGCCGATATGTTACACTGCCAGTTGTTGGTTCATATTCCGGAATACCCCTTATGAGGGCCATGAGAACGGATTTTCCACAGCCGCTCTTACCAAGAATTCCGAATCCTTCGCCCTCCATGGCTTCGAAGCTTATGCCGTCGAGTGTGTGCCTGTCTTTGAAGACCTTTGTTACATTATCTACCTTCAGAAATAGTTCCTTCTTTTTCTCACCTTCATTCATTATCTGTTCACCAACTTTTATAACGCATTAACGTATGTAAATCACAAAAACCCAGAACTGCCAACAAGATCCTAGGCTGGCATCTGACGGCAGTATTCCCACCCTACCAGATGCTCTATAAGCTTGTTATACCACAAAGTAAGGAACATATGTAGGTATTTATAGTTTACCTTTTACCAACCTGATTAACCCTTACCAATTCAGTGATAGACCATTTAGTGATAGGGGGAAGCCATAGCTATGGGTAAAAAAGCCTGGTGGAAATAAAAGTTTGCATAAACTTCCAGTATTAATTTGGGTAGATTTGGATATAACGCAGACGGATATAACGCAGACACACTTCCTTTTCCTGGCGTCTTTCCCTATCGTCATGGAATTTATATCATTTGTCTATATAAAAAAGATATGGGGGTGCCGGTACGTGCATCAGCAAGCTTGGCTAAAAAAGGCTTTAGCCAAATAGTCAAGGAAAAATAAGATATAAAAAAGGTAAAAAGTACAGGTTTGAATGGGTGATTTTGAGGGATTCATTTGCCGCACTAACCAGTCTACCCGTACCTTGCAAGCCTTCAATTTACAGCGGGCATACTTGAAGGGTGTGCATCCAGTTCATCACACTTAAGATGGGACAGGTACTGATTTTGATTCCACCCTCCATGTGGTACTCTTGGAATAACTCCACCTCTCTATATACAACATCTCGCACTCGCCTGAAAGAAGTCCCAGATTTGCACCTACCTCTTTGACACTCATTCCCAGATCCTGTGCTATATACTTAGATTTAAAATAGTGCTTCCCATCATTCATTCTATCCAGAAGATAGTTTGTTATCCTCTGCCTGGAACTAGCTCCATCACTAACGCTTTTCTGATTAGTTGCCATCGTTCACCCCCCCAGATGATAATGTGGCTAATTTAAAATAGATAACTAACAATATAAAAAGATTTTGCTATTTTTGTCTTATCAGGTAAAAAATCCCTTATTGGCTAATACTTATTGGCTAATAACCACCTGCCCATACAACTACTAACTGATGTCAAACCTCCTGGCTGTATAATCTGTCAAGTTACCTCGTACAAAGCGGCGCTATGGTTCCTGTACACGAGATTAAAATACGACCCATTATAGAACTTGCCAAGCCCTCCGCCCACCCCATATCTTGCAATTTCCAAAGAGCCGACATAAACATAGCTAACGTTATACTTACGCAGAAGCTCCAGGGCAGTGCCGGTATCGGCAGTAGAGTATATTTTCTCGGAGTCAACCATTCTCGCTGAAACTTTATTCTGGTCCTGCCTCCAGTGCACCTCATGTCCAGGCCACCCCATCACGGTTGGAAGCCCCGTATTCGCAGATATGATACTGGACCACTCAAAATCGGCGCCCAATCTCTCCAGGATTACCGGATGCCCTGCTATGTTCTCATTGATCCAGCTGATCATATGGTAGTCATCCTCGCTAAGCCGCTTTATGTAAGCGGTCCCATCAAGATCCGGCGCACCACCAAACGCACCCGTCCTGGTGTAAACTGCCGTAACAGGATAAAATGAGCATGCAGCAATTAACATGCAGGCAACTGCCAGCCATACATATCTATGGAATCGAATATTCTGTGTGTCTTCGCATATCCCTCTGAATATCCTGCCGGTTCCATCTGGTATTTGAACTCCTTGAGTTTGGAGAGCATTCAAAAACTTGTGCATGATTAACGCGGATGCGATGCTGAAGAACAACCATACATGTATGTACAGCTTGAAAATGGTGTTCATGCGGTCATATGGCATAGGCATGCCGTCTTTAATGTAAAACAACTCACAGAATAACGATATGGCACACCCAAGCAGTATAAGGACCAGTATGAACTGCTCGGATAATACGTCATCGCCAAAAGTGCGCAAATCAAGAAGCTTGACGGCTGCCAGTATGATGAGCAGTGCAAGAAGGACTATTAAAGCCACGCCGGTATAAACAGCAAAGATCAGAATTACTATCAGAACGATTACGGCTGCCATAGAGTACGTGCGCTTATTAAAAAATCCCCTGATGCGCGTGAATACCGGGCTGCCACCCAGTAACGGGCCTTGCAAATGAGGAGCGTTCGCGAAATACGTGAATACAGAGCGCCCACATACATACGAGGAAATAATGAACAGGAACATACCATATATGGCAAGATAGTGATGGAGATATGTTCTCTCGGATACGATTGCCATACCCCGCTCGCTATATGAGCCGGCACCAAGGTTGTAAGGCAGGTACAATACCAGGCTAACAAGAAGTAAGAGCAATACATACGGTATGAGTTGTTTTGCAAATTCGGAAATACGACTGACGCTGGAGGGGAGCCTGTGCCCTATTCCAAGCACCATGGATGCCACAACAAGAATAAAATATGTTGGAAAGTCCCATGTGTTGGTCGGTATAAGCGCGCCCAGAAACAATGCGGTAAGAGCGAATCTAACAATGTTCTCACCACCATCCTCCAAGGAGAATACGTGCCTTCCAAGGTTAACGAGTATGCTGAGTGCCAGCATGATGAGTACCAGCTCGAGCAGGATTGAAACGACGTGTGCGTGCATGTCGGCATGCAAAAAGCTGAAGAATGGAAACTCGTTTATTGTGTTTGGTATCACCCTGCTGCCTGCCCAGTAGTATGCCGCATCAAGCACCCCTCCATATAGAAATGCCTCAATGAACTGTTTGAATCCGATGAAGTTACCAATCACGCAGACAAAGAAGGCACTTAAAATTCCGCAGCGTGCGCTCTTTGTTAGATTATATCCAATGCCGTATGATGTTGTGGCAGCAAGCGCAAAAAACGATGCTACCGTGAGATTGTAAGCTATATTGGAACTGATGCCAGACAGCTTGATGAGTGTGGCGATGATGAAATACCCGAAATAATAGTAATTCATGGTTTCCCCCGCAAACCATGGATCGAAAGGCGGCATTGTACCGCTGCGGAGTATGGCGTTTATAAAAGCAAAGTCCATCAGCTTTTCCGCACCGTTAATGTCCGGTGTGTACATGCGGATTATTACAAACATGAGAAAGCATACCGCAAAGACCACTTCTGTACGCAGAACTACACTCGCATCCAGATTCCTTAGTGGGTTGATACCTGATTTTACTACAATAACTATGGATGCGAAAGTAACAATAAACACCGAGAGCAGTATCACGGCCCATGTGTACTGCAATACATGGGATAATATCCACGACAGATAGCTAACAAGTAGAATCCCGACCACTCTAGATGTGGAGTAGCCCCTGTCAGGGAGATTCCTGAACGCAAGTAATACTATGGGTAATGATGCCAGAGCCAGCAGATCCAGCACCACCCACCACACTATGATGTTGACAATGTTACCAGCCATCAAGCTCAAATCACATCCTCAAACGCTGCTTTTCAGCAGTTCCGATGCGCATTCCATTCCGGCAACTATGGAAGAATTGATGCTCCGCTCGGGGTAGCTTGCAGGAGAGAACATTCCTGCCATGTAAAGTCCCTCAATATCCATCCTATACGGCGGTATGCCTGATGCATATCCGGTTATGTAAACCGGGGCAGTGTAAAGGTCTCTCGTCAGCTTCCACCACCTGACCTGCTCCCGGCTGAATCCGGGAAGAATATGCTCCAACCCCTCCAGATATGTTTTAGCAACCTCCTCCTCGCTACTCTTCCACAGGGGACTGCCAGAGCCCTGAAAATACGATGTAATATATGTCAGATGTTCGCCGCCATACTCCCCGGCAGGGATAAAATTCGTGTGCTCTATGAGTGCCCCAAAGGGTACGTCGGCATCTTTTATATTAAGCCAGTATGTATCTTCCGTGATTCGCTCTCTCGTGGCAATCAAAGCGCAAGCCGTCCCCTGATATTTCATGCTGCCCAATGCACTCGCCAGCCCGGGAGGGGGTTCAGGTTTTAGCATATCCTTCAGTACCGGCAGCGCCACTGTCGATATCACCGCGTCACACTCCAGAGTCTCACTGACGGTCTCGACACTATTTACTTTATTGCCGGGTATGTTTATGCTCAATGCGGTCTCACCTGCATGCACGCTGCCTCCTATGTTCTCCACCTGCTCTGCCAGCCGGGATACCAACTGCTGGAACCCACCGTGGATATACCCTAAACGTTCACCTGATGCCGATCTGTTTGACCTGAGTTTTATCCTGCTCACAAGCCATGCAGCCGAAACATTGTCAATGTTGCTTCCGAACTTTCCCCGCAGCAAAGGCATAAAAAACCCATCATATACCCGCTGTCCTGCTTTCCGTATTATCCAATCGCGTGCCGTTATTTCGTCCAGCTCTAATATGTCCTGGGCTTTTCTGGTACCCAGCACAAGCCCAGCCAGCCTTATTATGTCCAGCGTCGAGAGCTCGGGGAATCTCAGTACCTGGAAAGGCGTGTTCATCGGCCATATTTCTCCCCTGGCATAGTAGCTTGTAGTGGATTTGATCCATTCCAGCTTATCTCCCAGACCGAGCTTGTTTATCAGATCTATGGTTTCCCTGTCACAATCAAAAATGTGGTGGTAATACTTCTCGATGTGATACTTGCCGTGGAGCGTATAACTCGCCGCCAATCCCCCCATACCCTTCTCCTTCTCGATTACCGTAACCTCATGGGAGTCTGCCAATTGGTATGCTGCGCTGAGTCCTGCAAGCCCTCCACCGATTATTATAACTCTCATTTTCATGTCTAAAACACCACGTGTTTTATACGGTTGCAAAATCTTTGATTTTGCAAACATGTCTGAAGACCTTTGGTTTTCGTACGGTTGCAAAATCTTTGATTTTGCAAACATGTCTGAAAACCTGATTCAATCTACTAATCTGACCTGTAATCTGATTTTATACATTTGTTTCGCCCGTTGTCCTGTTGAAGACGACGAGTCCATACTCCCCAACAGGATCCTTTACTGTGCGGTTAAAGATAAAATCAAGCGTAACATCTTCCGGCTTGAACGTATACCACGCTCTCAGCACATATCGCCTGCTCTGGTATTCCCCAATGAGTTTTTCGCGCACCCTGTATTCTTCGGTATCGTGAGTTATTATAATCGGTGCATCAAGCTTCAAATCAGAATCCTCCAAGTTTGATGAATGATATCCAATACCTGTGAAATTTCTGAAATACCACGGCATCGGCCAGTATTCAGCATTAACAACCATGACCCTGATATCCTTACCTCCGGTCATCTCATATGAAGTTTGATTGATGAATCTGGTAAGTTCCACCATATCCTCTGAACTCTGTACATAGACCATGGGCTCCCTTGGGTCGGTAGGGTGTACGAAATTAAGGTTAATGCTGAACAGCGTGTTCATCAGAAGCAGGGCGATAAAGATCGCTACGGCAGTCCTTACGCTCTTTCCATGTTCACCCGAAGACCTCATGCTGCCCGACAACAGCTCACCAACAAATGTACCGGCAATGATTATGATGGGCAATGCCACATGAACCGTGAGCCACGGTACCTTCTCCTGCACGTATGAGTATATAAAAAAACTGAATCCTGCCCAGTATATCATGAATGACATAAACGGGTTATTCTTCCTCAGAAGGTAGTATACTGCTCCTGCAATGCCAAACACAAATGCCGCAGTCTCATACAGCAGCAGAAGCGGCACGTAATAATAGAACGGACCGGGTATACGCGGTTCAGACTGATTCTTGATCATCCACTGATATATCGAGTCATAGAAACTGCTCCAGGCATCATCGAAGTTGCGGAACATGCTGCTGTAGAACATGATGTAAAGGAATAATGCCAGTGCCATGCAAATTACTATGGCATCCCAATGTTCTGCGACTGTCTTTTTGACTATCTCCAGACGCTCCTTCTCACGCAACAGCGTGAGCAGGGCAAATGATACGAATATGAATAGCGTGATATATGCGTTTTCCTTGGATGTGAGCGAGAGAGCCATGCAGGTTGAGCCGAGATAGAGGTAGAGGTCCTTTCTGAGTTCAAGGTATAAAACCACTGATACGATCATACCGAGCGTGAAGAACGCTACGTAGATATCATTTCTGAAGAATCGGGAGAAGTACAGGAAGGTAGGGGACAGCGCAAGCATCAGGGAAGTTACAAGTACTCCACATTCCCCGATCTGATGCCTAAGCGGATATATCAGCAGAATAATACCCATGCCAAACAGTGCTGGCATCAGCCTCGCTGTGAAATCAGAGTCTCCTATCAGGTAGAATACTCCTGCAGCAAGGTGATAAAGAAATGGTCCATGATATATCGGGTCATATGTGTACGTTCCCCTGGTGTACAGGTTGTACGAAAAGAAACCGTGTATGCTCTCATCATGATGAAAAGCATGTGATCCTAGGTCATAAAAACGGAGTGCAACCGCAATGATTATGATGAGTGCGTAAAGCGCCAAGAACCTGTTTGGATGATTAGTGAAGTCAAAAAAATCACCAACAGCGCCGCTATTTCTCTGCTTACTGGTAACATCAGGCTTAGTTGTAACACCAGTTGGGCCATCATACGATTCTATTCCAACCTCGATTGAATCTCCCCCCATATCGTCGTTTACCATACTCTCAATGCAAATATTCCAGCAGACCTGTCGAAATAAATGATGTA
>JAUWIL010000081.1 GCA_030605385.1 Methanobacteriota archaeon
ATCTTATCCGCCACTTCTCTCCTGATCCAATCCAGACTGAAGTACTCATACGCCTTCTTTGACGTGTCCAGCAGTCCCCTGCTCTCGGCATAGAAAATAAAAAGCAATCTGTACAGCAGCTTCAGAGCGTTATCATGCACGAGTTTTATATTTTCATCAGTTTTAGCGAGATTGTTCTCTGATCTGTCGAAGAATCCCTCTGCCAGTATCTTCATCGCCCTGTAAACGTTCTCACGCAAATCTTCGCCCAGTTCCTGCGCATACGCAATGCTGCCCTCATACACTCTGCCCAGGAAACACTTGCCGTCAGCACCCGGGATGAAAGCTTCCAGACGGAAAAACAGGTAGAAATACTTGAAGTTCTCGGCATCTCCGCTTTCCAGAAGATCGATCAGGTCTATCTCATAGTAGTTGTCCAGCTTGTAGCTGGTCTCCTGATAATAGATTCTCCAGAATCTGCCATTGGTAAGGATAGCCCATTTAGGCGGAGTTTCCCTCAGATATGTATCAATCTGGAAGCTGGGGTTCTGATACTCAAATCGTGGGGCGCCCTTCAACATCTTATCTAATGATATGTTCCATCTCTTCGCATCGCCAACAGCAACAGCTTTCGTGTAGAAATCATCCTCGCCGTAGTTATCAAGCGCATCTGACAATGACACCTCATCAGAGAAAAATGCGTAATCTGGACGCTTTGCACTCTTATCGGTCTTTGCCTGCACTCCAGGATGATGCCCCAGGCATTCTTTGAGGATGGGTTTGATGAAGAAATCCTCAAGCATGGCCTCATCTAACCTTCGCAGCCCTTCCTCTCCTCTCTTCTTATAAATCTCCTTTACAACATTAAAAGCGCGTTCCGATGCCTCATCTTCTTTCCACTCATCGTTCTGCTGCACAAGACTCTCCAGATAATGATTGGAGAAAAGAGCGCTGTTGCGCATGAAACCCAGGCTTAGCTGTACCATTTATTTACCTCTATCAAATCATAGGGAATTTCAAACCACTTTTTGGGATTGCGTCCCGCCTCATATTTTCCTTTGAAGTGATGTATATCGAACAAATAGTATTTAACTTATCATTCCCTCGATTGTTTTGGGAATACGATAGGAGTGGTAGGAGTGGTAGGAGTTGTAGTGAGTATCTTGCAAATACGGAGCATTTGCGAAATCCCTGATTTCGCATGTTTCGCGAAACTTCGTTTCGCAAGAGTCGGGATATGGGACTTGAGAAGATAAACAAATGTTTTCTACAGAACAATTAGTCAGGAGTTGAAGCCCGTTGGATATCATTATCATTCTGATAGTCATCTGCGCTGCATTTATTATCGGCATAATTGCCTCAATGGTGGGCATCGGAGGCAGTTCGCTCATAGTGCCGATACTGATATTTGGGCTCAACCTCCCGCCGAGGACTGCAGTTGGCACTGCACTGGTTACTGTATGCTTCATGGGAATCTCCTCCACGGCAAGATACTACAAGGGGGGGCTTATAGACCTGAAACTGGTAACTCCAATGGTTATCGGGTCATTAGCAGGTGCCCAGATCGGAGTCATGGTCAATGAAGTGATTCCCGAGGATTTGATAATGCGCCTGTTCGGTCTGATCATGCTGGTCATGGTTCCGGTAATGCTCCTGAAGGGAGATGATAAAAATAATCTTGGTGGCTTCAATCCTTCATTGAACATTAGTTTAATATTTTCATTCGTCCTGCTTTCAATCGGCTTTGCCGCAGGCTTTGCATCCGGACTTCTTGGTATAGGCGGCGGTCTTATCATGGTTCCGCTTCTGACCCTGTCAGGCATTTCCATGCATATGTCAGTGGCATCATCTCTTTTCGTGATGATATTCTCGGGCATATCCGGAGTTGGCGGGCACCTCTCTCTTGGAAATGTTGATCTGTTTGTCGGTCTCATAATGGCTCTGGGCGTTACAATTGGCGCTCAGGTTGGGAGCAACATCGCCCTAAAACTCGATCCATATTATCTCAAAATCATCTTTGGGATTGTGATGGTCATAATTGGCTTGAGGATGCTGATGGTATGAGTAAAGGGTATAAGCAAAGCCAGTTGATGCCGCTGGTATGAGCAAAGCCCGTTTACAGTTTCATTATTCCCCATATGCGTGCCATTATTCACAAGATGCCCGAACACTATGCCAGCTTGTTCTCCTCCACAGCCTTCTCCACAGCCTCACGTATAATGTATCCCGCGCGGTGAAGTATTGTGTCGCCTATCTCAGTGTCCTTATTCATGCTCGCCGTGCATGGATAGGCATGATGCGCCATCGATACTGCCTCATACAGTTCTCCCCTGTTGTCAGCATGAATGCCTTTGATCTGCTGTGCCACGTACCATGTTGAGCCGCAGGGTGCGCTTGCAGTGACGTTCGTACGCCTTATTACTCCGCGGTCCACCCCCACCTGCAGTTCAGGCCAGCCAACCTGCATTTCCTCCATGAATTTATTTATAACCGGCGTATCGTCACCGGGCTTCATTGCGCAGAATGGCTTGGGGAACGACGATTCCACGTTGATAGAATTCAGCTCTTCTTCTACCTGATTCTGCAGTCCGCGGGTGCACCACTGCGGCTCTTCTATTGGTACCAAAACCGCTTTTGCTTTTACCCTCTCGGCAAGGATGGCTGCTGCGCTCAACAGGTCAGGATGTATTTTTACAAGAATCAGTATGTCTGCATACGGTGGGTTAACGGGTAAGTATATTTCAGGGTCATCTATTAGCTCCGGCAGGCCCTCATGAGCTTCTTCCATTCCATGTATGCTGTCTGCATGTGAAGGGTATGCGCTCCTGCAGTGCGTACATGACAGGTCACATGATCTACAGAACTGCTGGGAGTTTACGAGATGCCCCGTAACTTTGTACGCGAATTCGTCGTTGTGCAGTATGTAGAGCCTCACAAGTTGAATCCTATCTTTCTATTCTAATAATTACCTTATGAATTACCCTGAGGCATGTTGCAAAATCTTTGATTTTGCAAACATGTCTGAAAACCTTTGGTTTTCAGACGGTTGCGGAACTTCGTTCCGCAAACAAAGCACACAACTATAAAATCAGTAATCCATGAATCTCAAAAAAACTCAAACTTCCCGTATCTTCTCAAGCACCATGTCAAACATTTTCTCAAATGCCTGAACACTTGGCGCATCATCCGGCAGATCTATAATTGGTTTACCAGCCAGATTATATTCTGCAACAAGACTGTCATCCGGTATGTAGCCTGCAATTTCCAGACCAAGCTCCTCAGCCGTCTTATTGAAATAGGGTAAAAGTTCAGGGTCAATCTTATTCGCTACCAGCAGGGTGTGCTTGAATACTATACTTACCTCATCCGCCAGGTTCTTTATCCTCTTTGCCGTCAGCAGTCCGTTGCGGTTGGGATCGGTAACCACGAGCATTATGTCAACGCTCCGTGTGGTTCTCCTGCTCAGGTGCTCCAGCCCCGCCTCGCAGTCTATTATTGTTACATCATATCCCTTTGAGAGCCTGTCTATAACATTTCTCAAGATATGGTTTATTGCACAATAGCAGCCGCTTCCTTCGGACCTGCCCATTGTGACAAGGTCAAAATCATCTGTTTCATTCATTATCTCGAATATACCGGACTCCAGCAGGACGTCCTTGGTGACATCTGGGGGCATGTTATCACTCTTGAGTATTTCTTCCCTTATGTCCCCTATCCCTCTCTCAACGTTCTGTCCAAGTGCCTCCGCAAAGTTGGAGTCGGGGTCCGCATCCATTGCAAGTATATCGAGACTACCAAGCTTGGCAAAATTCCTTACCAGCATGGTTGATACGAAGGTCTTGCCTGTCCCGCCTTTGCCTGATACTGCCAGTACAACGCCGTTCTTCTCAACCATCCTGCCCGCGCTCCATCTGAATTAAAACAACCCTCAACAAAACCTCAGGTCATATTGGTGAACTTTAACGAGTTGGCAAATAACACTTTTCAAACTATCTTTTTACCGTTTTCTGTTATCGAGCTTGTGAGCGCGCCCTCGGTGGCCACATCAACCGTCATCCGGTTATCCATTTACCTTCTCAACCCCGCTACCCCATGAGCATCGGTAGTTCATAGTAGGTCTGCTCCCTTCCGGGCCTGAACCGGTCCCTATGATTAAAACCGCCGATATGGCTCTTCAGCCGTACAGATGATTGACTCCAATCCCACTGGACGGGGCATCGCAGTCAGCAAACGGGCCGAGACGATAGTTGAACATGTCGCCCTCGGGCTTCGCCCCCTGCATGTCGACGGTTTCAGGTTACAGGTAACGCCGAACTACCCGGGCTAGCTCACAAACACAGTATTCGCTCTACACCCAATAAATTTATCGCATTGAGCGTACAATATGATAGATAGAGGTGGTTCAAAGTTGAGAGAGTTAATAGGTTTCATTACTGCCAATTCCACCAGACAGCACGTTCTGGAGCTGTTAAACAACAAAGGCCCTCTTAAAAGCAGTTATATTGCAAAGTCATCACATGTGCCTGGTATGATGGTGGATAAAACGCTAAAAGAGCTTGCAGATCATAAATTGGTAGTGGTTAAGAATGGCAAATACATGCTCACAGAAGAAGGTGAACAACTTATCAAATATGTCTCTACAATGGAGCATGACTAGCTAAGTATAAGTAAGAACTGCTAAAACTACTAATAAAACTACATAGATGTTATCTACTGGATGTCAATAGTGGATGTTATCTACTGGGCATCATTTTAATAATATTTGCAAAAACTACGTTTTTGCAACCGTCTGAAAACCAAAGGTTTTCAGACATGTCCCAGGAATAGATAGAACCAACCGAATGGGATGTACTGGAGGCTGTTAATATTGAAAATAGTTGCCGGCCCTAACTCGCAGATGCTTGCTGCGAGAGTTGCAAAAGAAATCGAATGCGAACTCGTGCTTACGGATATCAGGGATTTTCCTGATGGAGAAATATACACAAGGGTATGCGGAGACGTTGAAGGTGAGAATGTTACAGTAATACAAAGCACCATCAACACCAGAGATGTAATGTGCATGTTCCAGCTGTTAGATGCATGTGATAAAGCCGATAAAATCAATCTGGTTATACCTTATTTTGGATATGCAAGGCAGGACAGGCGCTTCAACCCGGGGGAAGCGGTAAGCGCCAAGGTTATCGCTGAGAAGATAGCAGCAGACCGCATACTGACAATAAACATACATAACCCGAGAGTGATGAAGTACTTCAATTCACCATGCTTTAACCTCGACGCGGCACCACTAATCGGGCGTTATATCAGGCATCTCGGACTCAGGGACCCTATAGTTATAGGTCCAGATGACGGGGCGCTTGAACTTGCGAAAACTATCGCCTCGCAGGCAGATATAGAATATGATGTTCTGGATAAAGTGCGTATCGACTCCGAAAAGGTTGAGATTCAACCGAAGTATGTAAGCGTTGCCAACAGGGATGTAGTAATAGTCGACGACATAATATCGACCGGTGGAACAATCGCAGAAGCCGCGAAGATATTGAATCTTCAGTCACCGCACAGTGTATATGTGGCGTGCATACATCCGGTGCTCGTGGGCAATGCAGTGGTGAAGATATTCCGATCTGGCATAATGGATTTCTTCTCAACCGATACGATCGATCGTTCCGTTGGCAAGGTCAGCGTATCACAGCTCATAGTGAAGGCGCTGAAGAAGTGATAATCATACCTTAACGCATACTCTATTCATATGATAACCATCGACGGTTCATACGGGGAGGGCGGCGGACAGACGATACGTACGGCAGTAGCGCTTTCAGCCATCATCGGCGAACCGATAAAGATGGAGAACATACGCGCTAACCGCCCAAGACCGGGACTTGCAGCCCAGCACCTCAATGCGATAAAAACAGCCGCTGAGATGTGTAGTGCAGAGTTGGTAGGTGCTGATTTAGGCTCAACAAGCATAATATTTACTCCCGGAAGTGTAGTTGGCGGCAGCTTTAACGTTGATGTCGGCACCGCCGGCAGCATAACTCTCGTACTTCAGTGCATAATGCCCATAGCACTACATGCTCCGGAAGCTGCGGCTATCAACATCAGGGGAGGTACAGACGTAAAGTGGTCGCCTCCGATAGATTTTACCGCTCATGTACTGCTGCCTGTGCTGAAGGAATTTAGTATAGATGCAGAAATAGGTGTGATTGCTAGAGGTTACTACCCCGAGGGTGGAGGGAATGTCAAAGCGGTTATACGACCGGGCAAAATCAAACCGGCAGTAATTATAGATGCGCATGAGACTGGGACAGTACGCGGCATATCTCACAGCAGCCGTCTGCCAGAGCATGTTGTGCAGCGTCAGAGTGAGGCTGCACGCAAGCACCTCGCAGATAACGGATATGCCAACGCCAGCATAACCAACAGCAGTGTGAATGTAATGTCCACTGGGTGCGGCATTACGCTCTGGACTGGATATAAAAGCGGCTCAAGCCTTGGCGAAAGGGGCAAACCAGCAGAAAGGGTTGGGGTGGAGGCTGCCAGAATGCTGATTGAAGAATTGAAGTCGCCGTGCGCAGTGGATGTGCATGTTGCGGACCAGCTTATACCGTATATGGCACTCGCGCCGGGTTCAGAGATTACGACGAGCAGCCTGAGCGAGCATATAAAGACCAACATCTGGGTGGTGGAACGAATGATGCCCGAGGTAAAATTCGCTGTAGAGACGGATAGGTCAAAAGGTACCGTGCGTATAGCATCATCAAACAGGTAGTTGTTGATCTGTGCATCAAACAGGTAGTGTTGATCCGTTTATACATGCTTTCAGTAGAATCTTTATGCCGCAGCGCTATTTTATTCCGAATCCATGCAAACATCCCGATGGCTTAGTGTATATGTGCCAGGAGCAAATCATCATTTCTTTCCGTAGAGTTTACCGTCGATCGTCTCAATCTCGCCCTTGAGTTTGGATCTGGCGGCATCAAGCTCTTTTGTCATTCTCTGATATGTTTCACTATCGATTTTTCCGTCAGCCATTTGATTCGTTATCCGGGTTGTCTTCTGGTTCAGCTCCTCAAGCTTTTCGAGGTCCTTGGTGCGCCTGTCCAGAAGTTTATTCTTTATTTCTATTAGCTTGTCCACTCTCTTGATTTGCTCTTCGCTGCCATCCGCCGCGGCACCCTCAAGCAGCTTCTTAATGTCGCCCACATACACATTATGATCTCTTGCCGTTAGCCCCACAAGCCTATCATGCAGCTTCTCTGCTCTTTCATCTATGCTGCTGATTTCCCCTGGCGTTTCAGGGATTGTCTCGTGCACTGCCTTCTTTGAAATTACCTTTTTCATACCTCTCCTGAATCTGGCTGCTCTGAATACCCTTACCCCTATCCCTGCTGAAACTATGATAACTATGGTTACTGCCACTATTGGCGCTATGGCTCCCACATTGCCCTGCGGCTCGGGGATTGCAGCTGTGGGTATAGCAGTACTGCCCAGAGTAAGTTTGCAGAAAACAGGGTATGTTGTGCCCAGCTGGGTTACCTGCACAGTTTCAACACAGTCATTGTACCACATATCGGCGATGTACTTCTTCGAGATCCTGATCGTGTATGTTCCCTCTTTTACGTTCAGGTACATAGGAGTTATCCCCTCATACTCATCATTGATGTATATGCTTGCTGCACTCTTTGATGCCGTAATTGCCAGCATGCTGTGCGTCGGTGGCGGTGTTGGAGTTGGTGTTGGGGTTGGAGTTGGTGTGGACGTAACTGTATAAGTTGGAGTCGGTGTTGGGTATGTCATGACTTCTATTGTATCATAGTCCACGCCGGTTGACTTTATCTTGACACCATCCATAGCCCGTATCGTGTAGATGAGTTCTGGATCAAAACCATTTTCTAACGTAAACGTAACTCCACCGGTCTCCATTGGCGCAAGATATCCTGTCGAGTCGCTCAGTGTGACTGCCATACCCGTGTTATTCGGCAGTACCTCAACTCTGACGCGTATGCTCTGACCGTCTGTGCCGGTGTTCTTCACAGAGACGTATATGTTATTGCCAAACACCTGCAGGTCGGTAACCTCGGCTGAACAAACAGTAACGAACGTCGATAATGCAATTAGAGTTATCAATAAGATCGTTATCGTTTTTATTGCGCCCAATTTCTGCACGTCCGGGATTTATCTTTGCACTTAACGTTTCGTGTAATGTGTTTGATTGACCTGCAGAAGTCCTGATTGTTAAGTTCATCAACTAATATATTCAGCACTTTGATTGCCGTGTTCTGCAGCATCCATTCCTATATTCAAGTTTTGCACTTACCATTATTATTCCTATTGGTGCATCCCATGCTCTGCCGATCCAAAGCGCATTTACATACAGTTTAATAAGCAATAAGCATACCTCCATAAGTATACCTCTCGGTATCCACCAGATTGCGAAGTAAACCTTTGAGGGAGTCAAACCACCCATCACCACTAATCAATTCTAAGTGTTCTTTCGAGAGTGTACGACAATCATCTTTTCAAGCGCGTACGGCAATACTTGTCGAACTTTTAGTTCGACTGTCTAGCAGAACTACGCTTTGCAAAATGTCAATATGTGGCTGACTGGTAACTGTTTTTATTACTAACACCTGACAAACTAAAAGAGTCGATTGCGTTATCTGGTTCTAACCATTATAGTCCAGTTCCAATCGTCATACCATGATTTTGTTGTGAATCAAATCTTTGGCTTCAGCAAAAAAATTCCTAATGATGTGCCTGATGGCCGTAAAATAATAAGGTTGTTTTCAATGAAATTTTTCAATGAAATGCTGTATAAATTGTATTAGAATACCCCAATGATTAACATTACATAGCCGGTAGATAACTATTTTAAGTCATTCCCCATCTATTTTATTTTTGCCACTAAAGTTTCTGTTGTATTTCAGATTGATTTAAGTTTGAGTGTTTGATTTAATGTTTTGATTATGTTCTGGTGTCTTTGGCGCTTTATAGCAGATAAACTTATAACTATCTTGTAGGGTATTCTTTCTTTTGGGGTTTATTATGGCAGCTAAAAAATCAACCAAGAAGAAGGCAGCAAAGAAGACGGCCAAGAAGACAACCAAGAATAAGGCAGCAAAGAAGACGGCCAGGTAGACACCCAATCATAAAGAAAAAAAGAAGACGGCCCGGTCGGAGCCG
>JAUWIL010000127.1 GCA_030605385.1 Methanobacteriota archaeon
AGTCTTGCACTCAGTCATCCTGTTCAGTCTTGCACTCAGTCATCCTGTTCAGTCTTGCACTCAGTCATCCTGTTCAGTCATCCTGTAATATATTCTAACATATAACTCTCATCGCATTTTACGTCCCGTTTGCTGAAGAATGTTACCACGTTCTTGATGTCGCGTTCCAGAAACTCTCCTGCATTCGGGTGTTCCGGGGTTACCGCTTGAGCCATATCAATAACTACGGGTTCGCCGTTCCTTATCAGTATGTTGTACTCACTCATATCGCTGTGCACCAGTCCTGCTTCAACATACAGTACCCTCATAAAGTCCTGCACCTTCTCGAACAGTTCCCTGGCATCAGGCAGGCTGTACTCAACATCCTTCAGCTTTGGCGCACCCACTCCATCCTCCCCGATGAATTCCATTACTAATATGTTGCGCCTTGCCTCAATTGGCCTGGGCACAGGCAGTCCAACCTCTAAAGCCCTGCTCAGGTTTCTGAACTCTTTGCGCGTCCATGCAAATATCAGGCTCTTTCTATCGCGTTTTATGCTGCTGAACCTTGGGTCTCCGACTATATAGTCGGTCATTGCCTTGAAGTTGCTGGTGCTTATGCGGTATATTTTTATAGCCAGCTCAATGTCATTTTCGCCGATCGCATGAAAGACGTTCGCTTCCTTTCCAGTGCTCACTGATCCTCCCAGCGCCTTAAGAATGCCTTTGTTGGCCATATTGTAAAGCCCCTTAAGTGTCGAGTCATCAAAAACGTCGTCCTTCACCTTGTACTGGTCAGCATCCTTGATTCTCCTGCGGAACTCGTCAATGCGTCCCTCCGCCTTCCTGAGCTTCTTTTCCTGCTTCATGCCCATGACTATCTCATCGCGCTATCTTGAGAACAAGCTGATATGCATTATGCACAAAAATATCCAGACTAACGTATTATATATAGCCATTTCTTTTGAGCCAGCCCACCTGCGGCCCTGTGTATCTCCATATCACGTCTGCCTTGCTATCCTGAAAGTCCCACGGCACCACTATTACAATGTCGCCCTGACGCATCCAAACCCTCTTCCTGAGTTTGCCAGGCACGCGGGCCATCCTGTCCTTGCCGTCCTGACATTTAACCTCAAGGCGGCTGGCACCGAGCATCCTCTCGACCGTGCCGAGGATCTCACGGTTTTGTTTGCGCGGTACTCTGACTCGTATTACCTGCTCCCCACCGGTCTGGCTGCCAGGCTTGCCTCTTCTGCCTTTCCGATTGTCCTGCGTGCCTCTTTTAGCGACCAGTATAACACCCTCACTTCATCCTGCTTCTAATGGCTTCTATTATCTCTTCAATGTAGCTGGCACATGCCTTTTTCAGGTCCAGCGGATGTAATTTCTTAGCAGTGAAATCACGTTCAAGCTCTATAAAGCTTCCGTACTCCACATCTCCTCCATACTTCTCACTGCGCTTCATGACCACCGTCTCGAACCTCGGGAACACATAATACTTGAACAGCTCTATAATCGGATTGTCCTCCGGGACGCCTGCTGGACAGAAGGCATTCTTGATCTTTCTGTTCACATCCTCTCTGGTATCATCCATCGAGATGTAGTTGCCCTTCGATGAAGACATCTTCTCCCCGTCAAGCCCTGCCATGATGGGTGTGTGGATGCATACGGGCGCTCTGAATCCTATCTTCGGCAGTTCCTCCCTTGCCAGCATGTGTATCTTGCGCTGGTCGATGCCGCCTACAGCAACGTCAACCTTCAGATGGACTATATCCACCGCCTGCATCAGCGGGTATATGACCTGCGAGACCTTCCTGACCTCTGCGTTCCTGCTAACCTCGTCCATGCTGCGCACCGCACGGTTCATGGTCGCGCTGGTGGCGATTCTAAGGACGTTTATCACATACTCTTCCTCGAACTGGAAGTCAGATCCGAACACAAACCTTGTGTTGCTCTCTTCCAGTCCAAGCGCTATGAAACAGCGCTTATTGTACTCGGCTATTTCAGAGACCTCTTCCATCGTGCCCTTCTCATTCAGATATGCATGGACGTCCGCCAGCAGCACGGTTATATCAAAACCTGCCTTCTGCAGGTCGATGAGCTTGTTAACGGTTATCATGTGCCCGAGGTGTATGCTTCCACTGGGTTCGTACCCGGTGTACGCAGTCGGAGGTTCTTCTCTGCCGAGCAGCTCCTCCAGCTCTGACTCTGTTACCACCTCTTCCGTGTTCCGCGTTACCAGTTCCAATCTGTCGGTATTCATTGTAAGTTCAGCTCGTTCGTTACATCTACAGTGGGGCAGAGACCATTTATGTTATTTAGGGTGTTTATTCCGAGTTCGGAAACTATCTAGAAACTATTTATGTTATTATAAATTGTGTGCTCTTTAACATTTTCCTATTGGCTTCATATAACCACACTCTGTATCTGCCGGACACTCCATATCTGCCGGACACAAATAAAAGATTTGCAGACCTGTACTCAGATGGCGGACCTATGCCCAGACATGACCAGACATGACCAGACATGACCAGACATAACTTAAATATAGTAATGTAATCTATCTATCAATTGCAAAGGAGAATGGGAAGCCCGATTGAGTTCAAGATTACCCGGGAACCGAGATACAATGCCAATACACCCGATAGAGTATCGATACGGTACCGATGAGATGAAGGGCATATGGTCAGAGGAGGCGAAACTGCGCAACATGCTCCGTGTGGAGGCAGCCCTGGCAAGAGCTGAGGCTGACATAGGTTTCATACCCGAGGAGGCTGCCAGAACCATCGACTCGAACATAGGGCAGGTAAAAGTGGAGCGCGTCAAAGAGATAGAAGAGAAGATTGATCATGATGTCATGGCAATGGTCCGCGCCTTCGCCGGGGTGTGCGGGGAGTACGGCGAGTGGATACACTACGGTGCCACATCCAATGATATTACCGATACTGCGCTGGCACTGCACCTCAAGGATGCTTCAGAGATAATTAAAAACAGGCTGATCAAGCTGCGCAGCATACTCGTTGAAAGGGCGGATGAGACTATCGAGCTCGTGTGCGCCGGGCGCACCCACGGTCAGATTGGCATCCCGACCACATACGGCATGAGGTTTGCCCTCTGGGCCCTTGAGGTTGACCGCCATATAGAGCGCCTGGAAGAACTACTGCCCCGACTGCTTGTGGGCAAGATGGGTGGGGCTGTGGGAACGCAGGCATCCTTCGGAGAGTACGGCCCGAAAATTGACGAACTTGTGATGAAATACCTTGGGCTTGGCAGTACCATGGTGACCAATCAGGTAATACAGCGCGACAGGCATGCTGAATTCATCATGCTGATGGGAAGCATCGCAACCACGCTCGAGAAGATATGCACCGAGGTGCGCAGCCTGCAGCGCAGCGAGATAGGTGAAGTCAGCGAGGCTTTCGGCAAAAAACAGGTTGGCTCATCGACGATGCCTCACAAGCGCAACCCTATTAAATCTGAACAGGTGTGCGGACTCGCACGCATCATCAGGGGCTTCATCGAGCCTGCGCTGCTGAACAACACGCTGTGGGACGAGCGCGACCTTACCAACTCCGCATCAGAGCGCATCATATTCCCTGAAGTCACTGTCCTCACAGACCATATCATCGACCTCACCTCCACTATCGTTGGAGGACTTGTGTTATATCCCGAGAACATCAGGCGCAACCTGGAGCTTCTCAAAGGCGTGAACATGGCAGAAGCAGTGATGATGAAGCTGGCATCAGCCGGAATGGGACGGCAGAAGGCACATGAAGTTATGAGAGAGTGTTCCATGGCTGCTGTTGAAAAGAGCGTGGAGCTGCGCATGGAGCTGGAAGGCAATGCAGAAGTCATGAAGTATCTGAGCGCCGGAGAACTTGACGACGCTGTTGAACCCGGCAATTACATCGGGAGTTCCATACAGAAGGTCAAAAATGTTGTGGAAATGCTTCGCGGAAGATTGTAGAGTGATCTATGGATTGTGATGTTATGGATTTTAAAGAGATTGCAGATGATGTGGAGGCTGTGCTTCAGAATCGCGACCGTGTACGTGAGGAGGCTCTGTCCATGGCAAGAAGTGTCATCCGACTCGCCTCTGATTCCATCCGCATGCTTCACAGGGGAAATATCGATTCTGCACGGAAACTGGCAGGTGAGGCAACGGAGCGCATACGTTCCCTCTGGAGTCTGCGCGAGTCGTGCCCCGAAATATACTACACCGGTTTCATCCATGATGCGCAGAAAGAGTATTCAGAAAGTATGATAAGCATTGCAACGCTGACTGACGAAGAAGTTCCGGGCCCCCTGGAACTGTGCGTGGATCCGGTAGCATATCTCAATGGTATGTGTGAGGCTATAGGTGAGCTGAGGCGCAGCATACTTGATTTTATAAGGGCTGAAGATATGTCCCGCGCAGAGAGCCTGCTGCAAACCATGGAGGACATGCATGTAACGCTCGTATCATTCGATTACCCCGATGCCATTATGAGGGGAATCAGGAAGCGCATTGACGGCGCAAGAGGTATTATAGAGCGCACACGCGGCGACCTCACCACAGCGGCGATGCAGAACAAGCTCGAAGGTTCGATGCAGAGGCTGAGAGAGAAATTGAAGTGAGTAGGCTCTCAATTTATTACGGCATTAATGCTTATGTTATGCGCAACTGCGGGCAGGGAAAGAAGCAAATATTAAGGTATGTTATATATGAAAATTAATCGAAGGTAATCAGATATGGGCCAACTAACATTTTTTGAAAAAGAAGAAAAAAAACTAATCAATTTAAGAGGGAGCAGCGAATGGGCTTCACGATATTTAAATCGTAAAGTTACAATTTCTAATATTTCGTATTTGCTGCAATATGGAAG
>JAUWIL010000089.1 GCA_030605385.1 Methanobacteriota archaeon
AGCATTTTGGTGCATATCCAAGCAAGGCTTGGATGCGGTGAAAACTTCGTTTTCACACGCACCAAAAGCTTCGCTTTTGGAAGTGCAACCGCATAAAACACGTAGTGTTTTAGGCATGTTTACAGAATCGGAGATTCTGTAACCGTATGGAAGCGGAGCTTCCATACATGTTTGCGGTTTTCAATAATCTACAGACACGACCGAAATCCTAAAGGAAGAATAATTCTTCAGAAAGCACCTTGCGATCTACTGTTTTCAGGGAATAGATTGCAAACGCCTCTGATTCAGCAGGTTGTTCCCGGATTAATATTTCGATACATATATTACAATTATGCTGTATTACAATCATACCCAATCAAAATGTGCAATCAAACATAGGGATTAACGCTCGTAAGGAGGTTGCTGCAATAACTGACAGCTCTGCTGTAGGAAGGGGCGATCTCAGCCCGGTTGATGATGAGGTCCTTAGGGAACGGCTCAGAAGAATCGACGGGATGTTTCATCCACGCGGCATAGCCATTATAGGCACATCCCGTAGAAGGGGGTACTTCTGGGTCAGGCTGCAGCGCAACTTCAAGGGGAAATTGTATCCTGTCAATCCTGCCGAGGGTGACTATATCAAAGAGGTGGGTCTAAAAGCCTACCCTGACATAAAAGATGTTCCCGACCCGGTGGACTACGCCATTATAGCAGTACCCGCAGATCTGGTACCGAATGTACTGAATGACTGCGCCGCCCGTGGAATTAAAGGATGTACCGTCTTCAGCTCTGGCTTCAGTGAGCTCGGCACTGAAGAGGGCAGGCACAGGGAGGGGGAAATAAAGAGAGTTGCACGCGAGACCGGACTGCTGGTAATTGGTCCTAACTGCATGGGCATATACTGCCCCACGAGCGGGATGGGGTTCCATATGGATCTGATTACTGAGCCCGGTGATGTGGGATTCATAGCTCAGAGCGGGGGACACGCGATGAGTGTGACGCTTGTCGCATACTATAATGGAGTCAGGTTCAGCAAAGCCGTCAGTTACGGTAATGCCGCTGTCGTGGACAGCACTGATCTTATAGAATACTTTACTTACGATAATGAAACCCGTATCATAGCCGCATATATCGAAGGCGTGAAAGATGGGGGGCGTTTTATCAGAGTCCTGAGAGAGGCGTGCCGCAGAAAGCCCGTGATAATATGGAGGGGGGGATGTACCGAGAGTGGTGCCAGGGCGGCAGCATCTCACACCGGCTCAATTGCAGGGAGTAATATCATATGGAGCACTGTGCTCAGACAATGCGGTGCAGTTGAGGTGAAGAGCTTTGAAGAGCTAATAGATGCCATGGTGATGTTCTCGCGCTCGCCAGTGCCGCAGGGCAGGCGCATTGGTGTGGTGTCCATAAGCGGCGGTCAGAGCGTGGTACTCACCGACAGCTGTATCTTATCTGGACTGCGTGTCCCTGAGCTGACGGATGAGGCCTCAAAGGCACTGGCACCGCTCGTCGGGGAAGTTGGCTCCAGCGTAAGAAATCCTATTGATATGGCGGTAGCATGGTACAGCCCCATAGGCGTTAGGAAAGTTCTCAAGATTCTTGACAGGGATAAAAGCACTGATGCAACACTTCTTGAAATAACACCTCATCACGCCGCCACGGCTGCTATGGAGAAAGAGGTTGAATTTCCAAATAAGGCTCACTGCAGGATTATATCCAAATTTAGCGATAATAAGAACAAGCCGCTAATAATGGTCATATCACCCTCTCACAAAAACGATGAAGCCGTGAGAATAAGGGAGTACCTTGTTGGGGCGGGACTGCCAGTATATCAGAACGCTGAAAGGGCAGCCCGGGCATACGTGCACATGTTAGAATACTACGAGAGGCTCAAAAAGATGGATGGAGCTGAATAGTATCTAAACGCCTAAATAGTATCTAAGTAGCGAACAGTGTCTGAATGGCAAAGAGTGTCTGAATGGTGCTGGAAAACAAACAGTTAGAAAACAAACAGTTATTAATTTAATAATGATGAGTGGGTATATCTAAAAAACACTGGTGGATAGGCAGCAAAGGTGGTGTTACGGATTGGGTAAATTCCTCATGGAGAACGAATCCAAGAAGATGCTTGAAGATGCGGGCATACCAACAACAGGCGGCGAAACCTCAAGCACGAAAGAGGGGGCAGTAACGCTGGCGGACAAACTGGGCTACCCGGTAGTAATGAAGGTACTTTCACCTGATATCATTCACAAATCAGACTCGGGTGGGGTTAAGCTTAACCTAAACAGCTCTGGGGAAGTTGAGAGTGCCTACGACGAAATCATGAGCAGCGCCCTTAAAGTCACAACCAAGGATAAGATCGCGGGCGTGACCGTTCAGAAGATGGCTCCACAGGGAGTTGAGATCATAATCGGCATGAGCAAAGACCCTCAGTTCGGGGCTGCTATGATGTTCGGGCTTGGAGGGGTGCTTGTAGAGGTGCTCAAGGACGTGTCATTCCGCATTGTACCCATCACGAGATATGATGCCGTGGAAATGATACATGAGATAAAAGGCTATCCAATCCTTGAGGGATACAGGGGCAGTCAGGCAGTAGATCAGGAGAAACTGATAGAACTGCTGCTTAAAACGTCTGACTTCATAGAATCCCACCCCGAGATAGATGAGCTTGACCTTAATCCGGTATTTGCATATGCAGATAGTGTAATTGTTGCGGATGCCAGAGTCATATTGGCACAGTAATACTGTGGCACTGGCATACTGGCACTGATATTGGCACAGTAAAAGAATACGGTAAAGCAAATCAAGCAAATAAAATATACTCTACTTCTTCATACACCCGGCGATAAAAGAGCGCAGCACCTCTGAAGTTCCGCCTATTATCTCGGTGACCTTTGCATCTCTGTATAGTCCTGCCGGAGGAAAATCTTCACAGCATCCGCATCCGCCCCATATCTGCACGGCATGTGATGCACACATCACGGCGGTCCCTGAGGCGCTCAACTTTGCTATTGCGGCTGCAAGACCGTACTCAGAATCATCTTCTGCAAGCGCCGCGTTATATATCATAAGGCGGGCACTATCCAGAGCAATGCGCATGTCTGCCAGCTTGAAGCTGACGCCCTGGAACTCCAATAAAGGTCTTCCAAACTGCTCCCGACTTGAAGCATATTCAAGGGCTGTCTCCAGAGCGGCTTCTCCAATGCCCAGCGCAATGGATGCCACAGCAAGGCGCCACTCGTTAAACACACTTCTGACAGCGTTTACCCCGCCGCCCACAGGTCCCAGCACATCCTCTGATGGAGCCTGGACACCGTCAAAGAACAGCTCGCCTACTGCGGCATACCTCATACCAAGCAGCTTCTCCGGAAGACCCGAGCTAACGCCCTCTGCACATGCATCGACGATGAACAAAGAATGAGCATTACCGCTTGAAGTATCATTCTCATGGGACGTGCGTGCAAGCACCAGCAGCAGCCCTGCGAGTCCTGCACCCGTGATGAGGCGTTTGCTGCCGTTCAATACAAAACCGCCCCCTTCCCGCACTGCAGTGGTGGAAACACCCTCAATATCGGAGCCTACATCGGGTTCCGATACTGCCAGAGCGCCCATATTTTTACCTGACGCCAGAGATGGGAGGTGTCTCTCCTTTTGCCTCTCATTTCCAAATGCGCTGATGGCGCTGCATACAAGAGAATTATGCGCACCCACCAGCAGAGCTGCCGAAGGGCACACCCGTGCTAGTTCTTCCAGCGCAATGAGATAGCCAAGAATATCCTTACACGTACCTCCATATTCGGGAGCAATGCGCAGCCCCATCATGCCGAGAGGTGCGGAAGTCTTTACCAGAGTTCTGGAAAATGCCAGAGGATCTTCCCCGCATCCCTCTAACAGCAAGGGCAGCTCATTAACGGCAAAATCGCGCACTGCATCTTTTATCATGATCTGTTCATCATCAAGATTCAAGCGCAAACCGTGACCCCCATATTTAACGTAAACATCTGCGGAAGCTCCGCTTCCAGACATGTACACCAAAAAATAGTCTGTATGCGCTCGCTGTTTTTAAATCAACGACTCGCACACATACCATTCGAAGATTTTACATAAAAGAATGGAAAGTTGCTTTTTCCTTGTTATTTCAGAGCAAAATCCCGAAAGTAGCTGGAAACATGCTCCAGCCTACAAGAAAAAAACAATTTTAGACTTTTCCACGTATTTCCCTATTAAAATCTTTTTGGTCGATGTTTCTGGTAACATTCCCGACAATAAACGGGTCGGCTGCCATCCGGCTTGAACGGAACTTCCGTTTCTACTCCACAATCTGCACAGGTGACCGTGTGCATCTCCCGGGGTGCGCGATCAAAGCTCCGCCCCCCTCCTCTTTCAAATCTGTTGTCTCTATTCATTTTATATATTCCTCGTTTTTATTTGGGACTTCTTTTAAAGAAGCCTCTGTTTTAGGCAGAGTGCTATTAGTATATAATTGTATTCATTGTAATCATACTTATTGAGCGCATAAGGTACTGTGTTGATGCGGCAAGCACTGATTTTTTCACAGAATATCGCCTTCGCCATTTTTTTCCAGATACCGATACTAATTTATACTTTATGCGCCCTTCAGTTAATATCGGTTAGTTGAAAATTCATCAGATACCGATATTTTGCAGGTTCAATGTATGTATGTGGTGGGCTGTATGAGCAGGACGGCAAGGAAGACGGTCTTTGACAGGATTCAGGAAAAAAAGAGGCGCATGGACAGCATATGCCCTCTGCCGGAGGATGTGGTGAGAAGACTGCACGAGGAGCTGCGGCTGCTTCACACCTATCACTCCAATGCCATAGAGGGAAACACCCTGACGCTCAGGGAGACCAGACTCGTCATAGAGGATGGCATCACGGTCGGGGGCAAAAGTCTCAGGGAACATTTGGAGGCAGCAAATACTGCTGATGCCTATGATCACATCGAGAAGCTCATCAGGAACAAAAAACGAATCACACATGAAACCGTTCAGGAAGTTCACGCAATAGTGACAAAAGGCATCCTGAGTGATGCTGGAAAGTACCGCACCACCAATGTTCGCATTACTGGCGCAGCCAGAACGCCACCAAACTACATGAAGGTCCCGGAACTGATGGGGACACTTCTGGAAAATGTAGGAAGATCAAGGCAAAACCCTGTTACTACTGCGGCATTGCTCCATCACGGCATCGCATCCATCCACCCATTTGTCGACGGTAACGGACGGGTTGCAAGGCTCCTCATGAATCTGCATCTGATGAAGCACGGATACCCGCCAGTCGTGTTGAGAAAGGAGGATAGAGGGAAGTATTATGAAATGCTGCGAAAAGCGGACCTGGAGGACACTGAGCCGTTCATCGGCTTTGTTGCAAAGGCGGCAGACGAATCCCTGAGCCTCTACCTTTCGGTACTTGGCGGTGATGACGAACTGCTGCCCCTCAGAGAGCTTGCAATAGGTTCACCATACGGTCAGGAGTATTTGAGTTTGCTGGCAAGACGGGGTGTGCTTGACGCAGTGAAAATTAACGGTATATGGCACGCCTCCAGAAGTGCATTAAAGAGGTACACATCTGAGAAAGTACGGTGATATTGCAAACCCACAACTACTACATAGTATGCGCGCACACTTATATCGTGTACTTCTCCCCGATCTTTGGGAGCAGCACGTTATCATGCAGTTCCATGAACGTTTCGGGGTGCTCGGTGTGTACTGGAATGATCATATTCGGGGATATCCTTTCTATCAGTTCCGCAAGTTCGGGTCGTGATGCATGGCCCGATACATGGCTTCTCTCCAGAGTCTTCTTTCCGTTCTCATCTGGTTCGCATTCATACCCTATGTTGAAGCGCTCCAGCCAGTTGATTATTTTTTGCTCGTCTATAATCATCTCATCATTGAACGGCTCACACATGGCTTTTATGAACCTGCTGCCAGTCATATCGCAGCCAGGCGGACTGAGGGCGAACAGCTCGTTCATGTTCCAGAATGAAAGCATTACAATGTATCCCTCTGGCTTTTCCCGTATCTCGTAGGCTCTTATGCCGTTTGTAAGGTGCGCCGCCGCCAGCTCCCACACCCTCAGGTCATTATCGCTTGCGCTGTCGTCCATAACCCGCTCCTTTATGCGGATGATGTTTCTATCTATTTTGAGGCTGTTCCTGCCCCATTCTTCGAGATAGCCTGCATCGGTCTTCTTGTAATCTGCCTTTGAGTACATCAGCCCCCCCTTTCGTTTGAGGTATACTCTCACGTTGTCCATATTTCTGGGGTCTTCATACTCTTCGGGATACGCTCTATGAAGTTCATACAGCAGGTATGCAAGGCGCGGTACAATCACAAACACCCTGCCGTTTCTTCTGGCAGCCTCCCGTATCGTATTGAACCTGACCACATCCTTCCAGCCGAAGTCGACCATAACAAGCCCTTTAACCTCTTTGACCTTTTCTGCAATATCTTCAAGGACATCCTGCTCTGTCATGATTTTCTCAGAGTCGATTCTCGTGCCTTCAATGACCATGACGTCTACGGGCTCGTCAACCTTGGCGCAGAAGGATTCAAGCGTCATGTCAGGGCGCCCGTGGAACCTGATATCGCCTGTATAGAGTATGGTCTTCCCGCCTGTTTTCAGGAGATACGCGCAGGAGCCGATCAGCGAATGATCGGTCTCAATGAGCTTGATGTCCATATCTCCGATTTTTGTATGCTCGCAGTCGCCGAGCGTGATGTACTTTCGAGGCTTATGAGTAGTCTCAACATCGAAGGGCTCGCCAACCTTCTCCAGCAAAATCTCACCGTTCTCCCGTATCTTCTTGACATCAGGTGTGCCGGGGAACAGGGTTTTGTGGCTTTCCCCTTTCAAACTCACTTCTGGCGTGGAATAATAATAGAACTCTATGTCAGCGCCAGAATGGGATATATCTGATATGATTCTGGAAACAAGTTCAGTCTTCTCTGTACAGTATACAGGAATCTCGGGGCTGAGGTAGCTTATGTCCTGTATGTGGTCGAAGTGGGCATGGCTCACAAAGACCCCGTCAACGAACGGCGCCCCGTTCCCGGAAAGGTATTCCTCGTAGCTCAGGGTGTCGGGCAGACACCAGTAGTCGGGTGCCCCTTCAAAAGCCTCACGTTCCACGTCAGCATCATCCCCGAGTTCCGGGCAGATGCTCATAAAATCCACCATGCACCTGCGGTAGATGCCGTCCACCTTTGGGAGAACTCCGAGGCGTATAAGGTCTATGGCACCGGTTTTGCTCCGCGGCTGGACAAACTCGGCATAGTACCTGCCGGCATAGCCCATGCGCCTGCCAAAGTCGAGAAAGATGCGCCTGCCTGTATCGTCCTCGACCAGTATCTTGTTCCCCCCGATCTCACCGGCGGCGCCGTAGAATGTTATGGATGTCATTTTAACCACCCTTTCGGAAGCTGTAAACAATGTTCATCCGGTATCTCATCATTTCTCTTTGCTACGAACAACAGTCTCACGCCTGGCTTAGATGAATCTTCTGCCCAAGTTTTTCCATTATGCGTATAATTTTTTAGGCAGTCCATGTACTTCTCCACAGCTTCATTATACTTGCTTTTAGTTTTCTTAAACTTCCCAACTCTGCGAGTATAGTTTTCCTCATCCAAGCTGGTCTCCAAAAAGTACAGCATATAACCATACGTGACATTATTCTTTTCGTTTGACAGCTTTTCAAAATCGTTATGAACGTGGGTGCGAAATTCCTCCATTCGGTGTATAGTTCCAGGACGACGTGTAAGTTCACATTCTTTTCGGATCTTTTCTTTTTTATCTTCAGATCCATATAGCGCTTTGTAAAACAAGCATTCTATCCCAATCATTTCTGGATATTTTTCATCACCTTGAGGTAGCACCGCAAGATCAATGAATGCTGGCTTCGGGCTTTTCTTATTGGTGATTCGTTCCAATTTTTTCCCCTTTTTCCGTTTATAATCCTGTCTGGTGGGATATTCCCACCTAAATCTGTCACGCCCACGAACTGCTTTGTATATCAAGTCGCCAAGGCTATAGTGAATATCTTTTTCTTCTTCGAATGAGTCGAATTTAGATTTTTTAAATTTGGATAAGAACTCTTCAATACGATCTTCAACTACATTTTTCAGAGTTTCTATACTTGGATTGTCTGTCATTTTCCCATCTCCTTTTCACCTATGTCTCTATGCGTACCCCCC
>JAUWIL010000158.1 GCA_030605385.1 Methanobacteriota archaeon
ACATGTTTGCAAAACGATGTTTTGCAACCGTATAAAACACGCAGTGTTTTAGACATGTTTGCAAAATCCTCTGGATTTTGAACATGCCGGAATATATGCACTCCGGAATCTTGGAGCGGGTATGAGTGCGTATAACAATGGTAACAGGCGATTTTAGGATATGATGCCTATTTTTGGATCTTATACGTAATGCGTGATTTCAAACAATGCCCAACATCCTGCAGTGTTATTGGCAATGGGTGAAGTCTGAACGACCTTCAAACAACTGTAGCAGAGCGGCACATGAAAAGCCTTATATAAGGCATCGGTCTCTAAGAATGTCTGCTATATGCCCTTATAGATGGGGTACTTATGAATGAGGAACTTATGGATGAACCTATGGTATTTAGATGGGTATAAATATTATAACCTGAATCAGATAGGTTCTATCTAAGCAAGAAGCTAGGAAGTGAAGTGGGGGAAATACTATCACAGAAGAACTTGAAGCGCAGCAGGATGAGATCAAGCACATAGTGCGAATCGCGAACACCGACCTTAAGGGTAAGAAGTGTGTTCAATTATCACTTACAGGCATGCCTGGTATCGGCAGAAGAATGGCCATGATAATATCCAAAAAAGCCGGGGTGGATCCAAGAGCGACAATGGGCTATCTGGCAGATAATGAGATTGAGAGAATCAAAGAGGAGCTTGACAGGATTTCTGAGACGGTTCCAAAATGGATGCTGAACAGGAAGCGCGATCCCGTGACAGGGAAAGATGTGCACGTATCGGGTGCCGATATAGCCGTATCGCTCAGAGAAGACCTGAATATGATGAGGAAGATTCGGTGTTACAAGGGTATACGGCACGAGAGGGGGCTTAGAGTCAGGGGACAGAGAACGAAGTCAACCGGGCGCAGGGGTGCTGTCGTAGGTGTGAGCAGAAAGAAGAGATAACGCAGTTCAACTAAAGGTAATAATGTGATGGTGATAGTGGAATGGGTCATCCAAGAAGGTCCCGCAAGAGATATGAGACGCCGAATCATCCATGGCAGACCTCAAGAATAGTGCGGGAGAAAGAGATTACCAAGAAATACGGTCTTCGCAGCAACAGAGAGATATGGAAGGCTGAGAGTAGACTCAGGAAATATAGAAGAGAGGCGAGACACCTTCTGGCAGAGATGTCGGCATCAGCTGGAGATGTCAGTGACTATACAAAAACCGAGGTCGAATCAATACTTTCGAGTCTTAAACGAAAGGGAGTTCTCAAAGAAGAGGGTGATCTGGATGACATACTTGCACTATCCGCAGATGACTTCCTGAAGCGCAGACTGCAAACAATTGTGCATCAGAAAGGGCTTGCGTCATCTATGGACCAGGCCAGACAGCTTGTAGTCCATGGTCACATAGCCATTAATGGATGTAAGAAGACGGTACCGAGTTACATGGTTCCTGTGGATGAAGAAGGGGTCATTACCTATTATCAGATGTCACCCCTGAATAATGAGCTTCACCCGGTAAGACCTGGAAAGATTGCAGCTGCCGTACCTGTCGAGGAGGCGGACAATGATGAGTAATGGAGGGAGATGGGCTGTAGCCCACATATATGCATCATTTAACAACACCATAATCACCATTACGGATCAGACAGGTGGCGAGACCATAGCCAAGGTATCGGGCGGTATGGTCGCCAAGGCGGCAAGGGATGAGGGTTCTGCCTATACAGCCATGATGATGGCCATTAAAGTCGCAGAGCAGGCAAAAGAAAAAGGAGTTATGGGGGTTCATATACGGGTGCGGGCCCCGGGTGGGAACAGGCACCGCAGTCCGGGTCAGGGCGCACAGGCTGCAATAAGAGCGTTCGCTCGTGCCGGTCTCCGGATAGGTCATATTGAGGATGTTACTCCAGTACCACATGACGGTTGTAAGGCTGGTGGGGGGAGAAGAGGAAGGAGAGTCTGACGATTATGGAGATTGAGATACTGGAAGTTGATGACCGTGAGGGGCGCTTCATGCTCTCGGGGTCTACGGCAGCATTTTCCAATGGACTGCGGCGCGGCATGATGGCCGAAGTCCCCACCATGGCTATAGATGACGTCAACATCTACGAGAATGGCTCAGTGCTGTTTGACGAGCAGATAGCGCTGCGCCTGGGTTTAATACCGCTGGTAACCGACCTTGATTCATATGTGCTGAACTGTGACTGTGAAGAGGGGTGCACGTCCTGTCAGGTCTCCATGACCCTTAACGTAGAAGGTCCTGCAGTGGTGTATTCATCAGATCTGGTGTCATCGGATCCCAACATAATACCTGCAGAGGATAAAATACCCATAGTCGAGTTGAAGAGTGGACAGAAGCTGTATGTAGAGGTTGTGGCAAGACTCGGGTTGGGTAAAAACCATGCCAAATGGCAGCCGGTAGTGGCATGCGGATACAAGAATAAGCCTGTAATAACAATAACCGAGTGTGATGGGTGTGGAGAGTGTGTGGAAGTATGTCCCAAAGGCATACTAAGCATCGACGAGAGTACTAATAAAGTAACAGTATCAGATGAGATAGAATGTTCCCTGTGCAAACTATGCGAGAAGGCATGTTATCTGGATGGCATACACGCTGGCAGTAAAGAGGACGTGTTCATATTCAGGTATGAGTCGGATGGTTCTCTGCCTGCAGATAAGATACCACTGCTAGCGGTGAAACAACTAAGGGAAAAGGCAGAGCAGTTCATAGAAGGACTTAAATGAGCTGGAAAGATTCGGCAGCGATATAAGATGATGCGATACCAATATGGATGCCCGCATACGTGTGGTGTAAGGGCGGGGGTTGCCAAGCCAGGTCAATAACTTTTACTCAGATGATGTGTGTGAGTGGGATTGGCTAAAGGCGCAAGGTTGAGGGCCTTGTCTCGTAGGAGTTCGTGGGTTCAAATCCCATCCCCCGCACTTCTGTGAATGCTGTGCATTCATGTGTCTCGCGGAAGCTCTGCTTCCAGATATCTTGCAAACTCTTTGAGTTTGCGAGACTCGTGGAGCTTTGCTCCACGCTGTTC
>JAUWIL010000126.1 GCA_030605385.1 Methanobacteriota archaeon
ATTCGGGTCTGGTTCTATCAGGATTCGGGTCTGGTTCTATCAGGATTCGGGTCTGGTTCCAAACAACGTTCCACCCGGGCAGTATCCTGCCGGTGTATCGCAGCCGGTGTATCTAGCTGGTGTGACATCTGATCGGAGGAGTATCTGATCGGTAGAAGATTTCAGTCTATAATAAATCTATATTATGAGCTTAAGAAAGAATTTATAGTACTGCAGGAATGATAGGAGTAGGACGGTAGGAACAGACCCGCCATAAGGGTAGGACTGTAGGAACGGGGCTACCTTTTTATATACATATAATTTAACTGCACATAGGAGATGTAGGGAAAATGAACCCGCCCAGCAAGATACTTTTGGTCATAATCGACGGCGCCTCAGACCGCCCCAACGAAGACGGCACAACGCCCCTTAAAAAAGCAAACACGCCGAACCTCGACAAACTTGCATCACTCGGAATAAATGGTATAATGGATACCATAGCGCCGGGAATACGGCCGGGGTCTGATACCGCGCATCTTTCACTGCTCGGATACGACCCGCATAAATACTACACCGGACGGGGTCCGTTCGAGGCGGCTGGTGTTGGGATCGAGGTAAAGGCAGGTGACGTTGCCTTCCGCGCCAACTTCGCCACGATGGATGAAAATGGAATTGTTACCGACCGCCGCGCAGGCAGGATACGCGAAACGCACGAGATAGCCAAAAGCATACAGGAAAGTGTGAAGCTCGGCGGCGCAGAACTGCTGTTCAGGGAGTCTACCGGTCACAGGGCAGCCGTTGTATTCAGGGGCGACGGACTCAGCGCAAACATATCCTCCACCGACCCGAATAAAGAAGGAAAGCCTGTGGCTGTGTCGGCGGCGCTGGATGAGGGCAAAGAGGCTCGGAAGACCGCCGTACTTGTCAACGAGTTTACCGTCCAGGTGCAGGAGATTCTCCGCGAGCATCCCACGAACGTGAAGCGCATATCAGAGGGAAAGCATCCCGCAAACACCCTGCTTCTCAGAGGTGCGGGGCTCGTGCCGCACATACCAGATGTTGAGGAGAAGTACGGCGTAAAGGGTGCTGTCGTTGCCGCGGCAGGTCTTGTCATAGGTATCGGGCGGATGTGCGGAATGGTCCACCTGCCTGTGGAGGGTGCCACTGGGGGTATGGACTCGAACATAGCAGGCAAGGTCGAACGCGCGGGGAAGGCGCTCGATGATTACGATTTTGTCATGCTCAACATAAAGGGCGCAGACGAGGCAGGGCACGACCGCAACTTCGAGAACAAGACAGAACTCCTATGCAAGGCGGATGCCGAACTTGCCCCGCTGCTGGATATTGATCCTGAAAATGTGGTCATAGTAGTCACCGCAGACCACAGCACTCCGATCTCGGTCGGCAACCATTCAGCAGATCCCGTACCCATAATGATGATTAACAGGAGCGTTAGAACCGACCGCGTCAGGGAGTATAACGAGTTTGCCGCTGCAGAAGGAGGTCTGTGCAGAATAAGGGGCATGGACCTGATGAACATTGTCATGGACCTGACAGACCGCGCTCACAAGTACGGGGCGTGATCGAGATTACCGGGGCGCAGGCAGTAAAAACCGATTCTGATGATTCTGTGAATGCGAAGCGTTCACGAATCCCCGCGAATACCAAGCATCCGCAAGATTCTGGGTCAGAAGCAGATATGGAACTGGATGAGCTGCTCAACACCCTGATAATACCCGATAAAGCCCACATGGAAGAGAGGACCATAGTACTCGATGATGCAGATGCCTACGTCGGCAGCCACGTGAATATGGGCTATGGAATAATTGCCCGCAGCATCATCACCGGTGAAAGGGTCAAAATAGGCGGCAACATAGAGGGGGCGCAGGATGTCAGGATCGACATGTGGTCCGAGGTTTCAGGCAGCGTAAAATGCGGACTCAACGCATACATCGGTGAGTACGTAAAGATCGGGCACAAGCTGTTCGTAAAAGGCGACCTGGATATCGGCAACGACGTGCAGATAGGAGGGGGGTTCGAGGCAAAGGGGTGGATATCCATACGCAATCCCCTGCCGATCATAATCTACATTATCATCTACCTTGCCGAGCTGTTCCGCCTTGGAAGGGGTGAGGAAGCAGAGAAACTGCTCGAGGAGCTGTTCGAGGACGAGGAGGCTGAAACTGCAAATGAATGGGCAGAAGGTAAGGTCCTCATCATTCCCGCTGGAGCGGACATAACATACAACATGATGCGTGTTTCCGGGCGCGCGTTCATCGGCAGTGGATGCAGGCTGATAGGCAATGTGAGGAGCACTTCCATGACGATGGGTGATGAAAACCTGTTATTCGGGGGCATCCAGACGCGGGATGAAATGATGATAGGGGGCGGTAATACCATACACGGGGATCTGACTTCCAGGGGGTCAATCCATATCGGCGCAAACACCCACATACTCGGGAGTGTGAGCGCACCCAGAATATACCTGCACGAGAACGTCCTTGTTGATGAGGGCATGCATGCCAGCGAGGGCGTGTTCATCACACCGGAGGGGGATGAGGGAGCAGAGGTCAAACCAGATAAAAAGAAGTCTGCGCCGGGGAAGGCTGATGATGCTTCGCAAGACATCTGTGAAATGCAGGGCGTTTCACATGTTTGAAAAACATTGTTTGTGAAGAACCACTGGTCAGTAGACCAGTGGCATGTCTGAAAACCTTTGGTTTTCAGACGGTTGCGGAACTTCGTTCCGCAAACACCAGTCAATAGAACTGGTGGAATGTCGGTTTCAACCGTCTGGAAGCTTTGCTTCGCAAGATTCGCAGAATCCTGGAAAATGATATCTAATTCGTATCTTCTGAGTTTATCTTCGGCTTTTTCTAGCTCTGGCTTCCATGGAATTCCCCGAACTTCACATGCAGACCTTACGGCATGCATAACTTCCATTACATTTATGATGGAAGTTATGCCAATAAATCCTCCACCAACGAGTCATCAAGCTTATAAAAAATCCCCACAAAAGAAGTTGTGATACCTTAAAGCCCAAGCACAAATGGACCGTCACACACTGAATCTACTTGAGCAGGGTGGCAAGCGCCCTGAAGAATACGACGGGACTATGGATTCCAGTGTAAACCGGAGGAACCTTCTTGTCCAGATTAAGAAGAGTACACACACCCATTTGCGCGGACCTGACCGAGGATTCCACCAGCATAACGCACTCGCCGTTCTCAGTGAACTGCCCCATAAACGCCAGATTGGTCGATCCTTTCGGCACCACCAGAGGCCGGTCACCCTTTTTCCCCTTTCTCGGCAAAAAGTGGCTCATTAAATATGGTAATGTGGTCGGAATACAGATTGTTGTCTCGCGGATGTGCGGCAGCTCTTTAACGAACCCGAATTGGTGGCACACTTAGGTCAATATTTCCTCACCATTACATTCGGATAGCTTCTTCTTTACGTAGTTACCCTCCACGTCAGGGGCCAGACCACATCCCCCAAAACAATATGTACCCTCAGGCTGATCCATAACGAACGGCTGATCCGGCACGAGTATCGACATATGCCAGTTGGAGTCCTTAAAGGTAACCATGTCTGCCTGCCCCGGTTTATTGCCGGTGAACTGTTCATACAATTTGATGAATGTCGGATCTTTACAGGTAAAGCAAAAAGTAACCCATTTTGATTCATTTACATGACTATCAAAAGCGGATGGGTTTCCCAAACCAGACCGCTTTTTCACAATGTTTTCCCAGAGGGTCCAGGAACCATCCAATTTTCCTGTTTCAAGGACAGGGGCCTCAGTCATGGATCCCCGTCTCCAATCTGCCACCATGGATCCGTTGGTGACGAATACATTGTCACCTTTGTTCACGACTATTTTTTTCTTTTCTCCATTGCGGATGTAATGAATTTGTTCAACGGTTAATTCATCTTGGGAAGGCTTGAAATCCATGTCAGTGACCTTACACCCCATTTCAAAGCTGACGCCGTGCTCTCCCAGCCATTTCGCAATGGGTTGAATCGCGGAATCATATAGCGTGTACGGAAAGACCGTTTCGGCATGGCCCGTACCCGCTGTATGAACAGCATGCGTAAATCTACGCATATATCGCTTCATTTCCACTAAGTCATTCCAGTACTCTATCGCAAATGTCGAAGAAAAAACCTTCCAAAAATTGGTCGCAAAAAACGAAGGTGCAAAAAATGAATCAATCCGGCGATTTTCGTGCCAACTTTCAGGAATCAAAATCAATCTTATCAAATCTATCCTGTCTCGCCAGCTGAGGCCCAAAGGCCCATACTCAGGAATGTCGGTCCTATTCTTGTCTTTGTCGATCAAACGGGATTTGGCGTCCTTTTTATGTGTTCTGTTGAACTCGAAGACCTCGTCTTTCACCGTTTTTCCCGGATCGGTCAGAGAAGGAATGGCTGATAAAAGGTCCCACATGCACTGGTGGGCCTCCACGTTAACTTTCCAGGCTGCATGAAGGTAATAGGGTTCGTCAGGCGAACCTGCGTAATGCATGCTCCCGCCCAGATGATCATACGCTTCGAATATATGTATATCCTTTCCTGGAATGTGACCGTCCCTGATGGCAAAGACGGCAGCTGAAAGCCCGGCGATTCCTCCTCCGACGATATAGATTTGCGTCTTATCCGTTACGGCAGGGGGCTTTTTGCCGAACTCTGGGGATACCATACTTATTTCTCCTTTGTTTTTGATTTTGGCCCTTGGGGTGCTCTCCATTCTTTGAACAGAGTCCTTGGGGTGCTCTCCATTCTTCGAACAGAGTTATATTCCCATCACTAATAAGACTTTGGCAGTGGGTACAAGTTATTGAAAAGAATTGGGGGAAAACAAGAGCATGCAGCCCATTTTTGGGATATTGGCTATTTAGCCGCATGTTTGCGGAACGAAGTTCCGCA
>JAUWIL010000106.1 GCA_030605385.1 Methanobacteriota archaeon
ATAAGATAAAAGAGGCTTTTGGCTTTATCGCAAGGTAACGTTGCTACAATATCTATTCCATTACCTTTCATTATTTCTATTACCCTATTCGCTCCCTCATACATGCTGCTCCACCCAACCCTCAATCTCTATCTCAATGTCATCTATTTCTATGTCTTTATTTACGCACAAATAAGGTATTATCTCACACAGATTATAGTCCTCCTCCAATCTTTTATAGCCGCCGCCTGTGACATTAAGCAGGATTCTGTCCTCTCCTCCAACATTACCCTTCTCTACGGCTTTTATCAGAGATGCGATGCATATGGAAGCAGCTGGATCAACATCGATTTCTTCTGCACTCTCAAACAATTTTTCCGCCTTCTCACCTTCTTTATTTGTTATTGCATACATTCTTCCTCTTGTGGCGACCAATGCATCATATACTCCACCTTTTATAGAATAGGGTGGAGCCCTGTTAGAGAGAACGTCTGCACGTATCATATTTATCGCACTCTCAGCATCATGCATATCCTCTTCTGATAGCTTCTGTCTCCCCTCTCTCCATGCATTGTACATAGGAGTAAACGGAAGGTTCTGGGATAGGTGGAGCTCGGGCAGTGCATCCCCAAATCTCCCATCCCGTATCAATCTCTCGGATGCTTCCCATGCAGCTATCGCACCTGTGCCGCTGCCAACCGCCTGAAAGTAATGGTCAGGCAGAATCCCGGTTGTTACTGCGGCATCAAGCATGACCGTACCCATCCCATCTCTCCTTGCAACATTCTTGACGCCTCCTTCGCTCACGAGTCCGTCCAACCCGCCAATCTCGTTGCCAACTCCTATCGCATCCGTGTAATCCCCCCTAACCGAGATCAGGCAGACGTTTCCCGTTTCCTCGGTCGTCCACATCCTGTGTAGACACGACTCCGGTACGACGGTCACTACAGCCCCACCCATCAGTGACGAGATCTGAGAGAATGCCCTTGATGTATTACCCGCTGACGGAATGACGAGTGTATCATTACCCACTCTTTTTGCCCTGAGAAGTGTTGGCAGAGCCTCCAGTTCTTTGAAGGAGCATGTCCTGATATTTGCCCCTTTTTCTGGCCAGTATCCGCTGAAGCTTATGTACAAATTCTTTAATCCTATCTCACTTGCAAGAGCCTTGCTCTTGTAGGTTATCGGAGCCGAGTCCACAGGCAGGTGATCTTCAACCGGAAGCCAATCCATAAATTTGAATATGCCTGGAAGTTCCTTTAAATACAGCCTTTTGCCGTATTCTGTCCTGAGTAACGCGTCACATCCTGATGAGCATGCATTTGTGTAGTTATCTTCTACAACCTTCCCGCAGTTTAAACAGCTCAAATGATAGTTCATATCAATATCCCCGTCCGATATCTCTCCATCTAATACTCCCATCCCGTTACAACAAGAAGCTCCCATCCCGTTACAATAGGAAGGTTCCATCCTGTATCCGCCCCTTCAACTCCTCACTCAATTCACTCGCCCTCTTTCTATTCGACTGCCTCAGTGTGATTGGTATTCCCCTCCCTTTTATTTCCACTTCCCCCAGATTGCCCTTGAATGCGCCTCCTGGGCAGAAGTCAACACATGCACCACAATTAAAACATCTAATTACATCCATCCCATCGAGCATAGAGAATGCTCCAGTCGGGCACAACCTCTCAACATCACATACATCACACTCAGTGCACTCTTTTTCATCAAAATAGATTTCCAGATTCCCACCCCACACCCTACCATAATCACTCTCTTCGATGGCTACCCTATCATGAATGTCCGCGATTGGTAGTCCTATCTCCCCGTCCAGTATCCTGAGGTTTGCAAGGACCCCGTCATCGATTACCGGAATTGGAACTGCGATTGAGGTTATGCATTCCGGGCCCTTGGAGGTGACAAATCCTCCCATATACTTGGCCTGCATCCCACCCATATCGGCGAATACAGATAGATTCCTCCTCTCCTTACTGCTTCTCGTCCCCTCTCCCATAACATATCCCACAGCTCCGTTCACAAGTATTCTGGAGCATGCATCAATTGTTCTCATCGATGGATCGTTCTCTATAGGATTGATCTCCCCACAGCCGGAGACGGAGACTTCCCTGTATGGTCCTTTCAGCCCGCTTACCGAGAATATCGTCTCTACAGCCCCTTCTCTCGTATTAACAAATCCACTGTAATTTCTAAATGCACTTCTGGTCGTGAAGAGCCTTGA
Organism: Methanobacteriota archaeon; assembly: GCA_030605385.1. Lineage (GTDB taxonomy): Archaea > Halobacteriota > Syntropharchaeia > JAUWIL01 > JAUWIL01 > JAUWIL01. Next base: position 2,219 of record JAUWIL010000106.1, read on the forward strand.
AAACTGTATGTCCTCTTTAGTTACCTCTTTTCTGATCATTTCTCCGTCTGCTTCTGCCTCGATCTCGATCTTCCCCCCATCAACTATGTCTCTAAACAGGTGTCCTCCCCCATACTCTCCGGCACGAGATGTTCCATAGACTATGGCGTCCACGATTCCCACCCTCTCATTGGGACATGGGCCTGGAAATGCGGGAATTCCGTTCAGCCATAACTTCTCCACCCTCTCAAATGCTCCTCTCTCTGCAACAGGTATACTTAGTATCGCCGCAGTTCCTGACATTACAGCGCACGTCGCCGCTGTCACCACATCCACGTCCTTTATCCTTATTCTCTCTCCTTCTCTCACCATCTTTTTGAACTCATCAGCAGTATAGACAAGGGCACCCCCATCCATTATTTTCCTGTTTATGTCTTCTATTCTCTTCATAGAACTGATGTCCCCTTATTTTCACATAATGTTTTCACATAATGTCCTGAATGCCCTGATTTACAGCCATGATATTCCAATAATTCGTAATGCCCCATAACAGTTCATATGTTCTTAATTCGTAATGCCTCGTAACAGTTCATAATGTCCTAATTCGTAATGCCTCACAATATCCTAATTTATAATGCCCTCCTAATCTCCCTCCTAATCTCCTTCCCAATTTCTCTCCTAATTTCATAATACCCCGATTCGCTCCAAAATAGGCTCTATGCGATTCGAATGCGTCTGTATTCCTACGACTTTATACGGATCCGCACCCATGGCAAGTGCAATAAGCTGTGCATGATTTATGTGCGCGAGATTGAATCTCTCATTGTTCGTCTCTTCAATATACCTCTGGTTTCGGTCCAGTGTGATCTGGCATCCAGGGCACGCGTAAACCACAAGTTCCGCTCCACTCCCCATGACCGATCTGAGTTTTATGTATGCAACAGATCTAGAGTAGTCTCTGTTGTGCAATGCATGATCAAAACCCATACCGCAACAGAGATCTTTTTCTCTGTAATCCACAATTTCAGCTCCAGTAACAGATGCAAGATCGTCCAGAAGGTTTGGTATTGCAGACTGCCTAAACATCTTTGTGTAATGGCAGCCGTGATGTGTGGCAACTCTTATACCGCTAAAATCGTGTTTTATCTTAGCTTTTATCCTGTCTCTCAGGTGATAAAATATCTCTGAAATATGATAGATGTTAACTTCACCCTTATAATTCAACCCCGCTTTTCGCATAATCTCATCCGTGTTTACCGTCTCCAGAATCTCCTTTGACTCCCTGAGCATGCCATAAGAGGTTACACAGACAGTTGCAATATTTTTATACCCCCCTTCTTCTGCAAGTGCGAAGTTTCTTGCATTTGCAATGAGTGCCGTAGAAAAGGGTATTGCATCTGCATAGTATCCGAATCCCGTACAGCATGATTGCCTGGGGTCGTCAATGTAGTTAATCTCAAGAGCATCGAGAATGTATTTCATCGATTTTGTTGCACCGGGATAATGCATATCCATCATACAGCTTTTGAACAGGTAAATCCCATTCCGGGGGATGTTTCTTTTCTCTTTCCCGGTAATATGCGCTTCCTTCCCGGTAACATGTTCCTTTATCTTTCTAAACTGGATGTTTTTTGTCAGGTCTGCTATCTTCCGTATCTCACGCATGGTGTCCTGAGATACCTTCCGATGAGTGCCGTCAAGTCCGAGTTCTTTCCTGATGTTTCCCATCCTGCACAATATATCTTTAAACCCTATCCAGTCATCAAATCCGTCAGGGTCGAGTAAATCAAGAGTTATGCTGAGACCTGTTTCATAAAATGAGTCGTATAGTTCTCTATTGTGTTCCTTCCTTCCTGCCTCTCTTAACACTTTGACAATATCTGAAACGCTGTTTCCCTTCGGGCATACAGATTTGCAGGTGTAACAGTTGAAACATTTATCTAACGGGAGCTCGTTAACAAGCTCGTTAATATCATTGTTAATATCGTTACATAATAGAAGTTTCAGTGTTATTTCTCTTGGATTGTATGGTTTATCGACTGCATAATCTTCATATGTAACGCGAGCTGCAGGACAGGCAGCCGTGCATTTCCCGCACTGAATACATCCGTAAAAATTTGTAACACGTGGATCCTTATGGATATTATTAATCATTATAGTATTTGCCTGTAGAGGGCAAAACACTTAAATCTTCCCATTTCTGTAATAAATCAATACAATGAGGATAGATATCTAAATAATTTTCCTATTTTTGTAATAAATTAGTATAATAAGGATAGATATCTGAATAGTTTATACAATATTCTATATTTTGGTCCAGCGGTTAAAACTTGGCTTCCGAGCACCATGTTCATGAATGGCAGTGTATCTTCCGATGTGAAGAACCACTGGCCAGTGGTTCTGCACACTAATTCCACCAGCCCTAACCATGTCTGAAAACCAAAGGTTTTCAGACGGTTGCGGAACTTCGTTCCGCAAACACCAGTCAATAGAACTGGTGGAATATCGGTTTTAAGAAGTAATTAAGGGTACGGGGAATTAAGGGTACGGGGAATTAAGGGTACGGGGCAAAATACCCTTTTACCCTGATTCGTGAAATTATAGGGGTCCCTTGCCAATTAATGTGGCGGTTCAGTGTAACTGCAGACGTACCCCGAAAGCTTGACGGTGCATGCATATGCCCCACCTTGGTATTCTACAAACGTTGTCGGGTTGTTGTTGAGTTGGGGGTGTCACACTGTACCTGAGACTTAAATATTCCGTGACTCCAGATAGAGAGGCTACCACATCATAACGTGGACAGAAGTGGTTAGCTCCAGCTAGCCCCCATAAAATGGTCCCTATCCAAAAACTCCACAAGTTCTGTGAACTTGTCGAGCAGAGGTGCAAATACCTGATCTAGTTCGCTCGGTCCGGGTTGCCCTATCACGTTACTCTATTGCCTTTACAGCCTCGTCTATCAATCCTCTCATCAGATCCGAGAGCTGCAGTGCCTGCTCCTTATCATAGGGGAAGTTTACAGACCAGCGCGCCCAGTTGGTGTTTATCGAGCCGCCGACCGTTCCCTCGCCGCCCTGGTTCTGCACCCAGTGCTTCTCAAGAGATATGAAGCGCCCGTACTTGCCTTCCTTCACGAAACATCTGAGTACCTGGCGCGGTTTACCGTCATCATCGTTGAGCAATACTTTGTATCCGATATCTTTTATAACGTTTATGTCAGCCAAAGTTCATTCACCATCCTTTTAAATTCGTTTTTATCTGAGTTGCTTATCTGAGTTGCTTATCTGAGTTGCAATATAATGATTGTATGCTGGTTGGGGTTTAGTGCCGTTTGTTGTACTTTTACAAAATTGCTTGCAGAACGCTCCGCCTTTAAAGACGGGGATGAATGCAGCACATCATCAAGCAATTTTGTAAACGCTACAAACTTTAGTTTGTAGTAGTTTACTTTGTATGCGCGCTATATGGTTCACGCCTAGCCTACTTATCCTATATATTAACCATACATTGTATAAACGTATAAGCCACACATAGCTATTGATGGTATGGGGTCTTACATATAATTCATATGTTGCTATGTTACTATATAATATATCATATCCTCATACCATATAAAAGTTATTTAGCACGCTATTTAGCACGCAGCATTAGCACGCAGCACGCCCGCATGTCCAGGCATATCCAAGCATATCTCCACAACATAGCAGGCCCTAGATGCCGAGAAGGGGGTTACATCTGCCACAATCTTTGGAGAACACAAAATTTGCAGAACAAAAACAAAGAGATACATAAGAAAATCTAAAATCAAAAACAGAAATTGTAGGCTGACTAACATATGAGTAGTTATGTGTCACACCCACTGATACGAGATAGTGCAATAGAGCAACGGCTCTATCAGCTCAAGCTTTCGGATAGTGCCATGAAAAAGTCAACCATTATCGTACTGCCAACCGGATTGGGAAAGACCATGATAGCCACCATGGTGATTGCAGCAC
>JAUWIL010000121.1 GCA_030605385.1 Methanobacteriota archaeon
AGAGTGGATGGCTATACACTTACAGAACCGCCCGGGTGCTTTGAGGGGGGAACCCCGAACATCGCCGGCGGCATAGGTCTGGGTGTTGCGGCAGAGTATCTTGAAAAGATCGGGATGGACTCGGTGCGGACTCACGAAGAGGCGCTGACGGAACGGCTGCTGGACGGTCTGCTGGAGATCAAGGGTGTCGAGGTATATGGACCGTGCGAGATTAAAGACCGCATAGGTGTGGTATCCTTCAATATTGCCGGTCTTGACCCGCACGAGGTCAGCATGATACTGGATGAAACAAGCAGCATACTCACACGCTCGGGACATCACTGCTGCATGCCCCTAAGCAGATATTTTGGTACGATAAATGGGACCGTACGCGCCTCACTCTACCTCTACAACACGCTGGATGAAGTGGAGATTTTTCTGGGCGCAGTAGAGGAAATTGTTAGAAGCCTCACGTAAAGCCTGTAACCAGGTTCTATGCGATTGCTGTTTGTAGAATGCCCTTCTGCAAATGTGTGAGATTGCAGGTCTGGCATAATTGGGCGATTTTTTTCTCATGTATAACTCGTTTTAAGCCAACCTGTAAGATTTTAACGCTAAATGGTCAGCCAGAACCTCCCAAGGAGCAGCACCTCAGGCGCTTTTCATCAGATGTCCTGCTGCCCATATAAAGGCAAATAAACCTGCCATTGGGTTATTGCAGCCCAATCTGGTTTCAGAGGCGTGATTTTACGGGTGGGAAAGTTATTTTAATGGTTAATAATACAGTTATTAATAGTTATATAATATTTAACGGCTTGTGGGTGAAATCCCATAGGTGAAAAAAGGCAGTGTAGCCATGACTCGTGTAAGAGCGGAGAGCGTAGGTTTAGCTTTACTGGTAGTTGTAATGCTGACATGGATATTAATTCTTGGCACACCAGCCTACGCTGCGCCCGACACAGGCAGCGCCGAGTGGTGGGATTATGACTGGCACTACAGAATCCCAGTCAAGGTTACCAATCCGGATATAATTTTAACTTCCCAGAACTCAACCAAACTTTCTTCCATCATCCTTTTTGTTAATGATACCGAAATAATGGTAGGTCCCCTGAATGTCAGAAGCGGTGCTGATGCACTGGACAACAGCGTAAACCACGGCATCAGTATTGATGGAAAGTATTCCGTTGATTCCGCTTATTTGATCAGCACCTACCTGAACGGCAGTAACTGGAGCATGACACTTGACGGCAGCTATCTCGGCACTTTGCCTGCTCACCCCAGCCTGTCCTCCGGGGTGTACACACTCGATTCCGGTGCCTTTGATGATAGAACTTCAGCCAAGATATTCTATATACCGCCTGTTACATCCAACGGCAATCTCTCTGACATCATCTACATAAGCGAAACTGCAGCCGAACTGCACAGAGACCTGATGTACCATTCATTTGTCCCGAGGCAATCGGTGCAGGATTCCCCGGGCAAACTCAGCATATGGTATACCAACTGCTCGGGCTGGAGAATCAGCTCCCTCGGTAAAATCATTGGCACCATTCCTGCTCCAAACAGTGCTTCCAAGGCAGTTTTCAGCGTTCCGGGCAGCATCCTGGCAGATAGCGAAATACTTACCCTGAACTATGACGGTTCAGGTTCGAGCGATGAGTGCTACATCGATCGTGCAGTCCTGGAATATTACACTAATGTTCAGCGTACTGACCAGCCCGTGGAGATTACAGTAGACTTCGACTCCGAGCTTATGCGCCTCGGCTCCCGCGGAACGTTCGATGCGAATTCTGTGCGTGTCGTGGAGTACGACTCCAGCGGGAGCATCATCGGTCAGACTTCAGGCTCAATCATGGAGGATGGCGGAGTCGGATGGATAATGGAGGGGGCAACCACACCGAATGTCGTCAGAAATTACTTCGTGTACTTTGACATTATAGAGAACGGCGCCAAGCCTGAACTGGACGTAAGCCCTGCATACCATGAACTGTACAACAGCTTCGATCGAATATCCTCAAGAAACGCCTACAACGATGTTATTGTTCAGAGCGGCGGCCTGACATTACTTAAAAAGACCGACAAAGTGGTTCAGGATGTCGATTCCTTCGAACTTGGCACCACCCTTGAAACAGATGTGAGCGATTATGGAATAAGCCTGGCTTCCTCACTCCCCAGATCCGGGGATTCAGCTAAAACCAGTGATGTGGTCTCATACGCAGGCGAAGTGGTGTACGACTGCTCGGTACTCCCCGAGAATGCTGACCCGCCATGGACCAGAAACGGCGGAATCAAGAGCGGTGCCGAGATTCTGAGCGGCAGCAAACTGAGAATTCATTCAGATAGCAACCACTGGAATCAATACCTGTTTTATTCGAAGTTCTGGGATGTGAAAAACTCGGATGGCGTTACCGTCGAGATGAGCGTTAAAGTGAATTCCTGCAAACTGGACGAATTTGTCAGGGGGAGAAGCAACTATTTCGGATTCTCTGATGGAAGCAAACTGCTTGAGCTGCAGCTGGATGTCGATGAAGTTACCGAGATCACGTCAGGGCTGAGTTATATCATGGATACCACTGACAAGCTCCACACCTACAAGATAATGATGAAGGGGTCGGATTTCTATGTTTACGCTGACGGCAAACCCATCATTGACGGTACCGGCAGACTCGCCAGTACAACCACCAAGAGAGCCATAAGTTTCGGTCAGAAGAACGGCTATGAAAACGAGTTCAGGCGGGTCAGCGGCATGGGCGACATGGAGTTAGGCTATATCAAATACAAGCCCAATGCACCGTTCTCCTCAAGCTCGGGACAGACAGGTGTGAACTACACGAATGTCGGAAACTATGTTTCATCCGTGCTCGATGCATCAGGTGTCGTCAGCTGGGATACGATCGAGTGGAACGGCTCAGCCCCGGTTGGCACAAAGCTGCTGTTCCAGACGCGGTCATCGCGCGATGGCTCTGATTGGAGTGAGTGGAGCGATCTTTACGAGAGCAGTTCGTCAGTTGTCAGCAGCCCTGACGGCAGGTATCTCCAGTACAGGGCAGTGCTGCTCTCGAACAGCATATTCGACACGCCCGTTTTTAACTGGGTGAAGGTGCATTACGTCAAATACAGAAACAGCGGGAGCTTTGTGTCAGAGCCTGTTAGCTTTGACGGTAAATTGAGTTCGGTAACTCCTGACTGGAATGCGACCATGCCGCCCGGCACGGTTCTGCAGGTGAGCGTTTCAAATGATGAGGGCAAAACGTGGGAGCCCGTCAAAAACGGCGCTGTCCATCAGTTCATGGATTCGGATGGCAAGCTTGCCGGCGAGACCTTCAGATACAAGGTTGATATGAGGTCATACAGCCCTGTGACTCCCGTGCTGGCAAACATAAGATTCAACATCAATGCTGCTGCTGGATTGCCGATTAATCTGGGCAGGTCAGAAAGCAGACCGAGCATAATCGGCACGGTTCCCGGAGATGGGGTCTCCGGTGTTGACTCACATGCCAGCATGAGTCTGGTGTTCAGCGAGTCAATGGACCATTCAGAGGACATTATTCCGGATGCTGTCACAATCGTCCCAAGTGCAAGGGTACTCGGTTACAGCTGGAGCGATGATTATACAAACCTGACATTGAATGTTGAAAGACTTGCTTATGATACGATCTACACGGTTGTCGGCGGGAACGGCATGCGGAGTGCAGCAGGCGGATATGTTGATAACCCGTATACATGGTCTTTCACAATCAGGGAAGCACGCTTCACCGAGATGCTGATTGACAGCTGGTTCATATTAGCTGCGGCTGCCGCAATCGCTGCTGCGCTGGTTTACCTTAGACGGGGGAGAAAAAAGGTAATTGAGCCCGGCAACGGTGAATGGCACGGATGGGAGAAGGGAAAGTAGCTGTCCTGATTTAATTACTTGTTCTTAATTGACTGGATGGTTTTTTCCGGCTGGTTTACGTAGTTCTGCACGTACATGCCCAAAAACAAAGCTCTGCGAGGCCTCACGACCATGTGAAATCTTCCCCCGCAGGGCGTCTTGCAAAAACAAAGATTTCGCAAGGTGAGTGAATACATGGTATTTGCCAAATCTTGCGGAACCATGTTCCACGAGATGGTGGAAGCAGAACTTCCGTCAAGCGATGACTTGAGTTAGTTGTCATGCAGAGGAGCATCAGCTCTAGGAATGAAAGAATAAATAAAAAAGAAGTATCTACAGGAGTAAAACATGCCAGCCGACTTCAAAATAACCAGTGCACATCTCCCCCTGATAAATTAAAGGGGGCGTAAAGCCGCCGCACAAAATGCGCCCCGGCGTGCATCAGCCAGTGGAGCACATGCTATGTATCTGTGGAAGCACAGCTTCCACATATCTCGCGAAATCTTCGATTTCGCAAGACTCCAGACAAAACCCACGCTAAACGAGAGGTGAAGGCGAACCTTTCAGAGGTCCACCATCGCCCCATAGGGCTTCTTGCCTGCGGCAACTTTACTTCTTTCAAAGATGCTACGACTACCACACTGTGTGTTCTGCCTGTTCTGCATAACCGAGGTATGCCTTCATAGCATCAAGTATGTCGCCTGTGGATGTTATAAGCTTCGGCACAAGGTCAGCTGCTCCGTCCAGCGTGGCGTTGACGTTGGATATCGGCTGTCTTGCTGACTGGTTGAGCAGGAACCCCATCTTTGAGCTGCCGTCTGGAGCGCCCAGCAGGTCAGGGACCGATGACATTGTCTCACCTACTGTCCAGTTCAGCTTCGTGCTGAAGTCATGCGTCTCATCCCATGAGTCAGTCACCGAACCGCCGAGCAGTCTGCCGACCTGCGAGGTCATCATCATGCTGAAGTATGACGTTCCAAGGATGTAGCCGTATGCCTGATTTCTGTCTTCTGCGTCGTGCGTGTAGTCAAGAATGTCTCCAGTGAGCGACAGCATCACGCCTGTCACGTTGGCACTTGCATTGAATACGTCCATCAGGTGCGGCCAAGTGGCATCTCCTGAAGTTCCAACAGTTTTGCCGCTGACACCGCTTCCATAGGTCTCAGGATCCCACGCTATCGCAGGTGCAGTCATTGCCAGTACCAT
>JAUWIL010000057.1 GCA_030605385.1 Methanobacteriota archaeon
AAAGCGAAATTGGTATGATCCAAGAGGCTAAAATGAAGGTTTGGGCTTATAAATCGATGAAACTATATGGGGAGGCATAGGTTTTATCTAATGGCTGGATGCACTATTGGAGTTATGCAACACAGCAGTTTAAAACAGCTAATCTGTTGTTTCTGCCTGTTGCAATATTTTTCACAGTATTTCTGATTTACTTAACCGCTCTTGGCTGGCACACTGGACTATTCACATTTTTTCTCATCTTGGCATTGATATGTTGGGCTTTCACACCAAAAAGAATCATAATTGAAAAAGACGGGATTTTAGTTCAGACATTCTACTTGCTCCCCCCGATAGCTGACCTACGCACTGAGAGATTCTTTTCATTTGGAGGAATTAAGAAAATAAGAATAGCTTTTCATTGGGTCTATTTAAGAAGCGATGAGATTCCCACTGTATGGGCTGGAGCGATTTTTTTCATTCTCCATATCAAGAAATTTAAGATGGTGCTAGAAAATTTTGCACCCCAAGCAGTTCAGAAACACGCATCAGATAAACTGGAAGTTAGATAGATTCATGTATAAGCTACAAGGAAATCCAATCGAAGGTGCGATTGTCATAGCAGACGAGTATTATATCGATGAGGAAACACCGGGTGGATACTATGAGCTGACAGGAGTGCAGCCTGGATATTATAATGTGAAGGCATTCAAGAAAGGATATATGCCAGGCAGCAAAGCCGTTACGGTAGACACCGCTGGACAAATAATAGATGACCAAAACATAGTGCTGAAGGAGGATGTGGAAGGAGAAGCGAATAAGTGGGTGGAGTTTGTAACGTGTTTCACTGGATGTTATACTATGTTCTGTGTAGAAAACTCCCTTGTGTGTGCTGACCAATGAACTTTCCTTCGACAACTTTAAAACGCTACGTAAATGATACCATACATTGAAATGACATCATACGTTGTTTTAATGATATCTTGCGAATACTGAAGTATTCGCGAGATATCTAAAACGCTTTGCGTTTCAGAGATATGTCAGGGTCGCCAAATATGAGTAGTGGTTCATTCGAGATAACTGTTAAGGATGCTATGGGACGCATTGGAAAACTTCAAACCCCGCACGGCGTGGTTGAAACGCCAGCTGTGATGCCCGTCATCAATTCAAGGCTGAATACTGTGCCCTCCTCAGAAATGAGAAAATATGGTGCAGAGATGTTGATGACAAACTCATATATCATCTACCGCGATGAGGAAATGAAGGGTAAGGCACTGTCGGGCGGAGTGCACAATCTGCTTGGCTGGGATGGGGCGCTGATGACCGACTCAGGCTCTTATCAGCTGTCAGTCTATGGAGGCATCGAAGTAACAAACTCAGAGATAGTCGAATTTCAGGAAAAGATAGGCTCGGACATCGCTGTGGCGCTGGACATACCCACTCCGCCGTATGCGGAATATGGTCGGGCGAAAAGCGATTTAGAGGAGACAATCATAAGGTTGAAAGAAGCGAGAGATCAAACTGATATGATGCTTGCAGGCACCGTTCAGGGGTCGACCCATCCCGACCTGCGGGAATTCAGCGCCCGCGAAACCGCCAGGATTGGATTTGAGCTCTACCCCATAGGTGCAGTCGTGCCGTTGATGGAATCATACAGGTACAGGGACCTGGTGGACGTTATAGTCGCATCAAAGAAGGCGCTGCCGCCCTGCTCTCCGGTGCACCTGTTTGGTGCAGGTCATCCCATGCTACTGCCGCTAGCGGTCATGCTAGGATGTGATCTTTTTGATTCTGCGGCATATGCGCTGTACGCACGCGATAACCGCTACATCACAGCAGATGGAACTTATCATCTCAAGAATCTGAAGTATCTTCCATGTTCATGTCCGGTATGTTTGAGTTATACTCCTGAGGAGCTAATGCAGAGTGAAGGCCGTCTCAAGCTTCTATCGGAGCACAACCTGTATGTGACGTTTGAAGAGGTGCGCAGAATAAAGCAGGCCATACGCGAAGGAAATCTGGTAGAACTTGTGGAGCGCAGATGCACATCGCATCCCAGTCTGGTCGAAGGCTTCAGGAGGGCTGTGGACAACCGCGGCATTATAGAGGCATATGACCCAATATCAAAGGGCACATTTTTTTATTCTTCACCGTTGTCTGCAATGCGCCCCGAGGTTGAGCGCTATCACGGCAGGCTGGGCAGGATGCAGTTGAGTGGAAAGGTTCTCGTAGCCACCAGAAAGTCGCATATTAAGGGGTGGCGTGGTGAATATGACCACGTGATGCTTGTGAGGCCGCCTTTTGGACCCTACCCGTTAGAGCTGAAGGAGACGTACCCGATCGGACAATCCGAAGTGCCTTATACAGTTGATAACGAAGGAATTACGAGCGCTCTAAACGGTGTGCTGAGGCTTGTGACGATTGAGGCAAATACAAATGTTGAATTTACCTTCAAGTATGACGGGCGCTTTGATGGGCATCCGCTGATTGAGGAGATACGATGCCATGTTAGAAATATTGAATCCGCCTAGTCAACTTCAACTCTGTTAAACAGAAAGACACTCAGCAAGACCATTGAAACTGTAAATCCCAGTAATACTGTAAAGTCGACCCACATGGGAAGCACCATCATGCTTGGCCCTATAAGACAACCTCTTAGTGCATCAACACCGTATGTCAGCGGGTCTGCGTACGTAAGTGCACCCATCCACGGGGGAAGGTTCTGCGGCGGAAACATTGCACCTGACAGCAGAAATAGGGGAAACACGAGGAAGTTCATCACAAGCTGGAAACCGCTCATATCATCTATAAGCGAGGCAAAGGCAATTCCAAGGGCAACAAATCCTGCAGATATCAGTATCATGAACCCAATAGCCACTATAACTCCTACAACACCTCCCGTTATCTTCGCTCCGATAAAGACCGATAAGATCAGCATTATGATGGCCTGTATCAACGCTGTTGTTGTACCACCTGCCGTACGTCCAAGCACGATTGAAACTCTGCTAACAGGGGTGATCATGATTTCCTTGAGGAAACCGAACTGCCGATCCCATATTACCACAAGACCGGATACAATTGAGCCGAACAGAAGTATCATGGCAATGATGCCCGGCATAAGGAAGTCCAGGTATTCCACGCCGGGTGCAGCATCAGGTAGGGCTATGTAAGATTTCATACCGGTTCCGAGGAATGCAAGGAAGAAGAACGGCATTCCAAGTGACCCGATTACACGGCTGCGAGCGCGGAAAAATCTGGTAACATCCCGCAGCCACAACGTGTATACTGCAACTGGATCGATAATCTTCATTTTTGCAAACTCCACTCTGTCAGAGTAGCATGTAACAATATTGCGATCAGTGACCTATTATAGCGACCTATTATGACCTATCATGTCTGCAATCGTTTGTGCAGCCTTATCTCGACTTCCTGCCCGCACTCCTGCGCATCCTCTTCATATGCACCCTCATAACTGCTCTTGCATGAGCACCCCCATCAGCCTCCTCCTCTCGAATGGTCTTACCCGTATATTGCAGGAAAACATCCTCTAACGTGGGACTTCGCAGATTGACGGAACTTACCAGGACACCTTCATCATTGGCGATTGATATGAGTTTGGGTATTACCGTATCTCCGTTCTTGACGCAAAGGTCAACATACCCATCATGCTGCTTTAGTTCCTCGATCCACTCAATTGTCTTTACCCTGTCTACGAAAGTATCAATCCCATCATCAATTCGCAGTGATACTATGTCCACTCCAATAGAATCTTTCAACTTCTCGGGCGTGTCGATAGCTATTATCCTACCGCGGTCGATTATTGCAACACGGCTGCACAGGTAATCGGCCTCATCCATATAATGAGTTGTAATTATAACGGTTACATTCTCCCTTCTGTTCAGGTCTTTTATGTAGTCCCATATTTTGCGCCGGGTCTGTGCATCAAGCCCAACGGTTGGTTCATCCAGAAACAATACCTGCGGGTGGTGCATCAGCCCCCTCGCAATCTCCAGACGCCTCCGCATTCCTTCTGAATAGTTTTTAAGCTGCACGTCAATCTTATCCTCAAGCTCCACCAGCATCATTACCTCTTTTAACCTTGCTTTCCGCAATTCCCGACTCATACCGTACATTCTCGCGTGGAAGTCAAGGTTCTCACGTCCTGTAAGCTCGGTATCAGTGCTTGGATCCTGGAAGGTCATACCTATGCACCTTCTCACGTCATCCTGCTGGCGCTGGACGTCATAGCCGCACACGTGGGCAGAGCCGCCTGTCGGGCGCAGCAGTGTTGAGAGCATTTTCAACAGCGTGGTCTTGCCTGCCCCGTTTGGTCCCAGAAGACCGAAAAGCTCGCCATCTTCTATTGAAAAGCTTATGTTGTCTACTGCCACAAGGTCGCCGAATCTCTTGGTTGTTGACTCTGTGACTATCACCGTCATCTTAGATTTCCTTCTACAATCCCAAGCATGTCACTTTTAGAGCGCTTTTAGCACGTTGGCACTTTTAGCACATCGTATTACAGCCATTACTCATTAGTGATATTGATAGGATGAGGATAACCAATTCTTAAAGATAACCAATTCCAATTCCACTTCGGAAAGATCAAAACCAGCTTTTTAATCGAAATCACTTGAATCTAAGTGCATCAACCGGGTGGAGTCTGGACGCAGCCCTTGCAGGCATCAGCCCAGATATTATTCCGACCACAAGCGATACCAGCAATCCAAGTAGAAGAAGTTCAGTTGTTACTGATGCCTGCAGCATTGACCCTCCAGTGGTCCCGCCGTAGAACTCGACAGCCATTGCAGCGGCAATTCCAAGAATACAGCCAAACAATCCGCCGATGAGACTTATAATTACTGACTCGAATAGAAATATTGTCAGTATGCTGCTGTTCTTGGCTCCTATTGATTTCATTATTCCAATCTCCTTCGTGCGCTCCAGCACAGAGGTATAGGTTGAACTCATAATCCCGACCGAGGCGACTATGAGCGATATTGCGGCTATTCCCACCAGCACGATCTGTATCACTCCAAGTACACTGCTCACATGTTCTATCACTCGCTCCGAAGTCTCTATGTTAAAATCAGGATCATCCCTTCTACTTATGCCCCGTGCCTTTTTCAATTCATCCTCAATTTCGCCGGCAACGGCATCTGGCTCAAAACCATCAAGTACCTTGGCTATTATAAGTGACACTCTTTCCGGCTCATCCGCTATCTCTCTTGCAGACTCCATCGGCATGAACACCGAGTTATCATCTACAGGGTTCCCTGCCTTCTCCATTATCGCAACTACCTCGAAATCACGCCCGTTGATTTCAAGCTTACCACCCACTTTGACATCATTTTCAAATACATCAAAAGCAGTGCCATAACCTGATTCAACCTTGTATTTGTCATTCTCTCGCAGTCTCCGTCCATATTCTACCTTGTAGCCCTGCATGTCATCAACTACTATTCGAGTATCGTCATTGGTTGGTATTCCTGCAATGTTGATATACATATATTCATTACCATATTTTGCGATGACCGTTCTGTAGAGGATAGAGAACGCTGAATCAACCCCCCTCACATTTTTAACCTTTTCCAGGTCGTCATCTGTCAGGATGCTGCCGCTTTCGATGCTTGCCGGACCACCTCCAGAATATGCGTGGACCCCACCCGGCGTTATCAGTATCTTGTTTGCCCCTACATTCCCAAGCTGACCTTTGACACTCTCCTGCATACCCATGCCTATAGATATTAGGGAGATTATGGCAGCACCCCCTATGACCACACCCAGTATGGTGAGGATACTTCTCTTCTTTCGCCCCATAATATTTTCAAACGCAAGCTTGAAGATATCACTTATCATTGGTCAACACACACTTTGATTTTTATACACTCGTTCTGCATGAATATGCATAGCCACTCACTCGTATCTCAGGGCATCAACAGGCTTTAAATCGGCTGCTGACTTTGCAGGAAGTGCGCCGGATAATGCCCCGACAATGAATGATACTCCCAGTCCGAACGCTATCAGTTCTGGTGTAATTGACGCTTTTAGCATTGAGTAGCCGCTTACATCTGCGACGATTTGTACGATTATTGCGGCAATGATACCTATCAAGCACCCAAAAAAACCGCCAACCAATCCAATCATCCCAGACTCTAACAGGAATATTGAGAGTATGCTGCCGTTCCTGGCACCTATAGCCTTCATGATGCCTATCTCTCTGGTGCGCTCCAGCACGGACGTATACATCGTACTCATAATGCCTATCGAGGCGACTATAAGCGATATTGCAGCTATTCCTACAAGCACGACCTGTATCACGCCAAGGACAGAATTTATTTGCTCTCGCAGGTGTTCTGATGTTTCAATGCTGAAATCCTCTTTCTCGTTCCTCGATATCCCGCGCTCCTTTTTCATTTCTCTCTTGACGTCATCGGCAACATTGGCTGTGTCGAAGCCTTCCATGCTCTTTGCCATTATGGTATTGTAATCATCCTGTTTGAACAGCTCTTTTGCAGAATCAATTGGCATGATTATTGAGCTGTCATCATAGGGGTTGCCTATTCTCTTCATTATCCCGACCACTTCATAGTCACCATCTCCGATTGTTATTTTGCCCCTCACACCCACCTTCTTGTCAAATGTCTTGCCTGACGCCACGTCAATCCCTATTTCTACTTTGCCCTTATCCCCTTCCTGGATGTGCCGCCCGTGTTCTATCTCGTATCCCTGCATATTTTCAAAAAGCTGCTTCGCCTCCCAGGTCGTATCTATGCCGCTAACTATGGTGTACACTGATTTATCCCCGTATTTCACCATCACCGTCTTATATATCATTCCGAATGCTGATTCGACACCTCTAACACGCTTTATTGTATCTAGATCTTTGTCGGTCAGCTTGCTGCTTGACGGCAGACCTGTGGAACTCAACATACTGGAGCCCGGTGATATCATTATTTTATCAGACCCCATCGACTCAAGCTGCTCTTCTATAAAACCCTGCATACCAACGCTCACGGATACAAGCGATACTACGGCAGCTATACCTATCACTATGCCAAGAATGGTTAGAAAGCTCCGCATACTGCGGTTCCGTATGCTCTTAAACGCAAATGCAATATTGTCAGCTATCATGATGGCAGTCTTGCGGAACGCAGTTCCGCTAGTATATCTGAAACGCCTTGCGTTTCAGAGACATTTGAATAAGTTGGCAGCTTCACTATTCACTTTGGCGCTTTTTGTAGTAGCGGTATCCCAGGAAGCCAACCACCGCGAGAATTATCACTGCTGCAGCCGTAGTTGTTGTATTACCGCTGCTATCAACCTTAAGTGACTCTACCATATACCTGCTCAGGGTTACGCTTTTGTTCACCGAGTACTTATTGTTATGAGCATCAAGGTACTCTACGGTCATTTTCAATGGCACTTCCACATCTCCGCCGGCTTTTAGTTTTATGTCGTACTCTACCGTATCATAGTCATCAGGGTCCATATTTCCTATGTATATTTCTTCCGAAGATGCCAGATCGTACATGTCTGTTGGCAGCACTCTAACATTGAGGAACTTTGCCTCTGCCAGACCGAGATTGACCAGCCTAATAGTTATCTCGCCAGGGGCTATCCTGTCAATACCAACACTTATATCAGGCTCTGCGTACACCTGCACGCCTATGTTCCTTCTTATTGTATGGGCTCCATCCATATCTGTATATATCAGGTTCACAGGCACGGTGTATGTTTTGATGTTAGCGTCTGACGATATTGATATTCTGAATGAAACATCTTTTTCTTCCATGCCTTCAAGGGAAGATATATATGCCTTGTCCGATTGGAGCGCTATAAGCGGTGAACTCAGGTCGAGATCAACTGTTATTCCTTCTACAGTATCTTCACCTACGTTTTTAACGCTAAGAGTCAGATCAGCATTGCTCCCCGGGGATGACGGTGAACAATCGATGTTAGTTATGTCAAGCACCTCGTCCGCCCTTGTGGAAACATACACTCCGATGAAGTATCTTTCCTGATTCTCAACATGATTCTGATCCTCATAGGTGACAGTAAGGGGCAGCAGGTAGGCTCCCGATTCTGCACCATCACTGACATACGCATCGAACTCAACTTTTGCCGAGGATTCAGGTCCTATATCTCCGATATATTTGACATTGGACCCAAGAACTGTTATGTCATAGCTGCTTGCGGTGGTTGTAGAACTTGCACCACTCAGGGATACACTTGCATCATATGCCGTATTCTTCTCATTCTTGAGATTGAAACTCATCCTGAAGCTGTCGCCTTTTCCTGCATTAATTCCCTGCAGGTTTTCTATTGCGAAACTGGGCTTCCCGCCAACGGACACCGGTATATCCCAGCTTGTTGACAGACTCTCCTTGACGAGCGTGCTGGCGATATTGTAGTAATAGGCATCATAATTAAGCGTCAGTCTCAGTATGTGAGATCCTTGCGGCGCACTCGTGCTCACCTTGATTTTAGTTGCCAGAGTTACTGTAGAAGAGGGATTTATATTTCCAATGTACTTCTGATGCACCTCGGATTCAATGTAATTCGAGTCGAATATTGACGCCGTGACACTCTTGGCATCCAGTCCACCGGAATTTTGTATCACTATGAGGAGTATTCCGCTATCTCCAGGCTCCATATCTTTATCGGTAGCCGTTGAGGTATAGTCAACCGACAGGCTTGTTGGCGTTATTGTAGTGGCGGTAACGGTGCTACAGCATGCGAGAAAGCATGCTAAAACCAGAGCAACTGCCAAACATTTTCCAGTAATATTATTTTTCATTCCAATCCCACCTCGATAATCTAAATAATCTATGTTCTGGTACCCCTTTCACATATCCGTCTGCCATCTGTTATATCTGGACATCACATCATAGTGTGCTGGTATAATCCATAGAGCTAACGGCTTTTCCTCCAGTGCTGCTGTCCTGTTGTCCTTCACCCACCTCAGAGCCGACTATCCTACCATCCATAAGCTTGTGTATCATCTCTGCATGTTTGGCACCATTTGAATCATGAGTGACCATCACCACGGTTTTACCCTCCTCCTTGTTAAGCCTTGACAGGAAGCTCATAACTTCCACACCCATCTTTGAATCCAGATTGCCTGTGGGCTCATCGGCCAGGACGAGTTCAGGGTCATTTGAAAGTGCCCTTGATATAGCCACTCTCTGCTGCTGTCCGCCGGACAGCTCGCCTGGTTTGTGCCCGGTTCTATCACCAAGTTCGACCATTTCGAGGAGCTCTCTTGCCCGCTTTTCTCTTTTATGTTTGGGTATGTTCTGAAAAGTCATCGGAAGCATTACGTTCTCCAGTGCTGTGAGTGTTGGTATAAGGTTGAAGGTCTGGAATACGAATCCAATCTTCCTGCCCCGTATCTGGGCAAGGGCACTCTCGCTCATCAAGGACACATCCTGACCATCCAGGTATACTTTCCCTTTTGTTGGTACATCGAGACACCCTATCATGTTCATACATGTCGATTTGCCCGAGCCCGACGCACCCATTACCGCTACGAAACTGCCCTTGTGTATTTTCAGGTTTACGCCTCTAAGAGCAGGCACTTCAACGGACCCCATCTTGTATATCTTCCAGACATCCTGTAGCTCTATGATAACTCCATCATGTGCATCGGAGTGGCTTTCATTCCATTGTCTGGCTTTACTCGAACTCATACTCATTTCTCGCCAATTTGTGTTACATCGTTATATCCATTTAAATCAAATAGGTGTATCTGTCTATCTGTGTACTTATGTGCCAACTGTGCCAATAACTGTGCCAATATTACAGTATAAAGTAGTGGACGTATCATGGTAATAAGTTTAGGCATTCATAACTTCACATAACCCAATCTTAGAGGCAGGTGAACCATGAATCGAGGTTGTTTGAATAATCTCATATTCATTTTATCATATTCATTTTACCCTGTATCGGCAGAGAATTGTAGAAGGGCATGGCAATCTGTGATTAAAGCGGCATTGTTCAACATCTTGGATTTTTTTACAGCAAAAGCATTTATAACATTAGACAATGAATAACGGCAGGTTTGGGATGCAATTTTTAAACTGGCATTGATTGAACAAGCCTGCGACTGAATACCATGGTGGAGAAGAACAGTTCATGAAGGATTGCACTCAGATATTCGGACTGAAAACACCTGTTATACGGATGGGGGACGAGGCAGCATCTGTAGTGCTGGAAGCGCTTGAAAATAACGACCTACATCCGGAATATGGCGACATCATAGTAATCGCGGAGTCCGCTCTGGCAACCAGCGAAGGGCGCATAGTAGAGCTTTCGTCAATCACACCGGGTGAGAAGTCGTTAGAATTAGGTGGAAAGTATAATCTTGATCCTAGGGAAGTTGAAATAATCATAGATGAGTGTGATGAGGTGCTTGGGGGTGTGACAGGGGCTCTGCTGACCATGCGGGACGGAAATGTTCTGCCAAATGCAGGCGTGGACAACTCCAATGCTCCGCCGGGGTGCGTAGTTCTTTTACCATCAGATCCGCAGAAAAGCGCTGAACAGATCAGAGGCAGACTCGAAGAGGTATTCAAGTGCAGGTTGGGAGTTATAGTTAGCGACAGCCGCACTCATCCTCTAAGGCTTGGGTGTGTTGGCATAGCGCTGGGTTGTTCGGGTATAGATCCTGTGGAGGACATCAGGGGGGAAAAGGACATATTCGGAAGAACACTCAATATCACGCATAAGGCGGTTGCAGATAACCTTGCGTCATCTGCTTTACTTGTGATGGGCGAGGCTGCCGAGCAGACACCAATTGCATTAATCAGAGGTGCACCGGTAAGTATGGTAGAGGAGGACAGCAGTATTCCAAATGCTGCCCCTGACGAGTGCATGTATTTTGGAGTGCTCGGCAAACAGGATCATCATTAGTTAAAGTTGGGCAATGTTTTATCAAGTTGTTCGAGGGCAACCCCACTATCAGATAGGTGGACACAGATAGGTGGACACCAGCCCGCTAAGTTCAGAAAGTTATATAAAACGCTCTGACCTATAGAGGTTGGAGAGACACTATTGAAAGCATTCAAGAGAGCGCTTATCAGTGTATCGAACAAGTCTGGTGTGGCTGATTTTGCATTAGCACTACAGAAGTTTGGATTTGAAATCATATCAACCGGAGGCACATCCACAACTCTGCGTGACGCGGGAGTGGAGGTAACAGAGGTCTCGGAAGTTACAGGTTTTCCAGAAATGATGGACGGGCGTGTAAAGACCCTGCATCCGGGAATCCATGCGGGTTTGCTTGCCAGAAGAGATAAACAAGAGCATCTAAAGGAAGTTGAGAATGCCGACATCAAGCTCATCGATCTGGTTGCGGTGAATCTGTATCCATTCCGCGAAACTATTGACAAAGAGAATGTCCGCCTCGAGGAAGTAATCGAGAATATCGATATAGGCGGACCAACACTCCTGAGAAGTGCGGCCAAGAATTATACCAGTGTAACTGTTGTGGCTGATCCATTGGACTATGATAAAGTTCTGAAGGAGATTCATGAGAACGGCGATACGGGTCTGGAACTGCGCGAGCGTCTTGCCGTCAAGGCATTTCGCCACACTGCAGAGTATGATTCCACGATAGACAAATATCTTAGTAAGCGGCTTATGGATGAAGACATCCTCAGACTTAGTTTTGTTGACGGCATAGAACTCAGATACGGAGAAAACTGGCACCAGAAGGCAAAGTTTTACCGTGAGGCAGGAGCCTGCGGTGCAACACTCTCGAACGCGGTGCAGCTGCATGGCAAAGAACTGTCGTATAATAACTATGTTGATGCTGACAGCGCAATGCGGGCAGTAGTTGAACTTGATATGACATTTCATGGCAAGTGCTGCGTGGCTATTGTTAAGCATAATACACCATGCGGCATCTCAACAGGTGACAATCTCAGGGGCGCAATCGAAGCATCATGGGATGGAGATCCCATATCATCTTTTGGCAGCATAATGTGCACCAATCAGGTGTTCAACATCGAGGCGGCTGAATATCTTCGCGATAAGTTCGTCGAGGTCATATTGTGTCCCGGATATGATGAGGCTGCTATAGAGTTCCTGCGCAATAAGAGTAAGAATATAAGATTGCTGGCTTTGCCGGGTTTGCTTGACGGCTTTAAGACTGATACAACATATAGGCACATCCTGGGGGGTATGCTGACCAACAGCCTTGATGTCGGCTTATTATACGAGAAGTGGGAGAACGTAACCGAGCATAAATTTCCCGATGAGAAGAGGGAACTTGGAGTATTTGCCATCCTCGCATGCAAGTACATCAGATCAAATGCAATCTCAATAGTAAGGGAGTACAGCATAGGGTGCTACCATCTTATCGGTATGGGAGCAGGGCAGCCAAACCGCGTTGATGCGATGAGAAAACTCGGGGTAACCAAAGCGCGTGAGAACCTTGAGTTGATTTACGAACGCATCAAACCTGATAAACCCCTCGAAAGGTTCATAGTTGATGAGATGCGTGAGGCAGTATCGGCATCCGATGCATTTATGCCGTTTGATGATACTGTCGTCCACGCGGCTGATAACAATATCCGTTATATACTGTCATCTGGCGGTTCCATTCGCGATCAGGAGGTCATAGATACTGCAAACCGTCTCGGAGTTGCCATGATATTCACGGGCGTGAGATATTTCCTCCACTGATGTTTGCAAAATTGCTTGCAGAACGCTCCGCCTTTAAAGACGGGGATGAATGCAGCACATCATCAAGCAATTT
>JAUWIL010000164.1 GCA_030605385.1 Methanobacteriota archaeon
CAGGCTTGGTGGTCATACCGTGCAGATTGTTTCTTGCTTTTATAGTGGGGGGTGATGAAGTCTTCTGTATGCTCAGCAGTATGTCGCTGTTCTGCGGCACTTCTCCACTGCCGAGTATCCACTCGATTGCCTCGACTGTCATGTTCAGCCAGGCATCCGCATCCATGCCGCGCTGGTAGGACGTGCCAGTATCCATTCCGAAGAATACGCCTCTTCCGCGCCCGTATTCCGAGATGGAAACGGCAGGCAGGTTCTTCATCCACTCCGGCTTGCCGTATGCATTGCCGGGCATCTGATCCTCGAAGTATGCCAAAATACTGGCTGAGTCGGGCAGAGTGCGCACAGCCCAGCTCACGCTCTTTAAAGTGGTATTCATCCAGCCATCGGTGATGTTGTGCTCCTGCACTATCTCAATGCTTCTGGGCTGGTAGTTTTTCTCTGACATTGGTAGAGAGCCGCGGTAAGAGGTGCCTAGGACTTCATCTAATTCGGGAGCGTATTTCAATGCATACCCGCTCACTATGAGTCCCCTTACGAGCGGCTTGCTCTCATGCACCATATCCCTGATTTCCCGTATCTCTTCGGGCGGCAGTTCTTCGTCCCAGTCGGTGTTCGCAAGGAAGAATACGTTGTAGAATCTGGATTGAAGTTCATCCATGAAATCCTGTCTGGTGTGCACGAGCTTGAAGTAGGTATTCTCCGATATTCTATTAGAGACGTTCTCAACGAACTCATTGTTTGCCTCATCCGTAGTCCATGCAAGCACTGACCTGCTGATTATCTCAATGTTGATGGTGTCTATTAAGCTGACCGTGCTGGATGTGCTTCCTGTGCTTTCTTCTACCAGAACAAGGTAGTATTCGTTACCGAGTGTATCATTCACATCAGCGCCTGACAGCGCCTCTCCTACCAGATAGGCTGCAGTGACATTTATATCCAGCATGAGTTCGT
This sequence comes from Methanobacteriota archaeon, assembly GCA_030605385.1. Lineage (GTDB taxonomy): Archaea > Halobacteriota > Syntropharchaeia > JAUWIL01 > JAUWIL01 > JAUWIL01. Next base: position 952 of record JAUWIL010000164.1, read on the forward strand.
TATCTACCAGGAGTTCTGGATTAACAGGCATTACATCTATCCACACCCTCATATACAAGGTCTCATTGGAGGCTATGGTACCGTTCCATGTCAGCACCTGCTCCTCTGCATGATACTCTAGATTATCAGAGCGCACGTCAATCAGAGTACATTTTTCTGTAAGGTTCTTTGGAATTGGTATGCGTATGGATGCACTCTCGAGTCTGTCGGGTGAGGTGTTGTTGACCGTGATGTCGAGCAGGAGCGTTTCATTCCACTGATACAGCAATTTATCCTCGCTGAAGCTCGTGTTCCAATCAAGATTGAGGGCAAGGCGCGGCGGTCTGGTGATGTTGTAGTCTTTGATGGCGGTTGTACCTGGATTAAGCGTGAGCGTGCTTATTACGGCTGGCAGATCTGTAAGAGTGGTGTTCTGCAGCGTAAGTTCGAAGCCGTATTTGCCTGGATAGTTCTCATGGTTGTATATATCAACACTGCCGCCTGAAGACCAGTCTATAAGACTGGTAGAGTTGTAAATTGCGTTTGCACTCTCGTTAAACAGTATGCTGGTGCGCAGTGGTTTGGTTAGAGTTACATTCTTCAGGCTCTCGTCTTCCAACGTGATTTTAGCGCGTGTTTCGTATGCTGTGTTTTCAAGCAGAATGAGATAGAACTCGTTGCCCATCACATCGTCTATCTGCACGCCTGACAGCGTGTCGTTAACCATGTAGGTTACAGTAGCGTTTCTGGTGAGGTTTACATGGTCTTTGAGTGGGTCATCGAATGCTGATGCAGGAATGACTCCGCTGATAATCAGGTTCGAGGATGTTTGCGGCGGCATGTCTCCTATGAGAATCGAATCCGTATCTGCGTCATAGGTGATGTTTGCCTGAGACGTCATGGTGATGTTTGCTGCAGCATCCGGAAGCGGATTGGACATTCTTACTTCGGCAAGCACATCCAGAGACGGATTCTCCAGTGTTATGTTGAATGCTACTAAGTTGTCTGCACCATACAAAACCTTCCTGTCGGGCTTCATCTGCTCTGCCGTATGATTTGAGATGATGCCATCTCCAGCCAGCTCATCCATCGTCAGGTCAAAACCGATGTCGCTCCATGTTTCAGTCATGCGCGACCTGGGATTGGCATATACATCATAGCCAGCTATATGATTCTCTCCCGGAACCAGTTTGTCCACGTCTAGGATCTCCCCAGCAGTGCCCTTTGTCCCATATGCAACGAGGATATCTTCCAGTTCAGGTGCTGCTATACTTGAAGAGAGCAAAACCTTGTATTTCAGCAATTCCCCCTCGGATGATGCAAAGCCGTGCTCTATCCCATTGGATACGTTCTCCCATGTCACGCCACCATCATTCGAAAGCATTACCTCTACCGAACTGCCATCCGGAACGACAGCATTCCACACAGGTATGGCAGAAACTATGCCGGCAGTAGCGTTAAACGCAGGTGAAGTAAGCATACCTGATGCTTCCGCTCCGATTGGCTCTCCACCTACCTCTGATGTGAAATAGAAGTCATCGACTCTCAGCCATTTGCCGTGATCACTATTTCTACAATAATACCGGGGTGCTCCTGCACTATCAATTACCAGAGTTCTTATCTTCACTGTCTGCCCTGCCCATCTGGATACGTCTACCCAGTATTCACTCCAGTCTCTTGACAGATGGGTTGCAGTATATATTTCACCTGTATCCGGATCGGCGGCACTGCAGTACCCTCTGCTGTTGGTGTAGCCTTCACAGTTGTTGCAGACAAGCCAGTGAACGTAGTTTTGGTTTACCTGACCCTCCTGCCAGTCTCCGTCATCTATCGCTATTCCAGCATATCCTGCCCAGGGGCCGCCTCTCGCTTTGGCCCAGAAGTGTAGATACATGGGAGCC
>JAUWIL010000150.1 GCA_030605385.1 Methanobacteriota archaeon
ATAGTTCCCTGCTATAGTTCCCTGCTATAGTTCCCTGCTATAGTTCCCTGCTATAGTTCCCTGCTATATGTACATATATAACCGTGATAATATATAAGGCCCTATGTAACCTATTCTATATTTGTTAACTTATGAGATTTAAACCTTGCCATGTTTTATGTCTGATGGGTGTAAAATACTGGCAATATTGAACAGATCGTGTCTGACCGTGAGTTACACGCTGCCCAGTGTACATCTCTGAAACGCCTTGCGTTTCAGATAACTCCTCTGTATGCTGGTTAATACTCCTCCAGATACTGGTTAATAATGGTGATAAAGAAAATACCGCCAAAGATGCCGTAGATCTGTTGTGCCATTTGCACCTATATTTACATCCCAAAACTTAACAAAAATGAGGGGAATACGCAAAAAGCATACTACCTCCTCAGTTCCAGCTGAAATTAAGGTAAACCATGAGCATGCGCCCCAATCGAAGTGAAATACGCATTCAGTAGTTCCACATGAAATACAGGGGTTGGTTATTATAAAAGACGATTGAAATATCTGCACTCTGTCAATCAGGCTGCAGCTCAACCATGTGCCAGAGAATGTTAAAATCTCTTTTATTATTCACACGCTCCAGTAGAAACTGCCAGGTGTTGACCAAAGATTTAATAAAATCCTGAGGGCATTCAAAGTACTGAGTCATGACTGTTGATACGCTGGAAAAATGGGAGGAATTCCTGAGGAAATACTACAGGGATCATGTAATTCGGCTTGCAGGTCAATACCCGGATAAGCGAAGCCTCTTTGTAGATTTCACGGACATAGATCAATATGACTCTGCCATGGCCGAAGACCTGCTGGAAGAGCCTGACAGCATTCTCCCGGGTGCCAACGATGCACTCCGCCAGACAGATCTGCCAACCGGTATAACACTGAGCGAGGCTCACGTCAGAGTTATCGGGATTCCTGCCTATCACCGCATAAAAATACGCAATTTGAGGGGCGAGCACATATCCAAACTCGTTACCATGGAGGGTTTGGTGAGAAAGGCCACAGAAGTGCGGCCAAAAATAGTTGAGGCTGCTTTTGAGTGTTCCAGCGGACATATACTCCTGATGCCCCAGGTCGGTAGAAAATTTCAGGAGCCCCAGATCTGCCCCGAGTGTGGAAGAAAGGTACCTTTCAGACTCAACCATGATAAAAGCAAATTCGTTGATGCACAGAAGATCATGGTTCAGGAGTCTCCCGAGGAGCTTCGCGGCGGAGAACAGCCCCAGACCATGGACATAAATCTTGATGATGACCTCTCAGGAATCGTTTCGCCCGGCGACCGCATCATAGTCACAGGCATACCCCGTTCGTATCAGAGACGCCTCAGAGAGGGGGGGATGTCCAACTTCTTTGACGTTATTATAGAGGGCATCTCGATAGAACAGGAGGAGCAGGAGTTTGAGCAGATAGAAACAAGTCCGGAGGAAGAAGAAGAAATCCTGAAACTTGCACATGACCCTGACATATACAATAAGGTCATACAGTCAATCACACCCACTATCTACGGCTACAATGATGTAAAGGAGGCGATTGCGCTCCAGCTGTTCTCGGGAGTGATAAAGACCCTGCCTGACGGCAGCAGGATAAGGGGTGATATACATGTACTGCTCGTCGGCGACCCTGGCACAGGGAAGTCACAGATACTCAGCTATGTATCCAACCTCGCGCCGCGCGGCATATACAGCAGCGGTCAGAGTACTACTGCCGCAGGACTTACGGCAACCGCGGTCAAGGATGAGTTCGGCGAGGGGCGCTGGACCCTGGAGGCTGGAGCCCTTGTTCTCGCTGATGGGGGTATAGCCTGTATAGATGAGCTGGATAAGATGCAGTCCCATGACCGCAGTGCCCTGCATGAAGCCATGGAGCAGCAGACAATAAGTGTCGCAAAGGCAGGCATCATGGCGACCTTCAAATCGCGATGCTCCCTGCTTGGAGCGGCTAACCCCAAAGAGGGGCGTTTTAATCCATATGATTCAGTGCCGTCGCAGATTAACCTGTCTCCAGCCTTGCTGTCAAGGTTCGATCTGATCTTCCCGCTGATAGACAGACCTGATAAGAAAGTGGATAGCGATATTGCAACACATATCTTGAATTCGCACAGAGAAGGTGAGATTGGCACCAGAGCCCGGATACTTGGCAAAATCTCCGATTTCACCCGTCCCGCGGAGCTTCGCTCCGCAGGACTGCATGGAAGTAGTGTATCTCCTGATAAATCTGATATGTCTCATGTGACGCCAATTATCATGCCTGAACTTCTGCGAAAGTGTGTGGCATACTCAAAGCGGTCTGTATTCCCTGTGATTGGTGAGGAGGCTGCACAGAGCTTCAAGGATTTCTATGTTGGACTCAGAGGGGGAGGGAGGGGCGATGGTAGTGATTCGCCAATTCCGGTTACCGCGAGGGGTCTGGAGGCACTTGTCCGTCTTGGTGAGGCAAGTGCGCGCATCAGGTTGAGCGATACGATTACCCTTGATGATGCCAATCGTGCAATTCGTGTGATGCTTGGCTGTCTCAAGCAGGTCAGTCTGGATCGCGAGACGGGACAGATCGATTCTGATATAATTTCGCTAGGCATTCCCAAAAGTCAGAAGGACAAGATCCGTTTGCTGAAGGAGATAGTGCGCGAGCTGGACAGGGAGTATGGAGGGGGCGCTCCAAGAAACAGGATCATAGCGAAAGCCGAAGAGAATGGTATTGATCACGATATGGCTGAGGAGCTTATTGCGCGTCTCAAGCGGCAGGGCGATCTGTTCGAGCCAAAGGCTGGCATTATCAGGCTGACATAGCATTGATTTGGCGTCACTTAACGAAGCAGCGCCTTCGGTTGTCTTGCAAGATGTGATTTGCGCATTAGGCATTACATCTGGGAGACCATAATTATTTTAAGTACCTCTTGACAAAAACTATTATGCACAAAAACTACCACGCAGAGATGTTTTTCATGAATGCCGTGTACCTCAAAAAATATGACACCGAAAAAGGTCTGATGGTCGCAGCCTGTGATAGTGGGGTACTTGGCAGGGAGCTTAAAAGCGATAATCTCAGGCTTCATGTACGCGAGGGTTTCTATAAAGGCGATCTGACGGATGGTGCAGGTCTGATTGACGCCCTGCATGAGGCTAACATCGCCAATCTGGTAGGCGAGGATACCGTGCAGTGCGCCATAGGCGAAGGCTATATCGATGCTGCGTGTGTCATCAGGATAGGGGGCGTGCCTCACGCGCAGATGGTCAGGTTATGATTGCGTGTTCTCCACCTTAATTACCGCCACATCATTTGTCAATTCAACCACGCGCAGATGGTCAGATTGTGATTGTGTGTTCTCTTTTTGGTGTGCTTTTTCCCCAATCTAACGGCGCATCCTGCAATAGCATATTTAATTTATCAAAGCAAATCATA
>JAUWIL010000104.1 GCA_030605385.1 Methanobacteriota archaeon
CGTCCCGGAGTTACAGGCTTCATTGCCGCGCCCCGGGAGGCGCTTGAGCTTGTGGACGAGGCGGTAATCAAGCACCCTAACCTGCGCGTTGTAGGCATCGCAGGTCCGGGAGAGGCGCTGGCAAATGAGGAGACCTTTGAGACTTTGCGGCTTGTGAATGGTAAATACCCTGGACTAATAAAGTGCATGGCAACCAACGGACTCCTCCTTCCTGACAATCTGGACAGGTTACTCGACGTAAATCTGAACACTCTGACGATAACCATCAATGCCATAACCCCCGAAACGGGCAGTAAAATCTACAAGTGGGCGCGATACAAGGGTAAGACCTACAAGGGTGTGGAGGCATCAGAAATACTGCTGGAGAGGCAGTATGAAGGTCTGAGGGCAGCCGTAGAGGCAGGTATAAGGACAAAGGTTAACACCGTATTGATACCGGGCATAAATGAGGATGAGATACCACTCGTAGCAAAGAAGATAAAGGAAAACGGAGCGGTCCTCATGAACATCATACCACTCATACCGATGCACGACTTCAAAGACAGTGACCCGCCCACCTGTGAGGAAATGAGAGCAGTCCGGGATGCTGCCGAGAAATATCTTCCGCAGTTCAGGCTGTGCCGGCAGTGCAGGGCGGATGCCTGTGGGGTGCCTGGGGCAGAGCAGTTCAGCTCGGAGGTTCAGGAATCCAGCACGCACTACTACCATGGGTAGGGAAAAAGTTGTTATTTTTGGGACACTTTAACTCATGGCGAAGCTCTGCTTCGCAGGATTTCCGAAGATGAAGGAGATATACTACAACACGTCAGCTGGAGAGTACGACTCCGCAAGGACCGGGAAGGTACGGGTCCATTCACAGGTCTACGAGCCTGCGGCAGATACATATTTACTGATGGAAACAGCTCTGAAAGAGGTAAGTTCAACAGATACAGTGATTGAAATAGGCACGGGCTGCGGTATAATAGCCAGGGAGCTGGCAAAGACAGCAGAAACAGTGGTGGCGGCTGACATAAACCCCTATGCGGTCAGGTGCGCAAGAGCCAATGGGGTCGCGAACGTTGTACGTGCAGACCTGTTCAGCGGTATCAGGGGCAGATACAGCCTTATTGTATTCAACCCACCCTACATACCCATTCAGGAAAGCGAAAAACATGATGAATGGATCGAATGCGCATGGGACGGCGGCCCCAGCGGCGCAGATGTTATAAATAGGTTTCTTGAGCAGGCAAAGGAGCACATGACCGTGAATGGAAGGATCCTACTGCTAATATCTACTATAACAGGAGTGGAAAGAGTAATGGAAAGAATAGGGGGCCTTGGAATGAAAGCAGAGGAAATAGCATCCTCAAGGGTACCCTATGAAAGGCTCACAGTCTTGCGGAGCAAAGCGCCATGATTCGCAAATTACTTGAGGTATGTCCTTGGGTTTGATACCCTAAGTGTACTCCTCAGTAGCTTGAATACTTTAGGGAACAATATGAATGAGGGGGGGGCCTTTGAAACATGTCTGCCCAATCTTATCCACCTTTTCAGGTTAAACCATGTTTTTCGATTAACTCTGGCAAAATTTTCATAGAATTCTATCTCTGGTAGCTTTGCAGGAAGCACGAGATGAAGATAGTCATAGCACTCCCAGTTTAATGTTTTCAGCTCCCCGCGCATTTCATCAAAATAATCGGTTCCAGGCAGGGGCGTTAGTGTTGTTAACTGAAGAAAATCAATTTCTTTTTCTTTTATATATTTAATCAGCCCATCAAAATCATTCTTCTCATAGTCAGGATTAACAACAAATGCAGCCCAATTAACTACTCCGCAATCACGCATGACTTTTATCGCTTTTTCATTATCTTGTATAGAAGTGCCTTTGTTGAGCTGGTCTAATTCCTCCTGTTTGATGGATTCAAAACCAACCAGCAGACCTGCCAAACCTATGTCTGCCCATTTTTCCACTAGATCAGGATTTTTTGCGATGGTATCTGTTCTTGCTTGGAATCCATATATCTTTTCAATTCCTCTATCCTTGATCCCTTCATAGATTCTCTCTGCTCGTGCTGCATCCTGGAGAAAGTTATCATCAACAAAAATGATATATCTCCCCCGGGTTCCCTCTATCTCATCTAACACCCTTTCCACGCTTTTTCTTCTATATCGTCCTCTGTGGACTTTCCATACCGAGCAGAACTTACATCTATGGAGACAGCCTCTGGCAGTTTCAATTGACCTGCAAGGATACATTGAAGCATAATGATATCTTCTGCTGTATTTTTTGGCGATATCGATTGCTGGCATAGGAATTTTATCAAGATCATCGATTAGTTCTCTTTCATTGGTGAATGCAAATTGATCCCCTTTCCGGAATGCAATTCCACGGACATCCCCAAACTTCCCTCCATTTTCGTAGGCATCCACCAGCTCACTAAAGGAAAAATCACCTTCACCAATCACTACCACATCCACCCACGGCTGAAAGAATGATTCTGGCATAACGGTAGCATGCATTCCACCAACCACGGTTAAAATATCTGGATTATGGTCTTTCGCTCTTCGCATGATATCAATGGCTATATAAACATCTGTAGTGAAGGACGTTACGCCGAGTACATCCGGCTCAAATTCCCTTAGAGTTTTTTCCAAAGCAGTATCTTGCTCTAATCTCATATCCAGAAATTTCACGAGGTGATGCAGTGGGGATGCGATGGTCTCTAAAGCAAGCGATTCTAAGCGGTTAACATTCTTAAACCCTATGTACTTAGGATTATACCCGGGCTGAACCAGTAGCACCCTCATTTATCTATCATCCTCAAACAAATATAGGGGGGAGTGATCAAAGGTGTTTGCCTTGTAAATGAGCTTGGATACGTCTCTTATTCCTCCATAAATATTGGCATCATCTTTTATTACCCTATTATATTTGTACGCTACCCTAAACATTCGTCTCCATGGATTGAGCTTCCTGAAGCACCAGTTTAGCAGTTTATCCATATCATCTGGTGCAATGTTGGGATGATTCCATACCAGGTGCTTCACACCAAATCGGTGCCAGTCTGACTCAAAGATGCCGAAATTGGCATCTATATAATCGTATAAAGGTGTCTGGGGCAGTGGTGTAAGCACACAAATTTGGTTTATATCTACCTTTAGTTTAGCGAGTTTGTTTATATCTGCTTTGACAGATTTAACGGTTTCATCCTCAAATCCGATTATATAATATCCAATTGCAAACCCTCCTTGCCTCCTTAATTCACTTAAAATACCTAAAATATCCGCTGCGTCCTCCCTTTTGCTGATGCGGTCCAGGTTCTGCTGATTTAGGTTCTCTATACCGAGAAGAGCTAGATAAAAACCCTTTTTAGTCCATTCCTCAATGTTTTTTCTTAGAAAATCTGCACGAAGCATGGCCCCCCATCGCAACTTATACTTATCTAAAAGCTCCACCACTTCTTCTGCATGCCTTTTCAGCACTCCAAAATTTTCATCAAGGATTAACACCTCTACAACCCCGATGTCATGGTAATATTTTAAGACACGCTCTATACTTTCAATCGGAACCTTAGATGGCTTGCCGCAGAATGCGGGCGTCTGGCAGAATGTGCACCCTACATTGCATCCTCTGGTAGTAAACAGGGTTCCATAACTTATAAGCCTGATACCAAATGTTGTTTCTATATAATTTAGGAGCGGGGGATGGATTATTTTGTCAATGGATTTTCCAAGGGTGCGGGCCACTTCTTCCTCAGCATATCCAATAAAGATTCGATCAAAATATTTTTGAATTGACTCGGTAAGGATGCCGTAGTTTCCGCCCCATATCTCTTTAACCCCCTGCTCTCTCGCGTAGTTCACCATCTCCTCGATTTCATGAGTTTCATTCAGGTAAAAGGAGAATCCAACCACATCGTATCCTTTCTTTAGCTTTTCAGCATACTCATTCCACGTAGGATACTCGAGAATCTCAATCGAGGGAATGTTCTGCTTGAGGAAGCGCAGGCCGTAAGAGCTTATTCTGGGGGCAGCAAACCTGAAGAATACGGATCTGTTATTGCTCATTATGTAATCATACTTTTGTCCATTGATGTATGTGGTTGTAAACAGGATTTTCCTCCCAGTTGGCAAAATAACACCCTCACCTAAGATTGACGAAAACCGAATGTTTTTCATAAGGTATTATGTAGCTGAAGATTTAAATGTATGTTCAAATGGTGTAAGCTAATGGCAGCAAACCAGCAGAGAATCGGAAAAGAGATACGAATCATTGGCATAATAGCACGAGCGGCGGCAGTCATATCCTTTGCTACTTTTTTGGTCAGCCCCCTTCTTTCGTTTATGATTAGTGGAGGGGCCGGGATGATTTGTTTGATGTTATCTTTTTTTGGATTTGCGTTCACCAGCTTGTATGCTATAGGATTGGAGGAGGATGTGCTCCGGAATGAGTATGATTGGAAGAATAGGGCTGCGATAGCCATTAGTATGGTCATTGAGGGATTCATTATCATATTCTTTTTCATTCTATTTGGAGTCAGGAGTGCTCTACATAAACTAAAAGGGCCAGAGAAGAAAGTGGTCGTAATTAAATCTAGCTAAAAAACTGGTTGTGATTAATCAGCGTGAAGAATTTTAGGCTTCGCCAGATACAAGCAGATGAAGTCTGAACCTATATCAGAAGGATGCATACACTAGAGAAGATACTAGAAGAGGCAACATCTTTCCAGACATCATATGAAAGCCCCCTAATATTCAGAATGACAGTTTGCTGAACAACCGCATGAACAAATACCTGCGGCTGAGCAGGACAGCAATCTCACCATACCAGAGTCTAAGCCGCCTTGGGAGAATGGAAATAAAAGAGAAAAACAAATAGCGCACCCAAACCTTACCGCCAAAAGCACTCCAGCAGGCGTGCTTATAACCAATAAGACCGCGGCGGCTGACATCACCCCTCTTGACTGCATCTATTATTGAACTCGCAGCAAGCTCACCGCTCCACATGCAGTAATATACCCCCCTTCCAGACATTAGATTGGTAAATCCTGCGGCATCACCGCATAAGAGCACGCGATCAAAACACACGTGACGCAGGGGTCTGGAAGGCATCATCCCCACCACAGGTCTGGCGCCTCTAACCTCATCTGGCAACAGGCCGCTCTCAGCCAGGAAATCAAGGTACCTTTCGTAGTATATACGCAGAGCACTCATACCCACATTTTGCAGCACACCAAACCCAACATTAATGCGCCCGGGAAAGATCCATCCGTAACCAACCACCCCACCAAAGAGATAATGGACTATTGGAGGTGTAGCTTCTCTGCTGGGCTCGGCACCCTCAACATCAAACTCATTCATGAGTATAACACTCACACGCTCTCTTATCCGAGGTGCGCCAAGTCTGCGTGCAACAACGCTGTTGACACCATCAGAACCAATAAGGACACGTGACGAGAAACTATCTCCATTAGACGTTATAACTTCGGCACACTCATCTGAAATACGTATGTCGACAACCCTACATCCGCCTTTAAACGAGGCGCCAGCCGAGATTGCAGCTTTTAGCAGAAACTCATCGAACACAATCCTTCGAACCAATATCCCCCTAGGGAGACCTGCATCACAACGTTTCTTGTTGTAATATACTGCTTTGAAACGGGAGGAGGGGGATACGCAGGTGAGATCAAACACAGGAGAATCTACGATATTGAAATCATATGGATCAATGTAATCAAACCGCTCCCACACATAATGGGGCACCATGCCGCCGCACGGCTTATCGCGTGGAAATTCTTCTTTATCAAGCACAAGCACACTCAGCCCGCCCTCAGCAAGGAACTTGGCGGCAGTGGACCCGGCAGGCCCTGCACCAACTACTATAACGTCATACAATAATATCTCCTCTCTTTGTGCATTAAAATACAGGCAGACCTCTTTAGCGGCATCAAGGACAGATATGCTATTATTGTACTTAATCTATCACGTGTACGCCTACTCTAATAGGGGTGGAAATGATTGGAAAAAAATAAAGGTGTTCGGGCTAAAAGCAGAGGGAGTAGCGCCATTGAAGATACCATATGAAGAGCTGATAGTCTTGCGGAGCAAAGCTCTGCTAGACTTAACGAAATCTTTGATTTCGGTTGTCTCGCAGAACGTAGTTCTGCTAGATACTTGACGAACGGTAGTTCGTCTGTCTTCCAGAATCGGAGATTCTGGGAGATATCTGAATCCGAAGGATTCACAGATATATTCAGAATAACAGTTTGGTGAACAGTCTCATGAACAAATACCTGCGGCTGAGCAGAATAGCGAGCTCACCATACCAGAGCCGAAGCCGCCTTGGAAGAATGGAGATAAAAGAGAAAAACAAATAGCGCACCCAAACCTTACCGCCAAAAGCA
>JAUWIL010000103.1 GCA_030605385.1 Methanobacteriota archaeon
TCATTTGTCAATTCAACCACGCGCAGATGGTCAGATTGTGATTGTGTGTTCTCTTTTTGGTGTGCTTTTTCCCCAATCTAACGGCGCATCCTGCAATAGCATATTTAATTTATCAAAGCAAATCATACTGTGGTTTAACCATGATGCGCTCCATGTTCTGCCCCAGATGCGGAAAAGAAGCCGGGAAGCTGTACGGTAAGCTGTGCGCCGATTGCCTCAGAGAGGAAGTAAGGGTTATGGAGGCTCCGAACGTGCTCGAGGTTAGTGTGTGCCCTGCCTGCGGCGCATATCTTGTCCACGGCAGGGGGGCAGGTGCGTCCATTGAAGAGGCTGTCAAAAGGGAGCTGGAGCGCGGCCTGAAGATGGTACAGGCAGGTGCTGAACTTCTTGGAAATGATGTTGAAATGGCTCCTGTCGATGATTATTCAAAAAGGGCGATTCTGCATGTATCTGCAGACGTGTCAGGGCTGCGCGTTGAAGAGGAGCATGAGGTGGAGATTAGATTGAAGAAGTCTGCGTGTGATTCCTGCAGCAGACTCGCTGGGGGGTACTACGAGGCGGTCATACAGATCCGAAGTTCCGGGGGCAAAGTGGAGAAACACGACCGACAGAGGTGTAGGGATATTGTGAGCGGTACTGTTTCCAGGCTCTATCCACAGGATAGAATGGCATTCATATCAAAAACCGATGAACTGCGGGAGGGTATTGACTTCTACATCGGCTCCAAGGGCGCTGCCAAACATATATGCAAGGCGATTACCGATTCCATCGGGGGCACCATAAAAACTTCCTACTCGCTCGCCGGAAAGAGAGGGGGCAGAGATGTGTACCGGGTTACCTATGCCGTGCGCCTGCCGCAGTTCAGAAAGTACGATGTCGTGGGATATAACGGACAGGTTATTCTCGTGGAGAGGATGGGTGAACGACTCACAGGCATGCGCATGTCGGATGGGGGGCGCGTGGTGCTTAACCAGAACGAGATCGGTAGGGTGGAGCGCCTGTGCAGCGTTGAGGACGCTGTCAGGGCTGTGGTGGTGACGTCTAACGAGCGCGAAGTGCAGGTCATGGACCCGGATACCTATGAGGTCCTTACACTGCCGCGCCATGATTTTATGGGAGATAGTGGAGAGATTTTCATAATAAAAACACATATGGGCGTGTTCCCGGTATCAGGTGAACTGGTTGAAAGACGACGGCTTTGATATTAAATCAAGTCTTGCGGAACGAAGTTCCGCGGGACATGCGAAATCTCTGATTTCGCAAAGTCTTGCAAAGTCAAAGACTTTGCGAGATATGTGGAAGCTACGCTTCCACAAATATCTTGCAGAGCGCGCCCCTCCGCGCACGCTTCAAGACGTTCTGGCGGAGAGCGGAGAGGTTGATAGTAATGTCCTGAATGTTGCGCCGCGCGGGTGGCAGATTATCGGGGATATCATAATCGTGCATCTCAGTAAGGATGCGTATCAGCACCGCCATTTAATCGGAGAGGGTTTGCTGAAGCTGTATCCGCGCTGCCGCACCGTTCTTATCGACATGGGAGTCAAAGGCGCATTCAGAGTGCCTGCCGTGGAGTGGCTTGCAGGCGGTAAAAATACCGAGACGGTTCACAGCGAGAACGGGTGCAGGTTCAGGCTGGATGCCGGCAAAATCATGTTCTCTCCCGGCAATATGAACGAGCGCCTCAGAATGAGTCGGGTGGGGGCGGGCGAGAACGTTCTGGATATGTTCGCAGGGATAGGGTACTTCACAATACCGATGGCAGTGCATTCCGCGCCCAAGCGCATAACAGCAGTCGAGTTGAATCCTGTCTCCTATGATTACCTGCTCGAAAACATCAGACTGAACGGTGTGGATGACATCGTAACTCCGGTACTCGGAGATTGTACCGACGCGACTCCTGACGATACCGCCGACCGCACCATAATGGGCTATCTCAACATTACAGATAGACAGCTGGAGGCGGGGATGCGTTCGCTGAAAAAGGGTGGTGTCCTGCATTACCACGAGGGCGCGCCAGAGGCCCTTTCATACGAGAGGGCAATAAGCAGGCTGCGGCGCACGGCAGAGAAGCTGGGTCGGGAGATCGAGGTGCTCGGTACACGGAATGTAAAGAAATATTCGCCCGGGGTGCGGCATATCGTTGTGGATGCCCGTATAGAATAGCTGCCTGCCGTACTTGTGAAGAACCACTGGTCAATAGAACTGGTGGAATGTCGGTTTGAAAAATTTTATAAGATAGCTGGCAGGATTGAGTATTTAGCTAAAATGATAATGTTAATAGTTAATTGGCAGCATGTTTTGTGTGCCGTGTGCCAATTAATTATTACAGGGTGATTATCACCTGGGCATCCGGGTGGTTAATTATCGGGGGATATTGGCATAATGCGTGGTAGCATTTATCTATTAAATTAGGCATAAGGTGTACGGAGGGTTTGTTTATGGTGGATATTGAATGGGAGGACCTGGAAGACCTTGATTTTGATGCAGGCAGCGAGTATGTTGATGAAGAGACGGCAAAGCTGCTTGAGTGGCCCAGAATTGGCATCCGGGCATGTGATGACGAAATGGTTGATGAATTCGTCAGGCGGATCGAGCAAAAGACGCACGGCAGGAGTGCAGAATTCCTTATGATCGATTTCCGCGGATGTTCTGCAACAGAAGATTTTCAGAAAAAAATCATTGATGTTCTAACCGAGTATATAAAGAAAAAGGATGCCTCGAAAGCCGAGAAGCTTGCAGGAGACAGTCTCAATGAGCATGCCAACAATTGCCTGGTTAGCTTCGAGGAGCTTGCCAATGAGATGCGCAAGAATTTTACGCTGGCAATCGACTTCCGGGGGGTGGAGGTCTCACCCAAGATGCTGCGGCCCGGACAGAACTTCTGGTGGGTTTATGATCCTGCAAGCAGATGCAGTGCATGCAACCTGATATGGATAATGGATGATGATGAGGATGCCTTCGAGCTGCTGGCAAGCCACGGTCAGATGAATAGGGTATTCTCGGATGACGGTACAAACCTGTTTGTAATGATATAGGGCTATAGGTAGGAATATAGGTTTGTAATGGTGCAGGAGTATAGGTTCGGAGTCCATTGCTTTGAATTGTGAATGCCTGCCCGGACTGGCATTTCGCCCTGATGGGCTTCAGTTTGGGGTGCAGTAAACCACTACAAACTAAAGTTTGTAGCGTTTACAAAATTGCTTGATGATGTGCTGCATTCGTCCCCGTCTTTAAAGGCGGAGCGTTCTGCAAGCAATTTTGTAAAGGTCATTAAAACTGGTGTTTTCATACGGCACCCATGCGGCATCAATCTTAGCATATATTTGGCGTATATGCCACTCACCTGCTTAATTACTCACCTGCACTCACCTACCTGACCACTCACCTCTACTTAATTACTCACCTTAATCACTCACTTGAAATACCAGACCCAACCTACATTACGGGATGCATACATGATAGACTCTTTCTACAATTCAATCTTCGGAGAGATCAAGAAGGTATCGCCCGAAGAGCTCAGGGATAGCTGCTTCTCTACTGCAAGGGAGTTTGCTGACTTCCTGCGAACCTCGCTGGGGCCCCAGAGTATGCAGAAAGTTATGGTATCCAGCGGCGGCATGTACACTGCCACAAGTGATGGAAAAGCCATACTGCAGAGATTTGATCTGGCGGAGTTCAAGGCAAAGCATCCAGTTGCAAGGCTGATGGTGGAACTCGCCAAGACACAGGACTACGAGATGGGTGATGGTACCACGAGCACCGTGATACTTGCATGCGAGCTGCTTAAAGGCGCTGAGAAATTGAGCAGGGCGGGGCTGCACCCCAATGTCATCGCGTCTGGCTACATGATGGCGATGGAGAAGGCAATGCATCTTATAGATACGATTGCCGTACGGCTGGAGGGGGTAGAGATGCTGCGAAATATAGCCAGAACCTCTCTGTGCACCAAGTACTCCACATACGAGAATGCAGGGTTGGAGAATGTCGTATCCGAGGCAGTGGAGTGCATAACCGATGACTCACGTGTCAATGGCACCAGGGCAGACCCAAAGAACGTACACATCTTCAAACGTATGGGTGGGGATGCTGTAGAGACCGGGCTGTACAGGGGCTTCATACTCGGGAAGGGCGTGATGCACCCGAATATGCCCAGAGAAAAAAAGAATGTCAAAATAGCAGTGATAGACGTGCCTCTGACATTGAAGCGGTATGATGGTGTATTCGGAGATAAAACCGATTATGCTGTCGCCGTTAACAGTATGGAAGAAGCGTTTGATATGAAAAAGCAGGAGAGGATTATGCTTGACGGTGCAGCAGGAAAGATATTGGGTGCAGGCGCAGAGGTGATAATATCACGAAAGAGTATTGACGAAGGATTGGCGCAGAGGCTTGCATCAAAAGGCATCATGGTCGTACATCAGGTGCCGACGAGAGAGGATCTCGAAGGGGTTGCCAGAGCCGTTGGAGCAAAAATCGTATCCGACCTGCAGAACATGAAGCCCGAATTTCTCGGAAGCGTGAAGCGCATCAAGGAATGGAAGTACGAACACCGCACCCTTGTGGTGATTGAAGGGTCGGGTGAAGTCCAAAGCGTTAGCATCCTGATACGCGGTGGAACGCATCAGATGGCGACCGAGAGCTACAAGGCAGTATATGATGCCGTGTCCACAACATGCAGCGCGGTTAACAGCGGGCTGGTTTTACCCGGCGGCGGCGCCACAGAGATGTTTCTTGCAGCCGAACTGCGTAAATATGCAATAGGGGTGCCATCCAAAAAGCAGCTGGGAGTTGTCGCCTTCGCGGATGCGCTTGAGAGCATTCCCCGTGCCCTGTCAGATAATGCGGGCATGGATACCATGCTGACCCTGATGCAGCTCAGAGAGCGCCATTCGAAAGGCAGTCACAATACCGGTCTGAACTCGATTACAAGAAGGATAACAGATACGATGAAAGAGGGTATTGTGGAGCCGCTTCTCACCAAGAAGCTGATACTCAAGGGTGCCAATGAGACTGCCAGAACCGTGATCGAGTCTGATGATATCATATATGGTGATGTTCTCCAGCACAGAATAGACGAGGAGCTTAAACAGCTTGGGGAGAGTGCCGCAACTGAGTGAGACTAGTATAAAACTTGATTCCCTGCTAACACATGACAATAAGGCAGTCGACTACCGCATGACTGGCGAGCATGTGCGGATGAACTGTATCAGGGCCGCGCGCGTGCTCTGCAGCACCATACAGACCTCGCTGGGGCCGACCGGAATGTGTAAGATGCTCTCGGAGGAGGCGCGTCCGCTTGTTATAACCCGGGATGGATTATCAATAATAACCGGCCTCATCGTGCATCATCCGTCCGCGCGCATAGTAGTAGAGCTTGCAAAGGCTCTGGATGCCGAAGTGGGTGATGGGGTCACATCTGCCATAAGTTTTGCAGGAGAACTCCTGCGAAGGGCTGAGAAGCTCATACATATGGGGGTGTCGCCCATAACGGTGGCTGATGGGTACAGAATGGCGCTGAAGGAGAGTCTGCATCTGCTCGAAGAGCTTGCACTGCCAGTCGATGATGTGCGGCTCAAAAATGTTGCCAGAACCGCACTTAAGAGCTACTCCTCCAGCACTCTCTGTCAGGATATAGTAGGTGCTGTAAAGGCGGTAAGAGAACATGAACATGATGGTAGGGTCGATATCGATAAAGCAATCATGCTGAGAAGAATTGAGAGCGGGGATTTCAGCGATACCGAGTTGATAACCGGATCAATACTCTTCAGCAGTGCCAATCCGGGGTCACCGAAGGTAACCAACGACGCACGGATTGCGATCATACAGGGCAAAATGATCGTGGAGAGCGCCGGATATCTGACCAACCTGAATATCGCAGGTGTGAGTGTGCTGCAGAAGTGTATGGAGACAGAGGAGAACATACTGAGAAAAATGGTCGACCACATCAGATCGGCTGGCGCGAACGTGGTGCTGTGCACAGGTGATATGGACGTGCGGGTGCAGGGAATGCTAACGCAGGAGGGGATAATGAGCATCCACAAGATATTCAAGCTGGAAGATGTGCAGCATGTTGCGCGCTCTACCGGCGCCAGAATCCTGTCCGATGTGTGGGAGCTTGAACCGGAAGACCTCGGATGCGCCGACATAGTCGAGGAGACGCGTATAGCCGAGGAGGATATAACAATATTCAGGAAAGCGGGCGGCAGCGCAGGCGCATGTACATTTTTAGTGCGCGGGGGGAGCAAAGATATCGTAAGAGAGAGCGGGAAGGCATTACTGGATGCAGTTCACGCCGTCAATAATGCCCTCGAGGGCTGTCTTGTACTGCCGGGAGGGGGCTGCACAGAGCTTGCACTTTCAAAGCGGATCCACAAGTTCGCCGGAACCATGGGCACCAGAGAGCAGTTAGCAGCAGCCGCATTCGCAGATGCTCTGGAGATCGTCCCCAGACTGCTGGCAGGTAACAGCGGACTGGATGTTATAGATACACTGACGAATCTCAGGAAAGCTCACGTCAATTCGGATCGTTATGGTCTGCGCATCGAGGGCAGGGCGCATTCAAAAGATGCGGGGAACGATGAGGCACAAATATGCGATGTTGTAGATGCCGGAATAATGGA
>JAUWIL010000118.1 GCA_030605385.1 Methanobacteriota archaeon
ACATGTTTACAGAGCGGGGCTCTGTAACCGTATGGAAGCGGAGCTTCCATACATGTTTGAAAAACGTAGTTTTTCAACCGTTTAAAAATCAAAGATTTTTAAATATGTTTGCAAAATCGAAGATTTTGCAACCGTACGAAACGCAGAGCGTTTCGGACATGTTTGTAGAACCGCGCTCTACAACCGTATAAAACGCGAAGCGTTTTAGACATGCCAGAATCAGGGCTGCAGGTCTTCCGCACTCAGCAGCATGCTGCGCGGCGCATCATCCTTTCTCGTCACATCTTTGTAGAACGACGTGTACCATGCGAAGCTGAGCGGCTCCACTACCACAACACTCAGAAGCATGGACATAACTCCTCCTATGTACGGGACCATTCCAAGCACCGAGCCTGCCAGCTCTATAAGAATGGCTATGATACTCACTACGAGTATGAATATGAACACCATGAACTTGTTTGCGCGAAATATCTCATAACTCCTCATTAGCGCGTTGGATGTCTCCAGCTCGTCGACAACCACGGCATACATGGTAAGTGCAAAGAACAGGGTGATGATTATGGCATATATGATATATATTACGGCAGCACCCGCCATTGCCATTCCGGTTGAGGAGGTCATTGTCGAGAACAGCTCTACCGCCCCCTCCATCGTTCTTGGGATGCCGTTGGACATGAGCGGCATCAGCCCTGGTATGAAGAACAGCAGCCCTGCCAGGAGCATCAATGTAATTGCAAGATCTGCGAGGAACATATCCCTGAAGTGCCGCATGCCATACTGAGTCATCTGTGATACGTTAGTAGTTCCATTCTCAACCACCTCTTTGATCATGCCGATTCCGCCGCTGTCAAAGTAGGCACTCACCGCGATTGTTATGAGCATGCCGATGAACACAATCATAATAATGCTCTCAAGGTTTGCCAGCATGCTGTCTACTATGTCTGATATGGCATCTATGTTCAGAATATCCCCACTCATTTCGGTTCTACCGGTCTCACTCATGCCTGTAACCTCGGAAAGTTCAGCAAGCTCCTCAAGGCTTGGAACAGCAGGTACGATTATTGCCAGAAAGAGGACTGCAAGTATCACAGTAATCAGGATTCTCTTGATTACAAAGGGTATGCATATAGTTAGATTATTGCGCCATATGTTGAATCCCTCGGACAGCGCTTTGTCGATGCCTGCCATGATGCTTATGCGTATGTGCGCATGTTAGAAATATTTTTTGCATACCATTCTTCATCCTATAGCGTGTTTCGATGCCCCATTGCCTCCTATAGTCTTTTTCCAGTGTTTCTCCTTTCATCGTGTAATCCGTGATGTGTTGCTTAAAAGCGACCTATCATCAAGGGATCAGTCGAGCTTGTGGAAACTATTAAGTAGATTGGAAACTATGCGTTTCACTATCTATCCCCCTTCATCCCCTCTGATGGTTGTTGATTTTTTACCCAAAAAATCAATTAGGGGATGAATAAAACTTTACATGTATGGAAGCTCCGCTTCCATACGGTTACAGAGCCCCGCTCTGTAAACATGTATAAAACACTGTGTGTTTTATACGGTTACAGAATCTTCGATTCTGTAAACATGTCTGAAAAACCTACGGTTTTTCATACGGTTGTGGAACTGCGTTCCACAAACATGTTTAAAAATCTTTGATTTTTAAACGGTTGCAGAACTGCGTTCTGCAAACATGGCGGAGTGAAACTCCGCCTGTCTCGCGGAGCTTTGCTCCGCAAGACATGCCTAAAACACTACGTGTTTTACGCGGTTGTGAAATCTCTGATTTCACAAATATTCCGAAGTACTGTGAGGAGAAAAAACTAAGGGAGATGTTTGATACCGCGCAAGAACGACTTTTGACATGCTACGGAGGTCTTAACAATGGAAAAATTGATTATCACCGCGGCAGTGACCGGGGGAGAATTTATCTCCAGAGCGCAGACCGAGTATGTGCCGTGCAGAGTGGATGAGATAGTTGACGAGGTTTGCAGGTGCAGGAAAGAGGGAGCATCCATTGTTCATCTGCATGCGAAAGATCCGGAGTCGGGTATGCCCCACAGGGACCCTAACCCCGTCTTTCCGGAGTATATCAAGGGGATACAGGAGAGCGAAGCATCTGATATAATTATCAATATAACAACAGGTGGGGGAAGGTGGGTCGACCCCAAGAAGCTGGACAAACTGATGGAGGAAAGGTGCGGATTCGGGCAGGAGATATCCTCCCTGAACATGGGGTCTGTAAACATCTGGGAGGATATGGGAAGCAGGGCGCTGAGGAACATTGTTTTCAGCAATCCCCTATCCACGATCAAAAAGTGGGCAGGATATATGTACAGGAATGGTGTGAAACCAGAACTCGAGGTCTATGATACGGGAATGATCAATACCGCTCTGAGGTTCGTTGAAGAAGGCGCGCTGAAGGAACCGCTCCACTTCCAGTTCGTCATGTTCGGCGGTCTGTCGTGCATGTCACCCACACCAAAAACCCTGATGTATTGCGTGGAGAGCGCTCCAGAGAATTCTACCTGGTCGGTATGCGCTCCCGGCAAATACGAGATGCCGATGGCAGCCATGGCGATCATGCTGGGCGGGCACGTGCGTGTCGGTTTTGAGGACAACATATATCTGGAGAAAGGGGTGCTGGCAAGGAGCAACTCAGAGCTGGTGGCAAAGGCTGTTCGGATAGCCAGTGAACTCGGGCGCGAGATAGCGGCACCTGATGAGGCAAGGGAAATATTAAACCTTCCAGCGCGGTAGCATGATAGATATTTGGGGCTGACCAGAATCGCTGTTAAGGCGCCACTGACATCAGTCACGCAGACAACATTAAATATCCGCGCAAGCTTTCTTTTCCTCTATTATCCGCTCAATTCATTATCGTAGAACTCATCACGCTTTGCAAACTAGGTAATACTTTAGATACTTTAAATACTTTAGATAATTTAGATACTATTAAATACTTTTAGCATGTACATACTAAAGAGGATGTGAAAATTATGACTAAACATGAACTCGTATTCACCAGAAATGGAATATTGATTCGGGAGCTTGTCCAGTTTCCAATAAAGGGAGAACTATGGGTTACTGAACAGACATCATACGAAGACTTTGGAAAGGGGGGGGAAGTAGATCTTCGCGTCAAAAGAATTGAAACTAGTTTTGATAACGGGACCTTAAAAGAAATAAAACTAGTGTTATCTGAAGTGGGATTGGTAATATCAAAGGGCGAGGGTATACCAGAAGCTCATAGTGGAACCGAAGATCTTTACCGAAAGTCGATGGAAAAGTTAAAGAAAGGAGATTACCCCCATCATTACAAACCATACACTAGGCAATGCTTTCGCGAAGGGACAATGGCCAATGTTACATGGAATTTAATAGAAGAGGTTGGAGAAATCAAATTCGGGGAGTTGAAGAAAAAAATTCGTGAGAAGGGATATAACACGGAGGGAGGATCTTTATCAGCTAGTATAATGGTTCTCAAGAGGATTTTAAATGTTATTGAGGATCGTGGGAGAGGGGACAACAATCGAAAATTTAGATATATCGGTCCCAATAAAATTTAGTAATTGGGCTATTATTGTTGTGGTTAAGTAAAATTTCAAACTCCGCAAAGAGGTAAAAAATATGGAAATAGAACATAAGTTGTATGGGACACAGGTGCAATACGGACTTATTTGGTGGAAGGCAAAATTGAATGATAAATATGGACAAGTCTTTCCTGATGGCGAATTTACTATAGATCTGCAAGGGAAAAAGCTATCGGGCAAAAAGGTTGATTGGAAAGCGAGGCGTCTCTCGATTGGAAAGAATCCAATGCAAGAGTTATTTCAAAAAGATGACGTTGTCTTTATTTCAAAGTCTTCCGATGGCACGGTAGTTGTAAGGAAAAAAGATGGATTTAAGCCAAAACCTCCAGAAGCTGATGATTTACCGTTAGTTACAAAATTGCGAGAAGCACAACGGGATAGTGAAAATCCTACTATTTTTGAAGAGGTTTTAGTAAAAGTTTTCCAACAACTCGGATTTTCTGCTAAACATATCGGAGGCAGAGACGAGCCCGACGTTTTGATAGAAGATTATAAAATAATTCTTGATGCGAAAACAACGAAAGAAGGAGTCATTAGTGAGACTTATGTTAACTTTAATGCGCTCAAGAGATACAAAGAGAAGTACGATATGAAATATATTGGTGTGATTGCACCCGGATTTTCTCAAGGTAATATTCAAGATACGGCTTATAGGGGGGGTATTATACTTATCGAAACAGAAGCGATTTGTAAAATTTTGCAAACCCACAGAATTTATCCTTATGAGGCAAGTCGAATAATTGAAATTCTATTTACTTCAGGTAAGGGTGTTATAACCTCAAAGGACATTCCACCATCAACTGTTGACCAAGAAAAGTTAATTGAGATTGTCGCCAAGACCTTATCAACACTAAAAAATTTTGAGAGGAGCGGTATAACATCATTCTCCAGTGATACTATCCGTATTGCATTGGTGGGACGAGGTTTTACTTTCGAAATTGATGAGATAGAGAATGCTCTAAAATTTTTATCAGCAGCACCGTTTAGCATTCTCCAAAAGCAGAACGATGAATATTCGTTAATAGGCAATATTGAGTCCACACTGAAAAAAATTGGTCTATTACTACAAGCATTCAACAAAATAGAGAGGTAGGATATGAATGAAGCGGGGTTCGAAACTCTTCGCAATCCTTTAGATTGCTCGGTGCTATTGCACTCACTTAACAGAGTATATCTGGTTCGGGCTACGCCCTTACTAAAACTCCTCGCTTCGCTCGGAACTTTAGATATACTCAAACCATCTAAGGTAATAGGCCATAATTGCACCATCCATTAATTATCCATAGACCTACTAATTAATTTGGGTAGCACTTTATGTCTCACCTCGCTCAGAGGCTCCATATATGCTGAAACGTTAAAACAAGAACTTCACCAAATCACTCTAAGAGTATCACTCCGCAGACATGGATATATGTCTCGAGAAACTCCCTATCATTGCGCCAATCATATCGGCTCTGAGTGCATCCATATCTGTAACCCAACTTTGCCACGCAAATAAATATAAGTGTTCTTAGCTTTGGTTGAATCGATTAACATGCAACAAAAACTAAGAACATATGACATTATTCCTAACGAGAATATATCATTTCCGATTGGAACCA
>JAUWIL010000017.1 GCA_030605385.1 Methanobacteriota archaeon
TATGCCCGTACCCGTTATGCCCGTACCCGTTATGCCCGTACTATACTATCTATGCCCACCTTTCAAAATTATTATATGTGTAATGGAACCATTGATTGCTTGTATTGATTGCTTGTTGCGGATGATTAAAATGAATCTGGAGAATCCCTATAGTGTTAATAATATTTCAAAATCCCTGCTCCAGGCTGCGGTAGGAATCCTGATTATATTGTTCATAATTTTCTATAAGCTCGATGCCAGAGAGTTGATGCGCATACTTGAGAGTACTGATGTTGTTTATTTCTTTATCGGAAGCCTTTGTTATCTGGCTCTCGACTTTGTACTTGCCTACAGGTTGTATTATCTCCTGCAGAGCATTAACCATGCAGGTAGTTATGTAAGAATCCTGTTTTCACATCTCGCAGGCATGATAGTGGGTGACATCACGCCGGGAAGGGGCGGGTACTTCATGACGCCGTACTTCCTTAAGCGGCTCAACGTCTCAAGCATCACCGATGGAATGGCATGCATATTTGCGCCGCAGGCGATCGAGTTCGTATTGAAGGTGCTGGGTGCAATCCTTGCAGTCGTATACATTATGTTGAGCTCAAGCATTGAGGCTGATCTGGTGATTTATGCAGGTATAGGTATGGTGTTCCTGCTGGCGGCAGGATTAGCTATGCTTATCATATCGTGGTGGGATGAAGAGTTCTCACGAAGCCTGCTTAAGCGCATACCTATTGCAGGTCGCCTGGCTGACAACCTGCCGTCATTCAAGGAAAAAAGTATCGAAATCAAAAGCGGAATCCCGGTAATACTTGTTCTTTACTTTGTTGGCTGGATCTTATGCGGCTTGCAGTGGTATTTTATTGGGGCAGCTCTTGGCATTGATCTGCCGTTCATAGTCTATTTCCTTTTACACCCATTGATCACCATGCTGATGTTCATCCCGATTACTCCCGCGGGTCTTGGCATAATGGAGGGGGGGTCCGTTGCAGCACTGTTACTGCTCGGCATTGACCCTGCAGTGGGGCTGGCATTCTCATTGCTTGCAAGGGCAAGCATTATGCTCATGGATTCTATGGGAGTTGCTACCTTCGCATGGATTGCAATTGAAAGCAAAAACAGTAGTTAAAGCGGCATATTGCCCTGTTACACCTCTTCAATCACTCAGCTACTCTTCTTCGACTATCTCGGCGAATGCTATTGTGCCGGATATATTCTTGATGCGCGCTCTTACCTCGTCACCTTTTTTGGTTTGCGGTATGAATATCGTATACTTACTCTTTCTGGCTATACCATCGCCCTTGTTGCCGACGGCTTCGACCCTGAGGTCGTATACTGCGCCCTGCTCGAGTTCGCTGACAGGTTTTACTTTCTTGGGCTGGTACTTCTTTAACGGGCGGTGAGCTCCGCATGCATCACACTTCAGCATCAGCACACGACCGCTTTTCGTCAGGTGCGTATCAGGTCTGTCACATTCTGAGCAAAGCACGTACTCGTTAACATAGTTACCTACCTGCGATGCTAACACTTCCTCTGAGAACTTACCCTGGAAAACTGCCCTTGTCCCATCTATTTTGCCTGCAGTTGCCATCTCCCTGAGCAAAAATTTCATCAGGTGTTCAGGCTCGCGGTTGATATAGTCGGCTATTGCCGCAAAATTGTCCACTAGGGTGGTCTTGCCCTCTATCATGGTATTTGGCTTCGGAACCACAAACCTATCGCCACCCGTCTTGATCTTGGGCAGCTTCTCTAACACTCTGTCAAGATCTTTCTCATATTCATCTGACGCAGCCATAGTCAAGCACTCAATTTAGTAGAATATATTCGACAAGATAAAAGGCTTATGATTCAATGAACCATGATTCTTCATTCGCGTTTATTATTTAATCGGCATGTTCCACCAATCCCGATATGACGATATATTCTATTATCTCACTATATCTTCCTGCTGCATCAGCACAATCAGCATATATGGACTGCTGCGGCACCGCATACAGCCATCGCATCGAAAAACCAGGCTGAAACAAAAGTAAGTACAAAACTATCGGCAGCGCCGGTACATGCAGCAATGCAGCACATTTTATGGTCTATAAAATTAAGTAACCGTTCCTTCTATGATATGTATTCGGACCCGCGCTCGACAATAATGCTGCACGGAGTTGGCAGCTTGTTTTTAGCTTTTCTCAAGGCATCCTTCGCCTTGAGGAAGTGCTGGGGATGAGTCCCGACAGTCATTATTCGCTGTCCTCTGTTAACTCTTGCCGCAGTTCCAATGGCTTTACCGAAGGCGTGCCTCATTCCATCCGAGACCCGGTCTGCACCTGCTCCAGTTGCCTGCTTATTCATCCTGAGCACGTGATGGGGCTGAACTCTGAGTTTAAAATGATAGTTACCAGAACCAATATCTCTACTCATCAGTCTGTTGGCTGATATCCTCGCAGATTCAAGTGCAACATCTCGCACATGGCATTGTTCGTCTGCAACCAGTGTGAGTTCCACTTTAAAATCATTTTTAGCACCCCCCATATCATAGTGGACCACTCTGCTGCCTGGCACTCCACCCATATATTCTCTGCGAGTGTAGGCTTGCCCTTTCAGATTCCTGTACATTTTCCCAGGTTGTTTTGCCATGTCTTTAAACCGCCGAATTGCAGCAATATGTTTTGGTATGCCCTTGGTATACACTATCGATTAGCCCTTTTAATAGCAGTTCCCATATATTAAGGTTTTTTAATAACATAATATAGTATTGGACTGCGATATTGAACTGCAATATTGGACTGGATGATATTACCGGATACTGAATATATCAATGAGGTAAGTACGTAAATGAGGGTTGAGTGGAGAGTGCATCCTGATCCTTGGCTTGCACGTCAAAATCGGATCGAAACAAAAGTTGCTACAGTTAATCTTCGTCCTCTAATTTATCGCGCAGGATAAGTCCCAGTTCTCGCGAACGCTCTGCGGATGCTTTTACCGCGGATATCATTGCCCCCCTTACACCATACTGCTCAAGCACATCAATTCCGCGTATTGTAGTCCCTCCAGGGGATGCCACCATATCCTTTACAAATTCGGGATTCGAGCCGAGCTCAAGCAGCAGCTTACCAGCACCCGTTACCGTCTGCGCCGCCAGCATCTGGGCGGTTCTGCGGTCAATTCCCTCGTAAACGCCTGCATCTGCAAGTGCTTCTATGATCATGCACATGAATGCTATTCCGCCCCCGCTCAGCCCGGTCACGGCATCCATCAACGACTCAGGCACCTCACAGGCAATCCCTGCGGAGGACAGGATTTCATGTACCGCTTCAACATCCTCGATAGTTGCATGCTTTCCTGCACAATAGGCTGATGCAGAGGCTGCAACTGTGCAGGCGATGTTGGGCATCACTCTTATGACTCTCGGTTCTGGCTCTTCTTTCAGCTCACCCTCAATTACATCCGTGGGTATGCCTGCAGCTATGGATACTATTAAATGGTGCCTCCACATTCCGATTTCAGATAATACTTCGCTCATGCTCTGCGGCTTAACGGCGATAATCAGAATATCTGACCAGTCAACTACTTCTTTTATACTGGCAGCGCGATTGCAGTTTAGTTTACTTCCTATGGATTCCACCTTCCCCTTGTCAATGTCAAATATGCTTAGCCGCTCCTTACTGATTGTTCCAGAGTTCACCATACACTCGGCTAGAGCCCCCCCCATCATGCCTATTCCTATCACCCCTACATTCTTATCGGATACCGTCATTTATGATCACAACACTTCCTAATTCCGCATCTGAATGGATGTATGGTCCATTATTAAAAAACTTATGCCCACCCGTTCCATAGCAATCGAACATCAACTTTCAAGAGGATACGCGTTTTTTCAATCTATTATGAATTCCTCCCCAAGCACTGGCGCTATGGCCTCACATTCGTGGTTATCGCGAATCCACGCAGCAAACTCTTCTGTTCTCTCCCCATGCACCGTAAAGACTGCCTGCGTACCACTCTCACAGAATGTTGAAACAATATTTTTCAGTTCACCATCATCAGAATGGGCTGAGAAGTCATATTGTTTCACGTTCATTTTTAAATTCAAGACCCCACCGTCAGCTTCAATCTGACCGTATTGCAGGGCCCTATGTCCGTTAGTCCCCTCTACCTGATAACCTGTCAGCAGTATGCTGCTTTTTGGATCATCATATAATTTGCTTATATAGTGTAGAGCAGGTCCGCCGTTTAGCATTCCAGCAGTTGTGACTATGACAGAAGGCTCTTTAAGTACTCTATCCCTCTTTCGGGAATTAACTATGTCGGCTTTATCAAACGCACTGGAAAGAGCATGCGCGTCACGTACATATGAAGGGTGCTTTTCAAATATTTTCAGCACATCCTTGCCCATTCCGTCAATATGAGGTATAATCCCTCTTGAAACAAGTATCATGAGAACTTCCTGTGTTCTGCCCACTGCAAAACACGGCACTACTGCGGTTCCACCCATGTCCAGGGTGCTCTCGACTGATGCTATAAATTCATCCTCAAGCTCCCTACGGTCAGTATGTGTTTTGCCGTAATACGTGCTTTCTATGATGAGTATGTCTGCATGGGGATATCCGGGATCCGATCCATGAATCAACCTTGTATCGGTGGTTTTAATATCCCCGGTGTAGAACAGCGTAGTTTCTCCCTCAAGATATATCGACGAACTTCCTGGTATGTGCCCCGCATCGTACAGAGTTACATCATATCCTGCAGCAGCCACAGTATTGTTGTAATCTAAATCGGTGGCAAGTTCCCTCATTCTGCGCAGTTCGTATGGGGTGAAAGTGGCAACGCCCTGGCTGCTGCATACCCTTATAGTGTCGCGGCCCATAAAATATGCCAGATCCAAAGTCGGGGGTGTCATAAATATGTCGGGCTCAACGTCCACCAGGTTGGCGACTATGCCGCAGTGATCTATGTGGGCATGCGATACCACAACTGCCTCCGGGCGTATTCCGTTAACAGGGAAGGTTGGTGGCGTGGACGGTTTCATGCCGTAGTCCATAAGCAGGTCATCTACCAGTATGGCAGATCTTCCAACTTCACCGCATCCGCCAAGGAATTTCAGGATAATTTATAAACACCTCTTTCAATATTTCTTTCAATACCTCTTTCGATTATACAACACATACATTCACTTAGCCAATAGTAGCCGTAATAGATGTATATATCACTTTGTATTTCCATATTTCAAATCGTTACGGGGCGCTTGAGAAAAATGTGCAGTTGGACGTTTGCAGGTCTTTCATGACCGTTGTGCGGCTTGTATGGATCGGACTCCAGAGGTACCTGTTATGATTATTGAATTGTGGAGAAAAAGCATACACTTGTTTGGTGGAATCGGCATTGCAGTACTTGTCTACTACGTCGATAATATAACGGCTTTTATGTTGTTATTCTCGGGATTTATAGTAATGGCAATCCTGAGCAGTGCCTGGTTGCGAGGGGTGCACATACCCCTTCTCAGCTCGATCATGGACAAATCGGTGCGGATGCCTCATGCGGGTGTTCGGCCCGGGAGAGGTGCAATGGAATTTTTCCTTGGTTTTTCCATCGTAACGTTGGCATTTCCAAGAGATATAGCTGTGGCATCATTATTGATTGCAAGCATTGGTGACACGGCTTCGACGATCATAGGTAAACCATTTGGAGGCAGGATATGCAGGAGATTTAATGATAAGTCGATTGAAGGCTTCATGGCATTCTTCATATTTTCAGTTGCGCCGGTAGCATTACTATTCCCATTGTGGACTGCAGTTATTTCCTGTTTAGTATCGGCTGCGGTTGAATTACATTCAGTTCAGATAGGTAATTTTGTGATTGATGACAATCTGACAGTACCCTTTGCATCAGCACTTACATTATCAATCCTATCTACGATTACATTTATATGACGCTCATATAACACTTTACGGTATCTCGGCGGAGCATTAAATGGTTAATATGGAATGTTGGCAAAGTCGAGTTGGGAAAGTCGATCAAATATGCCCTTTAAGTCATACACCTGTCACTTACTGTATAGTTGATGTACATTGGCTGCACACAGTATTGCTAGTATTGCTATGGGTTCTACAACTCCTGACAATAGTGGAAAGCCCTAACCCTTGACGATAATGGAAAGTAGGGGATATTTTAGAGGTAGAGGTTAGAGGTATTTTAGAGAATATTATCTCTTAAAGTCGTATAATATCCATATAACACGTGAAGAGAAACCTTTAAATTAGAGTAGGTTATTAAAATAGCGGAATTAATCAGCTTTAGCCGTTAGCATTGGCTATTATTGTCGAATGGCAAAGTTATTATCGAATCCCAAAGGATTAAACCCCTGATTTAGACAAATGCGCTTTGTAGTGTGGTGCTTTGAGGTACAGCATAGCGAACTATAAAAAAGTACGTAGGCAGTGGAACAATGTTACCGTACGGTGAAGGGCTCGTAGCTCAGTCAGGCAGAGCGCCTGGCTTTTAACCAGGTGGTCAGGGGTTCAAATCCCTTCGAGCCCGATTATAACGAAGGGGATGGCATAAAAAGGGGATGGCATAAAACATTGAAAAAGCATGTGGACTGTGTGGTAATGATGAATCTTTGCCCGAACTGTTCTGGAAGTCTTGCGAAAGCAAATCTTTCGCGAGACACTCGAGCTTTCAATTCGACAAGTCTTGCAGAGCAAAGCTCCGCTATACAGACGGACTACCGTCCGTCAAGTCTTGCGGAACGAAGTTCCGCGGGACAACCGAAGGCTCTGCCTTCAGAGATATCTTGCGAATGTGAAGCATTCGCGAGACAAGTAAAATCTATGATTTTACCAAGTCTTGCAGAATCAGAGATTCTGCGAGACTCGTGGAGTTTTGCTCCACGCTGTCTTGCGGAACGTAGTTCCGCTATACAGATGAAGGCTCCACCCTCGTCGAGCAGAAACCAAGTTCGCAATATATTCATGTAACTGTGTTGGAGGAATCTGGAAAGTGAAGAAAAAAGATATAGATGTGCTGAAGCATGAACTGGTGCCAGAGCACGTCGTCATGGACGATAAAGAGGCAGAAAGGATCATGAGGGAGTACATGGTAAGCAAGGCGCAGCTACCCAAAATAAAGGAATCAGATTCCGCAGCAAAACAGATAGGTGCAAAGTCTGGAGATATAATAAAGGTCATACGCAAAAGTCAGACAGCGGACAGATTTGTATCGTATCGCATTACAATCAAATGATCAATAACTGATGGCGGATGTACATTAGGGGAATAAGACAATCAGAACCAGAACGTTATTAGCAGAACGTTATTAGAAAATTATTGGAAGAGGGGTGTTTGAACTTAATGCTGGATTTGAGAGCAGTATCTTCTGCATACTTCACGAGGGAGAAAGTAGCCGAGCATCACGTAAAATCATTTAACAAGTTCGTAGATGGGGGCATACAGAAAATCATAGATGAGCAAGGACTAATTGAGACTGACATAGAAGATACCAATGAGCGGGGTGCATACAAAGTATATGTAAAACTGGGAAAAGTAAATCTTTTAAAGCCAACAATAAAGGAGGCAGACGGATCGAGGGAGAAGATACATCCAACCGAGGCCAGATTGCGAAACGTGACATATGCAGCGCCAATATATCTTGAAATGACCATTGTTGAGGAGTATCCTGAGACAGGTGAGAAAGAGGAGTATGAGATGAAAGAGATCGAAATCGGTGAACTTCCAATAATGGTTCTATCAAAGTGCTGCAATCTTTATGGACTCGGCAAGGAAGGTCTTATAGAACGTGGTGAAGACCCGCTTGACCCCGGAGGCTACTTCATAATAAACGGCACGGAGCGAGTCGTGATAGCGCTTGAGGACCTTGCTCCAAACAAGGTATTTGTAGAGTTTGACAAGCGATACGGGGACAAGATAGAAGTGACGAAAACATTCTCTCAGCGGAGAGGCTATCGGGCACTTGTGATAGTTGAGCGCGGCCATCATGGCATACTGGAGGTATCATTCCCATCAGTATCCGGCAGGCTGAATTTCATAACAATGGTACGGGCACTGGGTCTGGAGACGGATCAGGAGATAATTGAAGCAGTGTCAAGTGACCTGGAGATACAGAAGTTCATACTGGAGAATATAGAAGAGGCAGAGGTGGAAACTACCGAGGAATCCATGGATAAAATAGGTAAACGTGTTGCAGCAGGTCAGGCCAAGGATTACCAGCATAAACGAGCTAATTACGTCATAGATCGATATCTGCTTCCGCACATCGGCAACGATGAGGATAGCAGACTTGCAAAAGCATATTTCCTGTGCGGAATGGCTGAGGCATGTTATGAACTCGCTCTTGGGCAGAGAGGCGAAGATGACAAAGACCATTATTCCAACAAGCGAATTAAACTGGCAGGGGACCTCATGGAGGACCTCTTCAGAGTGTCGTTTAACCGCCTCACACGTGATATAAAATATCAGCTGGAAAGGGCACATATGAGAAACAGGGAACTCAATGTTTCAACTGCTATAAGGGCTGACGTGCTCTCAGATAGAATTATGCACCCGCTTGCAACAGGCAACTGGGTTGGTGGGCGCACGGGGGTATCGCAGCTGCTTGACAGGACAGATTATATGGCGACATTATCCCATTTACGAAGGATAATATCTCCACTCTCGAGAGCGCAACCGCACTTTGAGGCGCGTGATCTCCACCCAACCCAGTGGGGCCGGATATGTCCCTGCGAAACGCCAGAGGGACCCAACTGCGGGCTCGTGAAGAACTTTGCGCAGCTGGTGGAAATATCATCAGGAATTGGAGATGTGGATGAATTCAAGGTGCTTCTATGCAATTTAGGTATAGAGAGGTTGGGGGGTGATAGAAGTGCCTGAGAACAAAGCAAGAGTGTTCGTGGACGGAGAACTGATAGGAATGTGCGGTGACCCTCGTGATTTTGTGAGCAGCATAAAAAGCATGCGTAGGGAGAGTAAAATATCTAGTCAGGTAAATCTATCCTATAATGGCGGTACAAGGGAGATCATCATAAGTACCAGCATGGGCAGGGCAAGAAGGCCCCTCTTGATAGTTGAGAACGGCAGACCTCTTATAACGCCCAACCATATAAAGCGCCTTAAGGATGGTGAGATGAATTTTGCTGATCTTGTCAGGGAAGGAGTTGTAGAATACCTGGATGCTGCAGAAGAAGAAGACACTTACATAGCCATCAGTGAGGAAGAACTCACAGAAGGGCATACACATCTTGAGATAGACCCTTCAGCAATTCTTGGGATAGGGACAGGAATGATACCATACCCCGAGCACAATTCATCGCCAAGAAACACGATGGGTGCAGGAATGATCAAACAGGCTCTCGGCGTTCCTCCTGCAAATATGAAACTCCGCCCCGATACAAGGAGTCACATGCTGCACTACCCTCAGCTACCACTTGTTACAACGAGAACGTCCGAGTCCATAAAATTTGACGAGAGGGCAGGCGGCCAGAACTTTGTTGTTGCAATATTATCTTATGAAGGCTACAACATAGAAGACGCACTTGTTATAAACAAAGGTTCGATAGAGAGGGGGCTGGGGAGGAGTCACTTCTTCAGAACGTATGATGCTGAGGAGCGGCGCTATCCCGGGGGGCAGGAAGACAAATTTGAGATACCTGATATAGAAGTGGGTGGAGCACATGACAGCATGGCATATGCTCAGCTTGATGCAGATGGAATAATAAATCCAGAAGCCAATGTAGAGTCCAATGACGTCCTCGTGGGCAAAACAAGCCCGCCAAGGTTCCTGGAAGAGCCAACTGACCTGGGATTGAGCCCCCAGCAGCGCAGAGAGACCTCAGTGACAATGCGCTCCAACGAGAAGGGTGTTGTTGACACAGTTCTCCTTACAGAATCTCAGAACGGCACCAAGGTTGTCAAGGTCAGAGTACGGGACCAGCGCATCCCGGAGTTGGGAGATAAGTTTGCATCCCGACACGGTCAGAAGGGTGTGCTAGGACTTATATCCCCCCAGGAGAATATGCCGTTCACCGAGCTTGGGGTTGTACCTGACCTGGTAATAAATCCCCATGCCATACCGTCCAGAATGACTGTTGGACACATGTTAGAGATGATAGGCGGTAAAGTAGGCTGCATACAGGGCCGCAGAATAGATGCTACGCCGTTTGCAGGTGAACCCGAGGAAGAACTCAGGTCTGCATTATTGGAGTCGGGTTTTTCCCATACTGGGCGGGAGGTAATGTATGACGGCATCACGGGCAGGCAATTCGAGGCAGAGATGTTCGTAGGTGTGATATACTACCAGAAGCTCTACCACATGGTGGCATCCAAAATGCATGCCCGTTCCAAGGGACCGGTGCAGGTTCTAACAAGGCAGCCCACGGAAGGTAGAGCGAGGGAAGGTGGTCTCAGGATTGGAGAAATGGAGCGGGATGTATTTATTGCGCACGGCGCTGCCATGGCACTTAAAGAACGACTTCTCGATGAATCGGATCGTGTGATTGAATTGGTATGTGGAAACTGCGGTATGATAGCCACACGCGGTAGGATGGGACGCATATACTGCCCTAGCTGCGGGTCAGAGACTGACATTCATGAAGTGGAGATGAGCTATGCATTCAAACTGCTGCTTGACGAGATGATGGCACTTGGAATAGCCCCTAGACTGGAACTGGAGGATGCAGTATGACATCCCTCAAGCGAATTGGCAGAATAAAGTTTGGGCTGCTCGCACCAAAAGAAATACGCAGGATGAGCGTAGTCAAGGTAATCACGGCAGACACGTATGATGACGATGGATTCCCTATAGATATGGGACTTATGGATCAGCGGCTGGGTGTGATAGACCCAGGGTTGAGATGTAAGACCTGTGGTAATCGTCCGGGGGCATGTCCCGGGCACATGGGACATATAGAACTGGCAGCGCCGGTTGTGCATGTCGGATATACTAAACTCATAAAGAAGATATTGCTGTCGATATGTAAGGGTGAGAATTGCGGAAGGGTCAAACTAACTGAAAAGGAGAAAAAGGAGTTTCTCAATAGAATGGAGGAGTTCAGGGAGAATGACCGGCCAATAACACCGATAGTTGAAGAGATGTTCAAGACATCAGCGAAGGTAATGGAATGTCCCCACTGCGGAGAGGAGCAGATAGAGATAAAGTTTGAGAAGCCAACATCATATTACGAAGGCGATCACAAGCTAATGCCGGCAGAGATAAGGAAGAGATTTGAAAAAATACCTGATGAAGACATCCCTCTTTTTGGAATGGACGTAAATGTAGCACGCCCGGAATGGATGATGCTAAGGGTATTGCCAGTGCCGCCAGTAACGGCAAGACCGTCAATAACGCTTGAGAGCGGACAGCGCAGTGAAGATGATCTGACCCATAAACTTGTTGACATACTGAGAATCAACCAGAGATTCCAGGAAAACCGTGAGGCTGGCGCACCACAGTTGATCATAGAGGATTTGCTTGAACTGCTTCAATACCACGTTACAACATTTTTCGACAACGCAGTATCAGGAGTGCCAAGTGCAAGGCACAGGAGCGGCAGACCACTTAAAACACTGTCGCAGCGTTTGAAGGGAAAAGAGGGGAGATTCAGAGGCAGCCTCTCAGGCAAACGGGTTAATTTTTCAGCCAGGACAGTGATATCACCTGAGCCCAATCTGAGTATAAACGAAGTTGGGGTGCCAAAAGCCATTGCGGAGGAGCTGACATTACCTGTGGTTGTAACTGAACGAAATATAGAAGAGATGCGTGAATGCGTACGAAGGGGACCGAAGCATCCAGGCGCTAACTACTTGCGCAGGATAGATGGCAGAAGGATTAAGATAACAGAACAGAATGCTGAGGAAGTAGCTGAAACCATTGAGTATGGTTGCAGGGTGGACCGCCATCTAAAGGATGGAGACATAGTGCTATTCAACAGGCAGCCATCCCTCCATAGAATGAGTATAATGGCACACAGAGTAAAGGTTATGCCACATAGGACATTCAGAATCAACCCCGCGGTATGTCCGCCATATAATGCCGACTTTGACGGTGATGAGATGAATCTCCATGTATGCCAGACCGAAGAGGCACGTGCTGAAGCGCTCCTACTAATGGATGTGCAGCGGAACATACTATCACCGAGATTCGGCGGGCCGATAATCGGGGGTATACACGATCTGATAACAGGCATGTATATCCTGACAAGGCGCGGCAAAATGTTTGATGAAAACTCTGCGCTCGAACTTCTAAGGAAGACTGATATAAGAAAACTGCCCGAACCGGCAGAACTGATAGATGGGGTGCCATACTGGAATGGTAAGCAGATATTCAGCCAGATACTGCCGCCTGGTCTTAACCTTACGTTCAATGCCAAGATATGTTATAATTGCGATAAGTGCAGAGGTGTGGACTGCGAGAGAGATGCATATGTAGTAATAAGGGATAGTCAGCTGCTCCATGGTGTAATGGACGAAGCAGCAGTTGGCGCATTCAAGGGGAAAGTGCTGGATAGAGTGGTAAAAGAGTACCCTAACGAAACAGCACGCAAGTTCATAGATGATATGTCTCATCTGGCAATACGGAGCATAATGAGTGAGGGGTTCAGTTTTGGCATCGATGATGAAGATATACCCAAAGATGCAAAGATACAGATTGACGAAGCCGTAGAGCTAGCAAATCAGAAGATCCATAAGCTGGTTGATGCATATGAGAATGACGAGCTTGAGCCGCTGCCAGGCAGGTCTCTTGATGAGACACTCGAGATGAAGATAATGCAGGAACTTGGACGCGCCAGAGATGAAACGGGTAGAACCGCGGAACGATTCATGGGTAAGGATAACTCAGCAGTAGTTATGGCAGTTTCAGGTGCAAGGGGCTCAATGCTGAACTTAACACAGATGGCTGCTTGCGTGGGCCAGCAGTCGGTGCGGGGAGAGCGCATACACCGGGGTTACATTGGCAGAACCCTCCCGCATTTCAGGAGAAACGATCTTGGTGCGGATGCACATGGGTTCGTCGCGTCCAGCTATAAAACCGGGTTGAATCCGACAGAATTCTTCTTCCATGCAATAGGTGGGCGTGAAGGACTTGTAGATACTGCCGTCCGCACATCCAAGTCGGGTTATTTCCAGCGAAGAATGATAAATGCACTGCAGGACCTGGAAGTCAAGTATGACGGCACCGTTCGTGAGACTCACGGCGGTCTGGTACAGTTCATGTATGGGGAGGACGGCGTTGACCCGTCAAAGAGTGATTATGGTAAGGCAGTTAATGTTAAGAGGATTGTTGAAGCTGTAGTCGGCGATGAAAAGGGCGCGGGAAGGGTGTGATTATGGCAGCTAGCAAGAGGACAATTGATGCACTGAAGAAGCGAGGCATTAATGATGATGATGCCAAAACTCTAGCCGAGGCAGGCTTCACTGCAAGTAAACTCAGGGGCAAATCATTGGATAATCTGGTAGAGCTGACCAAGGATATTTCCAAGGGAGTACAGCAGGAAGTAGCAGAAATCAAGGAATCTGCTGAAGAAGAGGCGCCGGAAGAGAAACCAAAGACTCCGCTCGATCTAAGATTGGAAGAACTGCTGAACCCTCCAACATCATTGCCGTACCGCATGGTAAAAGATATGAAGGCAGAAATAAGCAAGCATAAAGTAACTAAGAAGCACTTGGAAAAGATCATAGACGAGGTTATAGAACAATATAATCGTGCCAAGGTAGAGCCCTGCGAAGCAGTTGGGATAATTGCTGCGCAATCCATAGGCGAGCCTGGCACTCAGATGACAATGCGCACTTTCCACTATGCAGGTGTTGCAGAACTCAACGTGACTCTTGGTCTTCCAAGGCTGATCGAAATCGTTGATGCCAGGAAAGTACCGACAACACCGGTCATGAAAATATATCTTGACGCCGATCATCGTCACGATCGTGATAAGGCACGAGAGCTTGGGTGGGTAATAGAAGCCACCAAAACATCACATCTCGGAGACATTCTTACTATACCGGATGGAATGGTTATACAGATCAGACTTAATGACGTGATGCTCAGAAGGCGTAAGATAACTTTTGAAGAAGTGAAGGAGAAAATTGAAAAGAAAGCAGGCACCGGTGTAAATGTGGAAGGCGACGAGAAGGACCTTATATTGACCATAACACCCAAAGAACCCACATATAGAGAGCTACTACAGCTCAGGAAAAAGGTCAATAAAATCACCCTTAAAGGTATCGACGGCATTTCCAGAGTGGTGATACGTAATGAAGATGGTGAATACGTAATGTACACCGAGGGGTCTGCCTTAAAAGAGGTACTGTCCAAGGAAGGTATTGATGCGGCGAGGACGAAGACAAACAACATAATGGAGATTGCAGATGTGCTTGGCATAGAGGCAGCCAGAAATGCAATAATGGAGGAGGCTTTGAGCACATTATCCGAACAGGGATTGGATGTTGATATACGGCACATAATGATGATTGCCGACGTTATGACACGTGATGGGGAAGTAAAACAAATAGGCAGGCACGGTGTCGCAGGTGAGCAGGTGTCAGTGTTATCAAGGGCCGCATTTGAGGTCACGGTCAATCATCTTCTGGATGCCGCGATAGCGGGAGAGATAGACGAATTATGCGGTGTCTCGGAAAACGTGATAGTTGGTCAACCAATAAATATGGGCACAGGGAGAATCAAGCTGGTAGCAACAGGTTATGGGGTGTAGGCGGCAAACAGGTCATCGCTTTTTTTGTAGAGAAGTTTCACAACTCAGAGGTTAAATCAGTGAGGTGGCTAACAGATGAGCATAGATATAGAGCGCGAACTTAGAACAGCAATAAGAACGGGGAAGGTAGTGCTGGGATCAAAAGAGACAGTAAAATCCGCTGTGGAAGGCGAAGCAAAGCTGGTAATAATATCTTCAAACTGTATGGGGGGCACACACAACGCATTGAAAGAGACTGGTGTGCACATATTTGAGTACGCCAAGCAAGGTATGGAGTTGGGACTGGCATGTGGTAAGCCCTTCATAGTTGCATCACTGGCAATAGAAGATCCGGGTGAGTCTGAAATTCTATCGTTGAAGCACATCAACTGATGGACAACATGGAAGGATAAAACGTTGAGTGAAATAAAACTGAACACCGAATGCATACAGCACATGGCATTATTCGAAAACATAACGGGGTCTTCGGTAGTGGACTGCCTGATAGATGATGGAGATGGCAAGATAGTTTTCGTAATTAAAAAAGGTTATATGGGTTTAGCAATAGGTAGGAATGGTTGTAACATAGAGCGCGTCAAGAAATCTATAGGAAAGCAGGTCGAGGTAATAGAGCATTCAGATAACATGGAAAAATTCATAGCCAATATATTCAGCCCCATAAATATAAAGAAGGTGGAAATAGTAGACAACCGTAACCACAAAAGAACTGCCCGAATTGCAGTTAACGCGAAGGACAAGGGGCTTGCAATTGGAAGGGATGGGAAGAACATACAAAGAGCAAAATTACTGATACAGAGGCACCATAACATCGATGATGCTGTAATCCAGTAGGGGACTCCCAATAGAAACCAAGCTAATAAGATGAAATAATTCGATAGAATTCTGACATAATTTTTGTAGAGGTCGCAAGTATGGGAATGGGGATGTATGCCGTAAGGAAACTGAAGAGAGACAGGCAGAAATTTAGGTGGCGAGATAGACACTACAGCAGACGGGTACTCAGGCTTAACGTTAAGGCAGATCCGCTGGAAGGAGCGCCGAGAGGTAGGGGCATAGTACTTGAAAAAGTTGGAATAGAGGCAAAACAGCCAAATTCTGCTATACGTAAATGCGTAAAGATTCAGATCGTAAAAAACGGGAAACAGGTAACTTCCTTCTGTCCCGGAAACCACGCCATAAGTTTTATAGACGAACATGATGAGGTAACCATTGAAAAGATAGGTGGTCGGATGGGTCGCTCAATGGGCGACATACCTGGAGTGAGGTTCAAGGTAGTAGCTGTGAACAACGTACCACTTGAGGAAATGGTTAGGGGACGCAGAGAGAAACCAGTGAGGTGATGGGGATGAACGATGACAGGACGAATGACCATACAGACTCTACAGAAACAGCTGAAGACTCACCCCAATCGGAATTATCAGCCATGAATCGGACATTGGTATTTGATAAGTGGGACCCATCAGGGGTAGAGGTACATGACCCTGGTATTCAGCGTTACATAAACCTGGAGCCAACGGCATCAATGCACACATCGGGAAAACACGCAAAAAGGCAGTTCAACAAATCAGACGTATTCATAGTTGAGCGACTTGTGAATAAAGTGATGCGTAAGGAACACAATACGGGCAAGAAGCAAAAGGTATACCGTATAGTTAAGGACGCGTTTGACATAATAGGCGAGCGCACCAAGCAGAATCCCATACAGGTACTTGTCAATGCGATAGAAAATTCGGGCCCAAGAGAGGAGATAGTTAGGCTGAAGTACGGCGGCATTGCAGTTCCCAGAGCTGTGGATACCGCGCCGCAAAGGCGGGTCGACTCAGCACTCGCCCTCATATCAAAAGGTGTCTGGAAATCAACATTCAAAACGAAAAAAACTGCTGCTGAAGTGCTGGCATCGGAACTGACATTCGCTTCAAACGGGGATATGAGGTCATTTGCCGTAAGCAAGAAAGAAGAAATAGAGAGAATAGCGAAGGCGGCACGATAACCATGGCCAGATACGAAAAGATGGTTGACAAGGTAAAGGACCTGATGAACAAACCGGAGAACATACGGAACATCGGGATAGTGGCGCACATCGATCACGGCAAGACCACTCTAACTGACAATCTGCTGGCGGGTGCGGGGATGATATCCAAAGAGCTAGCAGGCAGGCAACTATTCATGGATTTTGATGAGCAGGAGCAGGCCCGTGGGATCACCATCAATGCTGCCAATGTATCAATGGTTCATGAGTATAAAGGGAGTGAGTATTTAATAAATCTCATCGACACCCCTGGTCATGTGGACTTTGGAGGTGACGTCACAAGAGCTATGCGGGCCGTGGACGGTGCTGTAGTGGTAGTAGATGCCGTTGAGGGGACCATGCCGCAGACTGAGACAGTCCTCCGTCAGGCGATTCGCGAAGGTGTTAGGCCGACATTATTTGTCAATAAGGTTGACCGCTTGATAAATGAGCTGAAAGTGGATAAGCAGGAAATGCAGACGCGTTTGAGTAAGGTCATAGAGAACGTAAACAAACTCATAAAGGGCATGAGCGAAGAAAGGTATAATGCCGGGTGGAGAGTTGACCCTGCTGACGGCTCGGTGGCATTTGGCTCGGCGCTGTATAACTGGGCGATTAGCCTGCCGACAATGGAGAAAAACAAGATAGGATTTAATGAGGTGTACGACTACTGTAATCAGGGCAATATTAAAGAACTTGCCGAGAAATGCCCTTTACATGAGGCACTTCTTGATATGGTTATAATGCACCTTCCAAACCCACTTGAAGCCCAGAAGGAGCGGATTGGCATTATATGGCATGGAGACAGCGATACTGAAGTGGGCAGGTCGATGGGAAATTGTGACCCTGCCGGCCCGGTTGCCTTGATGGTTACCGATATCACCACTGACCCGCATGCAGGAGAAGTCGCATGCGGCAGGCTGTTCAGCGGAACAATCGAGAGAGGGCTTGAAACCAAAGTCGTGGGCATGCCGAAGCCGAACCGTCTGCAGCAGGTTGGCGTATTCATGGGTGCAGATAGGGTAGAGGTGGAGCGCATACCAGCAGGTAATATTGTTGCAGTTACAGGACTTAGAGACGCATTTGTGGGCTCCACGGTCACCTCTGCAGAGGATATGGTGGCATTCGAGGGTGTGAAGTATGTCAGCGACCCTGTGGTGACAGAGGCTATAGAAGCAAAAAGTATGAAGGACCTGCCCAAACTGATAGAAGTGCTGCGGCAGTACTCAAAGGAGGATCCAACACTCAGGGTCGAGATAAATGAGGAGACCGGTGAACACCTACTATCAGGCATGGGGGAGCTGCATCTTGAGATAGTCAGGTACAGGATAGAGAATGAGAAGGGCATTCCGATAACTGCATCACCGCCACTTGTAGTATACAGGGAGACAGTACAAACTCATGCAGGCCCCATTGAAGGCAAATCACCCAACAAGCACAACAGGTTCTATGTCGAAGTGGAACCGCTCGAATCAAGTGTCGTAGGACTGATAAAGTCAGGTGACATATCAATGAACATGCCCGAGCTGGAGCGGAGGAAAAAGCTAATGGAATTGGGCATGAGCAAGGAAGAGGCAAGAAAGATCATTGAAATACACGAATCCAATATGTTCTTGAATATGACGAAAGGTATACAGTACCTGAATGAAACCATGGAGCTTATACTTGAGGGTTTCCACGAGATTGTCGATAAGGGCCCCCTCACGAGAGAGCCCTGCCAGGGCATCAAAGTCAAACTGGTGGATACCAAACTCCACGAGGACGCAATACACCGTGGTCCAGCGCAGGTAATTCCAGCGGTCAGACAG
Organism: Methanobacteriota archaeon; assembly: GCA_030605385.1. Classification (GTDB taxonomy): domain Archaea; phylum Halobacteriota; class Syntropharchaeia; order JAUWIL01; family JAUWIL01; genus JAUWIL01. Next base: position 18,512 of record JAUWIL010000017.1, read on the forward strand.
GCAATTGCAGCAGCAATCATCACGGCAAACCCAACTTTATTGGAGCCTATTATGAGTGTTTTTATACAGGTACCACAGAATCAGATGGGGAATGCGACAAGGGAAATTCAGGGCCGCAGAGGGCAGATACTTGATATGACTACGGAGGGCGATACAGTTGTTATAAGGGCGAAGGCACCGGTCGCGGAGTTATTCGGCTTTGCAGGGGACATCAGGTCCGCTACCGAGGGACGCGCTATCTGGAATACGGAGGTTATGGGATTTGAGATTCTACCCCAGAATCTGTGTAATGAGGTTGCCACACAGACCAGGATGCGGAAAGGTCTCAAGAAAGAAGTGCCCAAGGCAAGTGATTTCATATCATCATAGATTGGCGTCATCATGGGTTAAATACCGGAATAGTGTATATTTTGGACTTTAACCATGCTGAATAATTTCGATTCTGTTGACTGAATGACTGACCAGCTATGAACAAGTCTTTGATATGCCTTTGATACAGTAATATTTTCGATATGGTAGTATTATTTTCGATATGGTAGTATTCATGTGCGTATTGGGTTTGGTTTTTTACGGCTTATGATTGAAAAATGATTGAGGACAAACTATGGCGTTAGCTATAGAAGCTGCTGATAAAAAGCCTTATATACAACGTTGCATAACAATGCATAAATTAATATAACTCTAGAATATGGATATATGCTTACAATACGGTTACAGTTTACAAGATAAGACTCAGATAGCTGATGAAAAGTCAAGATAACAAGATAATAAAAAAGTCAGGGTAACAAGGTAACAAACCGCAATTGGTTAATGTCTATCTATATAGTCTTTATTTTAGGACCTTAGGAGGAAGATAGTATGGCTGAAAAACCGCATATGAATCTGGCGATGGTAGGGCATATTGACCACGGCAAATCAACGCTTGTGGGCAGACTGCTCTTCGAAACCGGGGCAGTGCCGGCACACATAATCGAACAATATCGTAAGGAAGCAGAGGCAAAGGGCAAAGCAACATTTGAATTTGCATGGACAATGGACTCGCTGAAGGAAGAGAGGGATAGGGGTATTACCATAGACGTGGCCCACAGGAGATTTGACACACAAAAATATTACTTTACAGTAGTCGACTGTCCAGGTCACAGAGATTTTGTTAAGAACATGATCACGGGTGCAAGTCAGGCGGATGCAGCCGTGCTGGCAGTTGCTGCACCGGACGGCGTCATGGCACAGACAAAAGAGCACGTGTTCCTGTCAAGAACGCTTGGGATAAACCAGCTCATAATAGCGGTCAATAAAATGGATGCCGCCAACTATGATGAGAAGCGCTTCAACGAAGTCAAAGAAGAAGTAAGCAAGCTAATTCAAATGGTGGGATACAAACCTGCGGATATAATCTTCCTGCCCGTATCGGGTCTGAAGGGAGATAACATGACAAAGAAGAGTGAGAACATGGCATGGGACAAAGGCCCGACGTTCCTCGAAGCGCTTGATACGCTGCAGGTGCCCGAGAAACCCGTAAACCTCCCATTGAGAGTACCGGTACAGGATGTATACACCATATCGGGCGTTGGGACTGTGCCTGTGGGACGTGTTGAAACAGGCAAAATGAAGAAGGGGGATAAAGTCATATTTGCGCCGACAGGTAATGAGGGTGAAGTAAAAAGCATAGAAATGCACCATGAAGAAATACCAGAGGCAGTACCAGGTGATAATGTCGGATGGAATGTTAGAGGGGTAGGCAGGGCCGATATACGACGTGGAGACGTGTGCGGACACGCAGATTCACCTCCAACGGTGGCTGAAGAATTTACGGCACAGATAGTCGTGCTGCAGCACCCAAGTGCAATATCTATTGGCTACACTCCGGTATTCCACTGCCACACTGCGCAGGTTGCATGCACAATCACGGAGCTTGTAAAGAAGCTGGACCCAAAGTCGGGTGCTGTGCTTGAGGAGAACCCGGACTTCATAAAGGCAGGGGATGCAGCCATAATAAAAGTCAGGCCAACGAGGCCGCTAGTCATCGAAAAGGTCAAAGAGATCCCGCAGATGGGCAGATTTGCAATACGCGATATGGGTCAGACCATAGCTGCCGGGATGGTTATAGACATCGTCCCAAAAAAGATGTGAGATGAACCTCCAAAATGACCCAGAAGGCAAGGATAAAACTATCAGGAACAAATCCTTCGAGACTGGAGGAGCTCTGCGGCCAGATAAAGAAGATCGCTGAAAGGACTGGTATACGCATTGCCGGGCCAATCCAGCTTCCCACGAAGCGGCTTGTAGTTCCCTGCAGAAAGAGTCCTGATGGTGAAGGCACTGCCACATGGGAACACTGGGAGATGCGCGTACATAAGCGTATCATAGACATTGACGCTGACGAGAGGGCGCTTCGCCAGCTCATGAGAATCCAGGTTCCGAAAGATGTCAGTATAGAGATAGCTCTCAAGTAAGCAGCTTTCATTTAAGAGTGTAAGTCTTGGGAGCAAACATACATGTATGGAAGCTCCGCTTCCATACGGTTGCGGAACTGTGTTCCGCAAACATCACTTTTTTTATATATGCCATACTGCGCTAATGCGCGCTATTTGCCGTTTTGCTGCAATATACTTCGGTATGCCATACTGCACATCTTTACCGCAATACATGCCATACGGTATGCCATAATGCCGTACTGCGTCTGCGCCCCCCCCAATACATTCCAGAATGTGCGCATACATCAACTGCCTGAACCACACATTGACTATCTGAACCTGAGCAATATCAGGAGTTATATTCAATACTTCTTAGGGGCTTAAAAAATAAAGGTGGAATTTCATAATAAAAATATTAAACAAAATACTTAAACAAGTTACTATCTGTACATAAATATGACTAACGTAGTAAATGAGGAAATAGAACAATATTATGATAATGCTCAGATTCTATATAATCTTTTCTGGTCAGATAAAGGCTTACATTATGGGTTTTGGGATAAAAAGACTAAAAAATTATCCGATGCTATTGAGAATACAAACAGATTTGTTTCTAAATTGTTGAATCTGCAAAAAGATGATTATGTGTTAGATGCTGGTTGCGGTGTTGGTGGCTCCTCTTTTTTCATGGCAGAAAATTTTGGCGTTAAAGTAATTGGCATAACATTGTCTTCAAAACAAATCAAACAAGCAAGAAGAAATGCGAAAAAACTGCATCTTGATAATTTAGTCAGTTTTGAAATAATGGATTTTAATAAGACAAGATTCAAAGATGAAACTTTTACAAATGTTTTTTCTATAGAAGGCGTCTGCTATGCTCATAACAAGCCGAAGTTTTTAAAGGAGACATATCGACTTTTAAGACCAAGCGGTAAAATTGTTGTTGTTGATGGTTTTCTGACCAGAAGAGATCTTACTCAAAAGGAGAAAGAAATATATAATAAATCCCAACTTTGCCACGCAAATAAATATAAGTGTTCTTAGCTTTGGTTGAATCGATTAACATGCAACAAAAACTAAGAACATATGACATTATTCCTAACGAGAATATATCATTTCCGATTGGAACCA
>JAUWIL010000016.1 GCA_030605385.1 Methanobacteriota archaeon
GAGCTTGGGCAGGACCTCGAATATGAGTGAGAATATGGGTGAGTATGCAACCGCCCAGCAGTCCGGTAACTGCAAATAGCGCCTCAAATCCCGGTGTAAACGCTGCCATATTTGATGGAGTCTTGGGGCATGAAGATAGATAGATGGTTCGTATTCAAGTATGCGGGTCTGGGTATATCCTTTGCATCTTTTTTCAACATAGAGTCTCATGGCGTTAATATATACAACGCATCGGTAGCATTTCTGGGTTTTTGCCTGGTTCTATCAGGAGTTATTCAGGACGTGAAGAGAAACAGAATGCTTGAGCGGTGAACCTATGGAAAAACTGAGTAGGAGAGAAAGATGGCCTAAAGGCACGTAGATTTAAGTCTGGCAGTAGGATAATAACCATATATGGTAAAATCTCAAAATCAAGGGATCTTGGAGAAATTAAAAAACAAATGGGAATGGTGTGACTGGGCATTCTTTTTTGTCTTAATCCCTCTAGTGCTTTTGATTATATATCTGCTACCACAGGAATTAAGGGACAATTATTTCATCCTACATACAGCCAATCCCACGATCCATACTATGCTTCTCTCTAAGTATGCTCATTCCGATTTCAGTCATTTTAGTGTGAATTTGTTGGCATATCTAATCTGGCTTTTATCCATATTCTCGCTTTTATTCATATTCCCCATTGAGAGTGAAAAGAAGACTTTTTACATCTCTTCATTCTTATTTTTCATCCTCTTACCCTTCATACTATCTGGCCTCACCATTCTGTATTATCCATCCACGTCTTCACAAGGATTCTCAGGCATAACGTCTGCGTTTCTTGGATACCTTGTTTATCTAATTTACATTTTTTCTAATGAATTAAAGGGACGGCATCCAGATTACGTGGTGAAGACCATGCGCATCTTCATGTTTGTGGCAGGTCTCGTCATCTGCTGGTTAATAAGCGGCATCGGCGACCCTCAATCCAACGTGATATCACACATAGGTGGATATGTTTTCGGCATTGCGGTTCCATATTTAAGTATGTGGGTCTTGGATCATCCTTGGCATCCCTATTCAGCATAGAATCTCGTGGTGCTAATACCAGCAACTTAAATATTCTCCCTTCGCTATGTCCTTCACCCGAAAAATAATCGTGGTGCGCTGAATAAAGGTAATTAATTAAGGGGTGGTAGCAGAAAAATCACATCATCCTGTCTACCAGCAATCCCTCATCATCGGCAAGCTGCGCAACCCATTCAACAACATCATTAAAGTCCATCTCGATCCTGTTTCTTCCATTGAAGATTTTATCTTGAACCACGCTGCCAAACTCGTCATCGCTTTTCACCACGAGCTTGACTGACCCCTTTGATGCCAGATTACTGTTAAGCAGCGCATCGCGGTCGCCGTCGACTATGCCGAGCACCGGTATATTGAAGCGGTACAGTATGTCTGCGCATATTGCGCTGGTATCATCGCCAACCGCTACTGCTCCGGATATACCTTTTGCAGCTTCATATATGTCAAATGCCGAGTGATTTATGAATGCAACACCCGTTCCCGACTCTCTATCAACGCGCCTGGGAGTATATTCTGTACCTCTGATCGACCTGGTTGAATCTATCTTGATATTGCGCAGGTCGACCTCCCCCAAGTGCTCAACCCCGTGCTGTTTAATATTGGCACCCCGTATGTCAATGATCTGACCGTTTCTTGAAACTATGACGACATCCTCTGAAACTGCCTCCCCGACTATGATGCCGTTGAGTAATATGAAGTCACCGGGCTCGGCAGCGCGCACCCGTCTGAGGACATCTCCTCCCCCAGCCCAGATACTTCCTCCATCTTTGTACGGCTCTACCATTCTGAATCCCTCTGCCCCGAATAGATCCAACAGCTCATGGTCTGGCTGATTCCATGCCGCCAGGGTCATGCTGTTGCACTCGAGGAAGATTGTCGGGCCCCCGATCCCTGCACGTTCCATTATGGTGGCGGCGAATACGTGCCCGCTGTTCTGGGACTTGGCATAGCTGGCTATGATAATCCTGTTGCATCTGATTGCCAGCTCCCTCAGGCACCCGGACGGCTTCAATCCTGGTACCTCGACAGCACCCTCAAGCGCGTGGTCTATCACGGCAGTGCGCCCCATGGTGCCGCCCAGCATACACTCGGGCTTGCACTCACCTGATAGTTCCAGTATCTTCTGGCCCCAACCCGTATCAAATATCTCAGGTCCGTGAAAAAGAATGCCGATCAACCAGACTCACTCGCTTTTCTTGAACTCCTTTCTTATCAGCTCGGGCTCGTTCGAAGACAGTGAGAAATACTCCGCGAACGCATCGGTCGTGCGCAGTATCTTTGTATGCCCGTGTTTTTTCCCCTTAACGATACCGCGGTCGATCAGGAACTTTATATGATCGTATGCCTTGTTCCCGCGCATCTCGACAATTTCTGACTGTTTAATCGGCTGATTGTAGGCGATTACCGAGAGCGTACGGACGGTGGGGGCGTCAAACTCTCTCGGTGCGATCGCTGCTATATATTCGGAATACTTTGGCATCGCCTGCATGAGGTGTTTTTCACCTCCGATATTGACTATTTCAAGGGCACTGCCGCGGTAATCCTCTGCCAGCTCACCCAGAAATTTATTGACCGCCTGTCTGCTCTGACCGGTTATTTCCCTGAGCGCGTCCAGGCTTACAGGTCCCCCGGCAGCGAATAGCGCCGCCTCTATAACCCTTTTAGGGTCCACCACCGTTAACAACCCCTTCTGGTGATGTAGAGTTCTCCGAATATCTCCTCCTGCTCAAGGTTTATGCTGCCATTGTTTGCAAGGAACAGGAGGGGTATGTACGTTGAAATCACGGTCTTTCTGGCACGGTCGACCAGCATGTCGTCAAAGAACACCCTTTCGCAGGTTTTGAACATATCAGCCAGCAGCTCTTCTATCCGCACTGTCTTTTTGGTAATATCCTCTTCGTGGATGATATCAAGTATCTCGTCAATGTCGAGCGGTGCAATATTCTCCCGCTCTCTCTTCCGCACGGCTCTGCGCTCCCCGACCACCTCTGCCTTGCCCAGCTCCTCTATGAGTTCATCGAGTATTACTGGGCGCTTTGACTTGCGCCGTATCCTGGGCTCTATTCTCATAACAGGTGCTATGCCCGAATATTCGAAGGTCGGGTCGAGTATGGCAAATCCAGGATCATTGAAGTAGTCATATTCGGCATCATGTCCGTTCGGCTCATCTTCCAGGAGGACCTCCGATTTCATTCTGAGCAGTATGGATGCGTAGAACAGGGTCCTGCCCGATATGCGCAGTTCCAGCTGCTTCAGTTCCTCGAGGCGCTTGAGGAACTTGTCCGTGACATCTACTATGTCTATGTTCCAGGGATCAATCTCGCCCCTTGATGCCATATCCACAAGTATCTCTACCGGATCGGTGATTATGCCGTATCTGGTATCTGCAAGAGTCTCCTCGCTGATTCCTTCACTCATATCAGGTCAACCTTATTCCTGTTACTTCCGACACGTTCTTCTCACGCTTTATGACTCCTATGGTGCAGTCAGATGAGTCTATCATTGGCTCGCGCAGGGATACGACGATAAACTGCGCCTCGCCTGACAGTTTCTTGATCATCTTGGCAACGCGCTCCACGTTCACGCCGTCAAGGAACATATCTATCTCGTCAAGTGCATAGAACGGTGAGGGGTAAGTGCGCTGTATCGCGAACAGCAGCGACAGTGCCGTAAGGCTCTTCTCACCGCCTGACAGTGCCTCCAGTCTGAGGAAGCTCTTTCCAGAGGTGCTCGCCTTTATCGTCAGCCCCCCGGCGAACGGGTCTTCAGCATCTTCCAGAATAAGCTCTCCGCTCCCGCCTGACAGCTCTGCGAATATATCGCGGAAGTTTGCATCTACCTTATCGAAGACGTCCATGAACGTCTGCTTCTTCATTTTCTCGTAGTTCTCTATGCGCTCGATTATCTCTTCGCGCTCCTTTGAAAGGGTGTCACACTTACTCCTCATGTTATTCTGGCGGCGCTCGACAGCGTCATACTCGGTTATTGCCCGCATGTTAACGGGCTCCATCCCTTCCATTCGTGCCTCAAGCGACGATATTCTTTTTACTATCTCATCGTAGGGCGGTATCTCCTCATCATCGGGTATGTCAGTGATCTCGATATCCTTTTGTATCTCCTCCAGGTTCTTCTGCAGCTCTTCCATGATGACGTTCAAATTCTTTGTGCCGTCCTCTATCCGCTCAAGACTTATTCTGAACTCATCCCTCTTTTGCTCAAGCTGTGTAATTTCAACCAGCTTCCGGTCACGTGCCTCCCTCAATTCTGATATCTTTCCACCTATCTCATTCTCCCTGCTGCGGAGCTCCCCTACCTTCTCCTCGAATACCGTTATCTCCTTGCGCAGCCCATCGATCTTCGAGGCATATTCCTGCTTCTTGCCGTCCACAACGCTTACCTTACTTTTGATCTCCCCGAGACGCATCTCCAGATTATCCCGCTCAAGCGTAATGGTCTTTATACTGGTATCGACATCGCGAATCCTGTTCTCGATGCGCTGTATCTCTGCCCTGGCATCCTCCGCCTCTCCCATGAGTCGGGATATCTCGGAACCTGCAAGCTTTTCATCAAGCTCCCTTATGCCGGAAAGCATCTCATGTATCGTGTTATCCTCTTCTCTGATCTGCTTCTCGAGTTCCATCACTTTCTCGCTGGCATGCTTGCGCTCTTCATCTACGGCTTCCAGCTTCTTCTTCTTCGCATCGATCTCGTCTTTCGCACGCTTGACCCTATCATCGAACTCTTCGATTGCCAGCTTCTTTCTGTCAGCATCTCTTTCGAGCGCCTCGATCTCATTCTTCATACTGGATATGTGCCCTTCGATATCGTCAAGCTCATTGATAAGGCTCCTGCGCTGTGACTCCTGGACCGATATACGTTCTGCGAGTTCTGTCAGCTTCTTCTCGGCATCCGCCGCAAACTTGAATCTCGAGCGCGCCTTCGAGCCCCCGGTCATGGCGCCGCCTTTCTCGAGCAGTTCCCCGTCAAGCGTGACTATTCGGAATTTGTTTATAGCTTTCCTCGCGTTGTCAAGTTTATCCATGACCAGCGTATCACGGAAGACGTACCAGAAGGCTGCATCGAATTTACCGTCATATTCGACCAGGTCTATTGCATACCCCACGGCACCTTTTATCGACTTTAACACACCCCTGTCGAGCGAATTTATCTGGTTTTTCAGCCCCCTCATTTTGTTGATCGGCAGGAAAGTGGCTCTTCCGGCATTCAGTTTTTTGAGATGTTCTATGGCGCCTGCAGCATCTTCATCATCATCCACCACAACGCACTGCATCCTCGCCCCGGCAGCCACCTCGAGTGCGGCTGAGTGCTTTTCGTCCACGCGCCCCATGTCGGCTATCGTGCCGTAGATTCCCTGAAGGACCCGCCGGCTCTTGGCATCCAGCACTTCCTTTACCGCGCCGCTGTAGCCTCCCATCTCATTCGCGGCATTGATCTTTACCTCTGACCTGGCGTACTCCTCCTGCATTGATCTGAGCGTCTGATCCACCTGATTCATCTCGCTCATCGTACGGACGCGCTTACTCTCGAGATCAGAAATATCCTCGTTTGTGCTCTTTATGCGCGCATCCATATCATGGATCTCTGACTGCAGGTTCTCATGGTTGATGAGAATCTCCGAAGAGCGCATGTTGTCGCTCTCCATATCCTTCGATATCTCTTCCACATCAGCCGCTCTCCTGCGCATCACGTCCATGAAGCGGTCACGCTCGCGCAGAATCTCATTCTTCCCGTTTCGAATTTCCTCAAGTTCATCTTTTAATTTCAGCAGTTCTTCACGCTGGTCTGTATACTTACTGTCGGTCTTTTCTATGCGCTCGCTGACATTCTTGAGCTTGCCGTTAAACCGCTCCAGCTCGCTTACCAGACCGCTCTTCCTCACACTCTCCTGATTCAATTTATTATTCTGCTCCTTGATCTGACCCTGCAGCTGATCCACCTGCACCAGCATATTGACCCGCTCCGTATCGAGACTCTTCATCTCACCCGTGCATATCTCAATGAGGTTGCTGCAGCGCGAAATCTCCCCTATACTCTCCTCGATGTCTTTCTTGATCTGTATGATATCCTGCTCGCCCCTGGTGTTGATCTCGCCGTTCAGGGTCTGAAGGTCATTTCCGGAGGCAACCAGATTCTCACGCGTTTCTGACAGCTCTTTCGTAATCACATCTTTTCTGTTCAGCACCCCCTCGAGCTCCTGTTTCTTGCCGGCTATCTCACTCTCGACATTCCGCAGTCTCGACAGGGCTATCATACTCTCATAGTGCTTTTTGTCATCCCGCAGCTTCTGATACTTCAGAGCCTGCTTACGCTCGTCTTTGAGCTGTTCCAGCCGCACTGCCACCTCTTCCATGAGCATATCAGCGCGATCTATGCGGTTCTTGACGATATCCAGCTCCCCGAGAGCCTTCTCCTTGCGTTCGTCAAACTCCGAGACGCCGGCAACCTCGTCTATTATCTTCCGCCGCCCGCGGGACGTCATCTTTGTGATCTGCGTGACATCACCCTGCATGATCACGTTGTACGTTTCCGGCGATATTCGTATTTTGAAGAGGTTGTTGTGAACATCGGTGAGGCTGCAGGGCTTTCCATTAAAGTAGAACTGGCTGTAGTACCCATTTTCAGTTAGCTTGATTTTGCGTGTTATGACGATTTCATCTTCATCTATCGGCATCTCGCGGTCAGAGTTATCGAATTTGATGGAGACCTCTGCGTGGTCCGCGGTGTAGCCGTTGTTGCTGTATACGAGGTCTGTCAGCTTTTCAGCCCTCATGGTTTTCGAGGTGGAAAGACCGAGTCCGAAGACTACGCCGTCTATCACATTGCTCTTACCACTGCCGTTAGGACCCGATATAGTGGTAAAGTCATCATAGAATGGTATGGTTACGGCGTTCGGGAAGGACTTAAAGTTCTTCAGCTTAAGCTCTTTAATGTGTACCACTAATCCATCCCCCACACACAATTATCTCGTTTCGTATATATCCCTTCTGCATATCTGCGTATCTGCGCCTGTTTTTACAAAATTGCTTGCAGAACGCTCCGCCTTTAAAGACGGGGATAAATGCAGCACATCATCAAGCAATTTTGTAAACGCTACAAACTTTAGTTTGTAGTAGTTTACGGTCAGTCAACTCTACTGGCAGCTCCTATTTACCGCCGTTGTTCTTCTCCAGCATTTCTATGATGAGCTTCGCGCCGAGCGCAGCCACAGCCCCGAAGGTAAAATCCCCGCGTTTTATGGATGCTTCATCAACGCTGAGGGGTAGGTCGTCATATCCCCATCTGGCAAGTTCCTCCCTTGCGCGCATGATAAGGTCATACTCCCCCTCGTCTACCTTGATACTGCGCTTCTTCATATGGTGGTGCTCCCAACCTCTATACTTGTCAAAATCTTTGATTCTGCAAGATACCATGGGGTGCTGTAGAGTGCTGTAGGGTACTAGGGGGCATTATGGTATATAAAATGACACCGTGAGATATTGAAATAACCCAAAGTAACTATGCGCACCCCCTCAGATACTGAAGAAAACTAAGGTATACCACGGTATAAATAGTTTCTGTCATTGATGTTGATACCCGGTTGCGGATGCAATAGGGACCGCAAGGGCATAGCAGCCAACTTTCCCTGAAAAGGATAAGGGCATATCTCGCAAAATTGGGAATTTTGCAAGACAACCGAAAGCTTTGCATTCGATAAGTCTTGCGGAGCATAGCTCCGCGGGACAGACGGACGGTATTCCGTCAAGTTTGAAAAACATTTAACAGACTGGAAACCGTTAACATAACAGACTGGAAACCGTTAACATTACAGAAAGATTACAGAAAGGGTTGCAGAAAGGGCGGTGCGCATTGCATGGACTTCAGCGAATGGGAACCGATATACAGGCGCATACTTGCGGACTTTGGTTTCAGCAGGGAGGAGGATGAGCGCGCGGCAGAACTTCTATCAGGGATACTGGGGAACACCCCCGATCAGACAGAAGCCCTGAGAGCGAGGATAGAGGGCAGGCATGTTCTGGTATGCGGCGATGCACCAACACTTGAGGAAGAAATCAGAAAGGAAATGGCAAATGCTGATATCACCAGCCGTACGATCATCGCTGCGGACGGAGCCGCAAGCAAGCTGCTCAATAACGGCATCCTGCCCGACATCATAGTAACGGATCTTGACGGCACCATAGGGGACATCATACACGCCAGCCGCCTCGGTGCGCTCGTGGTGGTGCATGCCCATGGGGACAACATACCTCAGATAAGGGAAATAGCACCCCAGCTGACCAATGTGCTCGGAACAACCCAGTCATCCCCCCTTGAGAACGTACATAACTTTGGAGGCTTTACTGACGGCGATAGATGCTGCTTCCTGGCAAAGGCGTTTGGCGCAAAGAACATCAGCCTCGTAGGCTTCCAGTATGACGACCCGGATGTGAGCGATACAAAGAAAAGGAAGCTGAAATGGGCAAAGCACCTGATAGAGACGTACATATAACATAATCCAATCTCACGAAACTCCACGAAGCCCGAAAGCATGTTCTAACGGCTGACTGCTTGAAAGCCCATTCCCGAAAGCTCATTCTAACAACTGGCTGTATGCGGATACCACCCTATGCCCGAGGGAACGATTCTCCTTGCGCAGTCTACCCAGAACAGCCATATCCATCTCTGAAGATACGACGCCAATCATGTCATCACTCTCGCAGCTGCCCGTCACACCCCACGGCGCTGCGATAAGACTGCGCCCCGCAAGCTCGCTTCCCATTATCGAGCGCCCGACACCGCCCGCTTTTATGATAAAGCAGCTATTGTCAAATGCACGGGTCACGTACATGGAGCGCCTTGCAGCGGCTGTTAACTTATCTGCATTTTGGAATGACACCACAGGATTCATTATTATGTCCGCACCCATCAGTCCGAGCACCCGGCACGCCTCTGGATACAGTATGTCGGCACACACAAGAACTCCAACGCGCCCGACACCAGTATCAAAGACCGTGAATCCGCTGCCGCTGCGCAGCCCCATACGCCTCTCATTCTCAACCAGATGAACCTTTCTCTGCACCCCTGCAAGCTCTCCACAGTCGAAAACCATGCACGCGTTGTAGTAATCTTCATCACATACCTCGATTACGTTTCCTGCCAGTACAATGCCGCACCTTCTGGACACGTCCTCGAGGAATTCCCGAGTTCTGCCCGAGACATCGAGTACCACGTCGTGCAGGACGTCATGCAGGGAAGCCGCCCCCCCTTCCAGATTAATGTTAGCAGCTCCAACCAGACACGGCATTGAGAAATACTCGGGCAGGCATACGGCACTGGCACCCAGCCCTGCCGCATCATCGACAAGGCGCGCCGCCTCTTTGATATTATCCTCAAGAGCGCCTCCAACGCGCATCTGTATAGAGGCACCAACAATCATATCTTTGCGGTCTGACATAACGAATACCACGGGTTTACGGCTTACGGGTTGACGGCTTGGTTGACGGTTTATGAGTGTAGGGCAGCCAGGACAGCCAAACAATCAGATTTTAGGTAAACTAATTTTAGGTAAACTAGCATATAAAACTACATACTAATGTACTGATGCGTGCTGATGCCAAGTTGATGCCAGAATGGACCGTGACAATCTCGGAATTACTTTCACACCACTCTCGATACATTTAATAGTCCAGCCGATTAAAGAGCCAATTGCCTCTCAAAATTCAGACAAACAAGAGGCTTTAGGTGAAAGAAAATGGTAAAGGAACTTGTAGAACAGATACAGGCCACGTTCAAGGCCAGAGACATTGAAGTGCCCAGCGGGGAAATTGAGAAAAGGCTGAAAATGCTGATAGAGGAGTACAAAGTACCCGAGAGCGAGGCACGTAGAAGCGTTGTAAACTACTTCTTGAAGGAAAGTGGAGTACAGATTGGTGAATTCTAAAAAGGGAGCACCTCCAGTGAGCTGAAGGTAAGGGACATCCAGTCCGGAGGGCAGTGGGTGACCCTTAAAGCAAGAGTGCTGCAGCTGTGGGAGTCCCAGAGTGAAAGCATAGCTCAAGTAGGTCTCATTGGGGATGACACCGGTGCAATAAAGTTCGTATCATGGTCAAAGGCGGAACTGCCCCTGATTGAGGAGGGAAGGAGCTACGAGTTTGAGAACGTGGTGACCGACTCATGGCAGGGCAGGTTCAGCATAAAACTCAATCGAACGAGCAAGATCATGGAACTCGAAGAGGATATCGAGGTGCGCGGCCAGGAGGTTGAAACGGTTGGTGCGCTCATCAATGTCCAGGATGGAAGCGGTCTCATCAAGAGATGCAATGAATGCAACCGCATGCTCGTAAAAGGCGTATGTGCCATACACGGCAAGGTTGAAGGCATCTATGACCTGCGCATAAAAGCCGTAATAGATGACGGCATCAGCGCACAGGATGTACTTCTACCGCGAGAGATCACAGAACAGATCACGGGCATAACACTCGACGAGGCAAAAAGCCTTGCAGCGGAATCGCTTGACCCCTCCATAATAACAAGCAAGATAAAGGAAATGCTGCTCGGGAGATACTACAGCGTGCGCGGGCCGCGCGTTGGACGGTATATTCTGGTTGAAGAAATAAACCCGACGAAACCCGACCTTGGCGAAATCAAGCAGATGCTTGAGCAGGCGGAGGCAATACATGACGGCTTCAAAACACCTGCGGCAGTCGATTCTACAGCCGCGTCCGGGGAAGCGCCCCAGGTAGGTGATGATAACGGTTCCAACGGTCCTTCGGTTCGACAACTATTCAGAAGGGAGGTTGCCAGACGGGTATTCGCACAGGAATTTAGAGAGAGCGACCTCGCATACAGGGAGGGTGACGACCAGTACGCGCCCAGATACCTGCTTACGCCAACCGGTGCGAAGTGCAACCGCGGGCTTTTAGTGGGCACGCTCACCGAGAAGGATGACATCAGCACCGAGTCGGAGTACTGGCGCGCCCGCATAGCGGACCCGACAGGTACCTTTGTTGTGTATACGGGGCAGTACCAGCCCGAAGTGACGCAGGCGCTCGCCAGCATCAATCCCCCGGAGTTTGTGTCGATAGTTGGCAAGCCAAATACATACGAGACAGATGACGGCGACATAATAACTTCGATACGACCCGAGAGCCTGAGTATAGTGGACACGGATACGCGGGACCAGTGGGTGCTGGAGGCATCGCGTCAGACGATAGACCGGCTTAGCGGGATGCAGGACGGAGATGCGGAATGCGCCCGTGCGGTGGAGCACTATGCCACAGACATGGGGTACTACAAGCAGATGGTGATTGATGCCCTGCACAGCATGGAGAGGACGGCGGTCAAGACAATCAATTTGAGTAAAGCATAGCCAGAAAGGCGAACCATATAAATCCGGGCGGGGACAGGAGTACCCGCCCATGTTCATGTCTAAAACGCTTTGCGTTTTATACGGTTGAAAAACATTGTTTTTCAAACATGTCTAAAACACTGCGTGTTTTATACTGTTGCGGAACGAAGTTCCGCAAACATCTATTTTTCATTTTTTTATCTGTCATGTGGAGCTTTGCTCCACAAGACCTGACGGATGCTCTACCTTCGTCATGTCCCACAAAGATTTGCTTC
This sequence comes from Methanobacteriota archaeon, assembly GCA_030605385.1. Taxonomy (GTDB): domain Archaea; phylum Halobacteriota; class Syntropharchaeia; order JAUWIL01; family JAUWIL01; genus JAUWIL01. The sequence continues at coordinate 11,683 of JAUWIL010000016.1, forward strand.
GCAAGACTTGGCGGAGCAAAGCTCCGCCTGTCTCGCAGAATCTCTGATTCTGCAAGATTTATAGTGGAGACTGTATTACAGCAGGAAATCAAGGTACTTGCAACTTTTATAACATAATGACAACCATACTATAGAGGATGATGTCAGGGAAAACCGAATCAAACGGCGCTGGCGGAAAACCTAACAGGCTGATATCCGAGAAGAGCCCCTATCTGCTGCAGCATGCATACAGCCCTGTGGACTGGCATCCATGGGGGTATGAAGCATTCGAGAAAGCCAGGGAAGAGGACAAGCCCATTTTTCTATCAATAGGATATTCGAGCTGCCACTGGTGCCATGTAATGGGGCGCGAATCATTTGAAGATCCCGAAGTGGCCCGGCTGATGAACGAGGTTTTCATCTCAATTAAAGTGGATAGGGAGGAGAGACCAGATATTGATAACGTGTATATGACGGTCTGCCATATGATGACCGGCAGTGGGGGGTGGCCGCTCACGATCATTATGACACCAGGCAAGATACCCTTCTTCGCAGGAACATATCTCCCGAAGCACGGCAGGTTTGGACAGATAGGGGTGGTGGACATGATAGACAGCATCAGGGAAGTCTGGGCAACAAGACGCGAAGAAGTGACGGAATCAACCAGGCAGGTCATTGCCGTCCTCCAGCAGGAAACTGCACACCCGCTAGGGGAAGAACTCGACGAAGAGGCGCTTGAGCTTGTATATGAACAGCTTGTCCAGGGCTTTGATGAACATCATGGTGGTTTTGGTAGTGCACCAAAGTTTCCAACCCCTCAAAACATACTTTTCCTGCTGCGCTACTGGAAGCGCACCGGGAACGAAAAATCGCTGGAAATGGCTGAGCAGACCCTTCGTGCCATGCAGTGCGGAGGCATTTACGACCACGTCGGATTCGGATTTCACCGTTACTCCACTGACCCGGAATGGTTTGTGCCGCATTTTGAAAAAATGTTATGTGATCAGGCAATGATGGCGATGGCATATACCGAGGCATATCAGGCAACCAGGAAGGAAGAGTACAGGGAAACTGCACGTAAAATCTTCACGTATGTCCTGCGGGATATGACATCCCGGGAAGGTGCGTTCTACTCTGCCGAGGATGCGGACAGCGAGGGGGAGGAGGGTAAGTTCTACCTATGGACGCTTGATGAGATACGGCAGACGCTCGAGGACAGGGAAGCGGATCTGGCTATTGATTTGTTTAATGTCAGGAACGAGGGAAACTTCTTTGAGCAGGTGACTTCAAGAAGAACGGGCTCGAACATTTTGCATCTGAAAAAGCCAATCGATGAGACCGCATCTGATATGGAAATATCCGGGGAAGAACTCGGGGAACGCCTTGAAACGGTGTATCATAAGCTATTCAATGCCCGTGAAAAGCGCATTCATCCCAGAAAGGATGACAAGATTCTAACTGACTGGAACGGGCTTATGATCTCCGCACTTGCAAAGAGTGCGCGTGTGTTTGATGAAGCAGAGTATGAAGATGCTGCGAAACGCGCAGCGGATTTTGTAATAAAGAATATGTGCAGCGCGAACGGCCGCCTTCTACATCGCTACAGGGACGGGCAAGCAGCCATACCAGCCAGTATAGATGATTATGCCTTCTTCATCTGGGGGTTGATAGAGCTGTATGAAACGACTTTTGATTTGAACTATTTGCAGAAAGCGCTTGACCTTAACAGGCATCTCATCGAACACTACTGGGATAATGAAAATGGCGGATTTTATTTCACGGCAGACGACAGCGAGGAACTCATCACCCGCCGGAAGGAGATTCATGATGGGGCATTACCCTCTGGTAACTCTGCGGCGATGATGAATCTACTGCTTCTGGGCCGTATCAGTGCAGACTCAGAACTTGAGGAGAAGGCTGCGGAGATCAGCCGGGCGTTTTCCGCGAACGTTAAACAATCACCATTGGCGCACGTACACCTCATGGTTGCAGCAGACTTCAGCATAGGACCCTCTTACGAGGTTACAATATCTGGCGATCCCCGGACGGAAGACACAAGGGCTATGTTGAAAACGCTCAGGAAGCACTTCATACCTAATAAGGTGGTACTTATGCGCCCGATTGAAAGGGAACACCCTGACATAACCCAGATTGCCAGATTTACCGAAGATATGTCCAGCATCAATAGAAGGGCTACGGCATATGTTTGCAATAATTATAATTGCGAGCGCCCGACAACCAATGTAAGTAAGATGCTCGGCTTGCTTGATGTTGGATGAGCAATCAGACTGTATTGAATAAGGTTTTGCTGTTAACGGTTTTTAAGCATCGGAGCATTAGGCGGAAACCACCTCAATATTTTTGAAGACATCGGTACAGGCGAAGCCTTATTTGGCTCGTGGCGTATAATATCATTGAACTCATATAATAAATTATGACGCTGTGAAATGCAGATTGCATGACTGAATGCGGCCCGGGGGCAGGTTTATGGAAGAAGAACAGAGGAAGGTCAAAATCAAAGTTGTGGGAATGACCTGTGCAACATGCGCTACGGCAATTGAAAAATCCTTAAAGAGTCTGTATGGTGTTGCCCGTGCGGAAGTAAACCTTGGAAGCGAAACAGCAACGATTAGCTACGACCCTGCGAAATTGAACTTATCCGACCTTGAAAAGGCGGTGACTGACGCGGGCTATGGAGTGGTAAACGAGAAAGTCATACTGAAAGTTGGTGGGATGACGTGTGCAGTCTGCGTAAAAACGATTGAAGAAGCACTCAAACAGCTGGACGGAGTAATCAGCGCCGAGGTGAATCTGGGGGCCGAAAAGGCATATGTCACCTTTAACCCGAAACTGGCAACAGTAGCTGAAATGAAAAATGCCATTGAAGAAGCCGGCTATCAGCATCTCGGCATCGAGGGGGAGGAAACGGGAGATCTGGAGAGGCTGGTAAGAGAGAAAGATCTGAGGGAAAAACGCAATAGAATCATCATTGGGTTTGGAGTAGCCGCTCCGTTGATGATCCTTGCCCACAGTCCAATTATCCCTTCATACCAGATGTCATATTTTATGCTCGGCATTTCGACCCTTCCTTTTATGTATGTGAGTCAGCCCATATTTGCCGCAGCCTACCGCGCCCTTAGGAACGGGAATCTGAGCATGGATGTGATGTACTCCATGGGTATGGGAGTTGCGTATGCCTCAAGTCTGCTTGGGACTTCGGGTATACTTCCGGGGGAATTTATGTTCTATGAAACAGCGCTCTTTCTTGCTACATTCCTTACAATGGGGCGCTATCTGGAGGCCAGAGCAAAAGGGAAAACTTCAGAATCCATCAAGAAGCTGATGGGTTTGCAGCCCAAGACGGCCACTGTAATTCGCGATAATAATGAAATTGACATACCCATAGAGGATGTCGAAATAGCTGACGTAGTGGTCGTTAAGCCTGGAGGGAAAATACCCGTAGACGGCGAGGTTGTTGGCGGTGAAAGCTATGTTGACGAGTCAATGATTACCGGTGAATCCATACCGGTTTTGAAAAAGAGAAGGGACATGGTCGTAGGTGGAACGCTTAACAGGAACGGCATAATCAAGTTGAAAGCAGTAAAAGTAGGAAAGGGAACCGTACTCTCCCAGATAATAGGACTTGTGGAGGAAGCCCAAGGCTCAAAACCACCAGTTCAAAGGATTGCTGACAGGGCGGTGAGCTATTTCATTCCTGTTGTGCTCTCGATTGCGGTACTGGCATTTATGGTGTGGTACCTGTTTCTTGGAAGTACTCAACTTTTCGCTCTTACAGTTCTTATCTCCGTCCTGGTTGTTGCGTGCCCTTGTGCCCTAGGTCTTGCAACACCAACTGCCGTAACCGTGGGAATTGGGCGCGGAGCGGAGCTGGGAATCCTGGTTAAGAATGGTGAAGCTCTTGAAATATCAGATAAGCTGACGACGGTTGTATTTGACAAGACGGGGACTCTTACAAAGGGAGCGCCTGAAGTCACCGATACAATAGGTATGGGAATTGATGAAAACCTATTGATAGGTATAGCGGCGAGTGTGGAGAAAAACTCACAGCATCCGCTGGCTGAGGCAGTGGTAAGGAAAGCGAACGAAAAAGGCATCAACATCAAAGAGAGCGAGGCGTTTGATACGTTTGGAGGAGGGGGTGTAACAGCGACAGTCGACGGTAAGGAAGTGCTTGTGGGAAATAGAACATTCTTCAGGGAGAGAACTATCGCATTTTCTGACGATATCACGGAAAAAATTCTCGGGCTTGAAAGCGAAGGGAAGACAGTTGTATTGGTAGCTGTGGATGGAGAAATGCGCGGCATGATTGCTATTTCTGACACCCTGAAGGAAACGGCAAGTGACGCAATCAGGGAACTCAGAGATATGGGACTCAAGGTAGTGATGATTACTGGCGATAATGCCAGGACTGCGGAGGCAATAGCCAGACGGGCCGGAATTGAGAATGTATTGGCGGAAGTGCCGCCTCAGGGCAAGGCTGAAGAAGTAAAGAGACTTCAGGAGAATGGGGAAACAGTGGCATTTGTTGGCGACGGCATCAATGATGCGCCCGCACTCGCTCAGGCAGACGTAGGCATCGCAATTGGTAGCGGTACGGATGTGGCTATAGAGAGTGGTGAAATAGTACTCATAAGAGACGATCTGACTGATAGTGTTGCAGCGATCCAGATGAGTAGGAAGGTAATGTCAAGGATAAAGCAAAACCTGTTCTGGGCATTCGCGTACAACGCTGCTTTAATCCCGGTTGCGGCAGGTGCGCTGTATCCGTTTTTTGGAATTACTTTTAGACCGGAGCTTGCAGGGCTTGCAATGGCAATGAGTTCTGTAACTGTGGTAACTCTTTCACTGTTGCTGAAGCGCTATACCCCGCCGGCTAAGAAAAAGAACCGGCTAATAAAACAGAATGAAACGGGGCAATAAAATAAGAGGAGGTGAAGCAAGGAATGGCTATAGACCCGATATGTAAAATGAATGTAGACGAAAAGACAGCAAAACTCACAAGTGAATATAAGGGCAAGAAATATTACTTCTGCGCACCGGGGTGCAAGAAAAAGTTTGACGAGAGTCATGAAAAGTATGTTTAAATCATCCTACTTGTGTGTGAGTCTGCACATTCTTGTCCAAATCATGTCTGGAAGCGAAGTATCTCTGGAAGCAAGGTCTTGCGAAGCAGAGCTTCGCGGGACAGACGGACTACCATCCGTCAAGTCTTGCAAAAACGAAGTTTTTGCAAACATCCAGAAAGACAATGCGCACGGGAAAACGATTTAAAGCTTCGGGAAATTTAAGAAGATGATTAAGCAAATAGGAGCGTGCCGCAATCTTGAGAAGCACTATGGTAATACCATCGTATTGGGGAAGGGAAAATAATGTTGGCTGGAAGGAAGGAGATGCGGTTTACGACCATCCAACACCGTTGGACATGGAAGGCACACTGCACAGAGCGATACAGAGTATAGGCACAATCGAGGACAAGGACTTCCAGCTGGTAATAATTGCAGTACCCACATCAGAGGATATCGGGGCGCAGGTCGAGAAGAAAGTTGCAGGCATCATAGCATCTGCCGGGCCTGATGCAGGGGTGGATATGCTGCTTTTTGGATCATCTCACATGAAGAAGGTACACGATCTGTTAGTTAGTGAAGGCAGAGAGGAATACATCGACCTTCTGCAGCTCCGCGGTTACTCAAACATACGGAATTTATGTATGTTCATCCCCCACATACTCGGCTCGGAAATAGCAGTACTCATTGATGACGACGAGGTATTTGAGGACCCGAAGTTCATATTCAAGGCAAGAGAGTTCATAGGCGGGAATATTGGAGGAAAGACTGTTGATGCGGTTGCAGGATACTATATCCAGCCGGACGGAAGTTACCGCGTCACCAAAAAATTCCATCCATGGATGAAGCACTGGGACAAGCATGAAAGGATGAACGAAGCATTTGATAAATTCATAGGAACCGGGCCGAGGCTGAAGGAGGCGCCTTTTGTATTTGGAGGGAACATGGTAATTCACCGGAACCTGTTCACGGTCGTGTCTTTCGACCCCGGGGTAACCAGAGGAGAAGACATAGATTTTCTGATGAACGCGAGGATGTTCGGATTCAATTTCTTTCTCGACAACCAGCTCTCCATCAAGCATCTTCCGCCCCCGAAGGCGCACCCTACGTGGAAGCAGTTGAGAGAGGACATCTACCGCTTCGTTTACGAGAGGGAGAAGATCAGAAGTCAGAAGGACATGGACGGTATGGTGAGAGTTTGCCCGGAGGATTTCGACCCATATCCCGGCTGTTTCATGAAGGACGATCTTGAGGATAAGGTTGAGAAGTCATGCAGGCTTTTGTCTGAGGCATATCTATCTGATGGCGCAGGGCAGGATGCCGAAGAGGCGCTGAGCAGCATTTTGACTGCCGGAAATGATGCTGTGCCGGAACACGACCCGTTCCAGAGCCTGTGCGAGATGCAGAGGCGCTGGCAGGAAATGATGAAATTTACAGGCGAGGAGAAAATTCGCTCGAGAATGGCGGAGATTATTTTGGGAAAAGCCTTTTAACGTCATGACTCCAGAGCAATATAGCTAGGTGATTTTATGGTTAAATTATGGAGATGCGAGATCTGTGGAGACCCGTGTATAGGGGAGACTGCCCCTGATAACTGCCCTTTTTGTGGAGCACAAAAGAAGTACATAAAAGAGGCAAAGGGCGCGAAAGTCAATTTTGATGTTGAACTGAACGAAGTGGATAAGGCAAATGTTGAGCACGCCATACAGGTAGAAGTCAGCAACGCCACGTTTTATACTTGCGCTTCCAGGAAGACGGATGACGACGAGGGAAAGCTGTTATTCAAAGCTCTGGGCAAGGTTGAAGCAGAGCATGCCAGCGTCTGGAGGAAGATACTGAAGCTTGACAGCTTACCTAGGGGAGACGATGCATGCCACACAGGAAATAAAGAGAATCTGGAGGATTCCCATGCAAGGGAGGCGAGGGCTATCGAGTTCTATAGAAAAGCAGCAGAAGAGGCTGAAAATGAGAGGGTGAAGCAGATATTCGAGGTGTTTGTTGAAGTTGAGACGGATCATTTGAAACTTTCGGAGGAGCGGCTGAGCTGAGATAATCATATCTCCTCCCTTTTGCCCATACATTCTCCTGTATTTCTGGACATTCTGGCAGCCTGTATATTCTGGACATTCTGGCAGCCTGTATATTCTGGCGGCATAATCTGCCGTCATCATTCACATATTTTCCTTCATAATATTTCCTTCATAATATTCTGGGCAGGAACGTTAGCACAAGAGTCATTATTATGCCGATGACAACAAGGAATGCCAGAGATAACAGCATTATGCTTATCAACAGCAGTATCATGTAGGGCATTATTGCGCCCAGCACCCATGCAACGGCTGACTTTAGATAGCCCACGCGGTATACGGCTTTTATCAGAACTATGCTTACAGCAAGCCCGACAAGCGCACCCATCAGGGGGCTTACCCCAACATGCACGGCTATGCCTGCTATACTGCTGACTGCCATTATCAGCAGCGCATTGCCCCAGCTTGCATCTTTGAAGTTCAAGATAAGGGTTGATATGTGCAGGAATATGGTGCCGAAAAGGATGCTTGCGATCAGCTTTACCATCAGAACCTGCTCTTCCGTTAGCTGTGCAATTATGAGGTCCTGCAACTCTTTGACACCCCCCCCTAAAAAAGGGATAGAGAATTTTTATCACTTCTCAAGACATTCGCTCGGATCCATCACATCCATGTCGGTCTTTCCGACATAATGCTTCTTGTTCCATGTTACAATCTGACCGCACTCGTTCGACTCTGCGACCCAGATGATCTTTGCATCACCGTACCTCACCCCTCTCAGCATTATGTCTCTCAGTTCTCTCACATAATCCACCCAGAACTCTTCAGATGACAACAGGGGAATGTCGGGGTAGATGATGTTGATATCTCCTGCTTTAAGGTATAGGTCCAATAGGATCTCTGCCTCTTTTGCCTTTCCAGCAGTAGAGATGACCCCAACTAGTTCTAGGAGATTGTAGACTGAGGTACTCCGGTCCTTCTCCTTCGTTTGATCTATGAAACTTGCAGTAGCCTCGTGTCGGCGGTCGCTGAGAAATATGTGATATATTGCAAGCACGTCTGTATCTATCAGCATCATCTGCGCCCCTCTTCGATTATCCTCAAGGGATCATCTGTTCCAAAGGTCTTTACAACTGCCTGTTCTATCTTGGCATGATCCAGCGCCTTATTTATATCACTTATCAATCCACTTCCCTTCTTTCCGAGATAGCTTCTGAGAACAAGCATTTTGAAGTGGTCGTCTCTCTCGAATGCAAGGGTAAGCCTTCTAACAGCATCCACTATTGCCTCAGACCTGCTGCTGTATATGCCGCTCCTGGTAAGACTATCCAGAATACCTACCATTCTCGGCGGCATCCTCACCTGAACTAGCATACTTTTGGTTGTCATGCTAATAGATATACATCAAATAGATATATAAGTCTTATCGAAGAAATGGGCTCCGTAGATCAGAACTTTACATACATCTGTCCGGCAAGGATGTTGGAGACAGGTTTCTTGCAGTGAATGGCATTCTTGGGAAAAGAAAGCGGGCACATCATCTCATGGGAATAAAGTTCTGCAAGATGAGAATAAAGTTCTGCAAGTTCTGTAGCACTGCAAACTCTCCAGCGGCGATGTACTGCATTCACTGCGGCACTCTGATAGGCTCAAGGACAAATTTGGCGCATACAGGCAGCATACAGGCAGCCATGCTTGGGGCGCACCATACCCACCCAAACCATGTTCTTTTATATTATCGTAATACGATTCATTTATTGATCGTAATGACATGCAGGATGATTTGCTTTGATCTGGAGGGGCCGCTCTCACCGCAGGATAACGCCTATGAAGTAATGGCGCTTACCGGAAACGGGGACAGGGTTTTTGAGGTCCTGAGCAGATATGACGATATACTTGCTCTGGAAGAGCGCCCCGGGTACGAGCCGGGAGACACGCTTGCGCTCGCGGTCCCATTCCTGCTGCTGCACGGCATCGGTGAGGATAACGTGCGCCGCGTCTCCGAACATGCCCGCATTGTTGGAGGTGCCGGTGAGATGATAGCCCAACTCAGGGAAAGCGGCTGGCAGGTCCGCATTATATCCACTTCATACCGCCAGCATGCGCACAACATTGCCTCTCGGATCGGCGTCCCACCTGAGGACGTTGCCTGCACTCAGCTCGATCTCGAGGCTCTGCACGGCAGCCTGAATGAGAGCGGCATGAAGGTTATCGACTCCGCGGAGAAGGACATACTTGACAATCTGTACCCGAATATGGAGGACGATTCACTGCTGAAGGATAGGCTGGACAGGTTTTTCTATGAGGAACTACCGGGGGCAGGATACGGGGACGTATTCGAGAAGGTGCGCGTGGTGGGGGGCAGCCGTAAGGTCGAGGCTATGATGCACTTTATGAATGCCGGCGGCGTAAGCACTCGAAATTCTGCGTGTGTGGGAGACAGCATAACTGATTGGAGGATGCTTCAGCACGTGCGCGATGGCGGCGGGCTTGCAGTGGTATTCAATGGTAATGCCTATGCTGTGCCCCATGCCAATGCCGCGCTTGGGACGGTGGACATGCGCTTTTTGGATATGTTTACCATAAACTTCGTTGATTCAGGTCTTGATGGTGTAAGAAGGTTTGCCGAATTGTGGGAGAATTCTTTGACTTTGCAAGATATCTCTGAAACGCAAAGCGTTTCAGATATCTCGCGAAACTTCGTTTCGCAAGACTTCAAGGATGATTTCAGCCGCATTCCCGATGAATACCTGACAGAGAATCTCAGGACATTGCTTGTGAGCGGCGAGGCGGAGATGGTGCCGTGCTACCACTGGGTGATGGGCGCAGGCGAGGAGCGCATAAAGGATGTTGTAAGCGCCCACAAGATATTCAGGTCTGCCGTGAGAGGACGTGCCGCAAAGCTTGGATAACCGTAGCTTTAACTGTAGCCTTTATAGAAGGGGTTGTGATGGAGATGGAAACCCGGAAACTGGATATTGTGGGATTCGGCGCCCTGAATTATGACATTCTGCACAGGGTGACGCGGATCGCAGCACCCGGCGAGAAGATGGGAATTGCCTCAATTGAGGATTTTTCGGGTGGCTCGGCAGCCAATACGGTAGTTGGACTATCCAGACTCGGTATGGGGACAGGCTTTGTCGGGGTCGTCGGCAATGACAGTGAGGCGGAGAAGATCATAAGCGACTTTTCTGACGAAGGCGTGGATGCATCCAGGATAAGACTTGTAGACGGGGCAACAGGCCGCGCTCTGGTCTTCGTTGGCCCAGATGGCGAGAAGGTCATATATATCATGCAGGGCGTAAGTGAGACGTTCAGCCCGCTTGATTCGGACATTAACTACATGAACGCTGCACGCATAGCACTTATCGACCCCTTTATCAGCACCGATGGATCGCAGATCGAGATGCAGCGCAGGTTGGTAGAGC
>JAUWIL010000074.1 GCA_030605385.1 Methanobacteriota archaeon
CGCACACACTCTTGAGCACCTTCGAGCCGGTGTTTATGATCTGTCCGTCTGCAAGCACCACTTCGAGGTCAAGCACGTAGTTCTTGGTGGTGCCGTATTTCACGGAGCGCATCCCGCTCGCGTCATTTGCGATCATCCCCCCGATTGTGCAGAAATCCGAGCTGGCAGGGTCAGGAGGGAAGAAGAAACCGAATTTCTTGAGTTCTCTGTTGAGGTCGCTCTGCATAACGCCAGGCTCGACAGTTACCTGCAGGTTGGGCAGGTCAACACCGAATATACGATCCATTCTGGTCATGTCCAGAACGATGCCGCCGCGTACGGGGACGGCGCCCCCTGCCATGCCGGTGGCAGCGCCGCGGGTGGTGACAGGCACCCCGTATTTTGCAGCAGCCTTAACAACCTCAGATACCTCCCTGGTGCTGATTGGCATGATAACATAGTCGGGCATCCCAGATACAAGAGAAACATCTCTGGAGTAGCAGTAAAGCTCACCCTCATCATCCGTAACACGGTCAGGATCTACAATATTTTTCAGTTCATTTAAGATTGTCATATCACCCATAGCATTCGTCAATCCAGTGCTTTTTATTTACAAAATTGCTTGCAGAACGCTCCGCCTTTAAAGACGGGGATGAATGCAGCACATCATCAAGCAATTTTGTAAACGCTACAAACTTTAGTTTGTAGTAGTTTACACGCCGTTTACACATGTCATCTGTAGATTACACATGTCATCTGTAGATGTATCCGCACACATCAGCTACCTGATTGCTGAAAAACCTTATCGTGCATACTTGTCAAAATCGAAGATTTTGACTGTATAGCAAAAGCTTTGCTTTCGCAAGACTCGTGGAGCTTTGCTCCACGCTGTATAGCGGAACTACGTTCTGCAAGATGACTGCTCGAGCGATTCGATATATTTTATGCTCTCCTCTGCCTCAGGTATGGTGCGCAGTTCCATGACGCGCATCCCGTCATATGCTTCCAGAGTCTTGAAAACTGTCTGCCAGTCTATGCTGCCCCTACCCAATGCAAGATGCTCGTCCAATTCCCCGTGGTTATCATGGATGTGGAGATGGCGCACAAGGTGTATACACTCCCAGCTGAGATATTCATCAAGCGTTGACGTTGTATTTGCATGACCTATATCCAGTGTTACTCCAAGGTTTTCCCTGTTCACCGCTTCAACTATTCTCTTCACACTGTCCGGGTCGCGTCCAAACATCCAGTAAATGTTAACCATGTTCTCCACGCACACCAGCATGTCATACTCTTCCGCGGCATCACAAACTTTCTTAAGCCCTTCCGCAAGTTTCTGAAAAGCCCTATCGGGCATCTGCGAACCCAGCGGTGACAGGTATCCGGGATGTACCACCACGATGGACGTTATCTCCGAAGCAAGCTCGATACATTCAATTATCTGCTGCAAAGTCACTTCCCATATCGGGTCGTTTACGGATGCCATGTTTATGTCAGAAAACGGAGCATGAACGCTGATGGTCAGGTCTGTGGACCCCACAGCCTCCTTCACCTTACGCACCATGCTCTCGTTTATTGCATGGTCTCCTTCGCCGCATATCTCCCAGCCGCTGAACCCCATATCGAGCAGGTTGCATGCCCATTCGAACGGGTCTCCAATTACCCTGATCTGGGAGTAACTTAGATTGTCCATGAATCTCGACCACCTATTATACTTACATACGCCGCACTATTACATACGCCTTAGCACATCTTAACCATCTGGCTTTATTGCATTATCAAAGATTCTTCCAATCTCACTCCTGAAATCATCTAATACCCCGTCATTCGATATACACTCATCAGCAGCATTCATGGCTTCACCCATGCCCCATCCAATCTCTCTATTATCCCTGGCAAGGAAACTTTCGTACGAGTCAACCGCATCGGATCGGCATCTGTTAAGTGTGCGTTTGTACCTCAGCTCATCATCCGAATCGACGCGTATGAGCTTAAAACAATCTTTGAAGGCATCTTTGAACAGATTGGCTTCCGCGATGCCCCGCACCCCATCAACGACTACGAGGGGTGACTTGCCGCGGTACTTTTCTATGAGTGGTACGCACCGCTTTGCGATGGCATCGATATCCTCCTCTTCACGGAGCTTGTTACCTGTCATACCGGCATTTTCATCGGACATTTCCAGACCCCTCCTGCGCACCTCTGAACGTATCACGTCACCCATGACCACAACAGGTATGCCCATTTCACTTGCAACTCTTGATGCTTCTGACTTGCCCGAAGCCGGCATTCCGACGAATGCGATAACCTTCACTCCACTCTCTCCTCCCCGTTTTCTCTGGTTCGTATGCGCACGTCATCGAGATGTTCTTTTGCCGCCTTTCCGAAAGTCATCATATCATCCCTGCTGAATGGCTCTACATTCTTAAGGTCTTCTCTCCATCCCTGCTCCGGGAGTGCCTGCTGAATGACGTATGTACAATCAACATCAGATACTTCAGATGCGACGGCTCTTATATCTTCAACGTCAAGGAGGTTGCGCATCACTGTCGTTCTCAGTTCCAGTTCGACCCTACCATCGCACACTTTGATGGATTCTCTAACCCTGTCAATAGCTCCACTAACACCGCATATCTGTTCATACATTTCCTCATTATTCATGGGTGCCTTAACGTCTACCGCCACTCTGTCAACAAGTCCCTGGCTGACCATGGAGGCGATGCGCTCGGGATAGAATCCGTTGGTCTGGATGCCTGTGGACAGATTCAGGTCCCTGACAAATCGCAATATGTGCTCGACAGCATCTGGCTGCATCATTGGCTCGCCCCCCGAGAGCACCACGCCGTCTATGAGCATCACTGCCTTTTTGATCTCATTTTCTATATATCCGATTGGACGGACATCTTCACCACCCAATATGCTGTGGTTCTGACAGTACACGCACCGCATGGGACATCCGCGCATGAAGACCAGCGAGACCACCTTTTCCGGCCAGTCCACCGTGGATATCTGTAGGAAACCGCCAAAATTGAGGTTTTTATCCCACTTATCATCCATTGAAATGAAACCTCACCATGATACGTGCTCGCTACAACAATACCTACAATTATATTTTGCGAGCCAGTCTTGCTCCTGCACTTATGGCATCAAGCGCCTTCTTTGGTTTCCTGCAGTCACCGATCACATGCAGTTCAACACCCGCACTTTTCATCTCAGCCTCAAGTTTGTTATCAGATTCTGTGCCAACCGCCAGAACCACCGTATCCGTTGCAAGCACCATTGGGTGGATTTCATGTGCTGGCTGGGTTATTACGCCCTCATCACCTATGCCAGCAACCTTTGTAGAAGATATCACATTAACGCCGTATTCTTTCAATGCCTTTATTGTGGGCCATTTCATAGAGATCCCTATATCTGCACCTATCCTCTCCTGCATCTCCAGTATGGTGACGTTCTTGCCCTTGCTTCCCAGGAATTTGCCCACCGAGCAGCCCACGCCCCCGCCTCCAATGATGATTACATTGTCTCCGGTTGCAGCCTTGCCTGACAGCACATCGAAAGCTGTCACCACATCAGGTCTGTCAACACCGTTGATTGGAGGTATAACCGGAACAGCACCTGTTGCAAGAACCACAACATCCGGGCCTTCGTTCATTATGAGCTCTGGTGTTGCCTCTGTATTCATTCTCAGCGTAACGTTATCATCCTTGCTTAGAACCGCCTTATAGTATCTCGGAATGTTGGCAAACTCCTCGGAGTGCGGCGATGCAGCTGCTATGTTGATCTGACCGCCAAGGACACCATTCCTTTCGAATAACACCACTGTATGCCCCCTCAGTGCCGCAACTCTGGCAAACTCACATCCTGCCGGCCCTCCTCCAGCTACCACTATCCTTCGCGCCTCTTCGGCCTGCTTTATGCGGTATTCTGCCTCCTTGCCAGCAGCGGGATTGAAAAGGCACGTTACCTGCTTGCCCCTGAACACATTATCGAGGCACCCCTGATTACATGCTATGCAGGTGCGTATTTCATCGTATCTACCCTCCATGGCTTTCCTGGGCAGCTCTGGGTCTGCTATTAGAGGGCGTGCCATTGATATGAGGTCTGCCCTGCCCTCTTCAAGTATTCTCTCAGCCAGCAGCGGATCGTTTATCCTGTTGGATGCTATTATCGGTATATTCACAACACTCTTTATCCCCTCGGCAAGGTAAACATACCCCCCCCTCGGTACATCCATTGTTATGAGGGGCTTCTTTGATTCATGCCAGCCTGCCGTAACGTTCATTGCATCGGCACCGGCATCCTCCAGATGCCTGGCAATCTCCTTCATATCTTCTAACGTGTTGCCGCCCTCAACGAACTCGTCGCCAGAGATTCGGCAAAGTATGGGGTAGTTATCTCCCAATGCCTTGCGCATCCCGTTGATAATCTCTACCGGAAATCTTACGCGGTTCTCAAGACTTCCCCCATACTCATCATTTCTTCTGTTGGTTGAAGGTGATAGAAACTGGCTTATCAGATACCCAGCCGAACCGATTATCTCGGCTGCATCGAATCCCGCCTTCTTGCACCGCACCGCAGCGTCGATGAACAACTGCTCATACTCATGAATCTCATCCACAGTGAGCGGCATTGGGGTCCTCTTTGAGAACAATGGAGCCGGGACATCGGATGCCGATACCGGCTGATCCTTTCCAATCAGTGGAAATTCATATCTTCCAGGGTGCCACAGCTGGACCGAAGCCTTTGCATCATGCTCATGTATTATGGCAACCACTTCTTTTACCCCATCAATAACGTAGTCATTATATACTGCCACTCCAAACGGAACGCCCTCTTTCACCGAAGCTACACCCACGGTTATCAGTCCTACGCCACCCATTGCCCGCTCTCGATACCATTCCTTAAGCTGATCTGTGACTTCGCCGGTCTGAAATTTACAGAAGCCGGTACCGATCGCCGGCATTACAATCCGGTTCTTGAGCTCCATGCCCGCTATACTAATTGGCTCGAATAATATACTGCCCATGGTCAAATTCCTCCAAACATTCAAATTATGTAGACCGTTATGTGACCGTTACGCAGGTCATTTATACATACCTTACAGGTTGTAGATTTGACAGAGGTTGTAGATTTGACAGCTCCAATGTTTGCCATTTGCCTTCGTCACTGCCAATCGATACTGACAATTATATGCAGTTCAAACTTATGTACAGTTCAAACCTGTATGTTTTGCCTCACTAAACCCCTTCCGTCTTACTAAATCCCTTCCGTAAGTGATAGGGTTATCAGGCGTACATGCTTAACACCGCGCAGTGCCATAGTCTGCTCAACAAGCCCCTTAACCCTGCTCCCTTCCCCCTGCACCATGACAACTTCAAGGCAGTTATCATGGTCGATGTGGACGTGCAGGGACGACTCGATGACATCCGTATGTTCATGCTGAATATCCATGATAGCATTTACCAGACCGCGCTGATGATGGTTATACACCATAGTAACGATTCCCACACGCTCTCCATGAACATCCCCCATCCACTCATAGTGCGTTATGTAGTTCCTTATTGCATCCCTTATGCCCTCTGATCGGGACGAGTACCCTCTTTTATTTATAATTTCATCAAACCTGTCAAGGAGACTCTCTGGTAGCGATACGCCGATTCTACTCAGATTCGTTTTCATCTTATATGTCCCACCACAATCAAACCTGTTATTCAGTTAATTGCATATTCTATGCTACTAAAGTGTAATAACCGTAGCAATTAATAATACTTATTGTTAAAATCAGCAGGTAAAGTCTCACCTATATAAATTCGGCACCGCTGTCTATTGGTGTATTCAGCTCATTACCGGTGGTTGCGTCAATCTCTATGAAGCCTTCAGAGCAGTTAATATCCCATATAGGTACATACAGCACCTCGCCAGCGCTCAGGTTGAGGTCTTTTTCGCGTGGGCCGAAGCGTTTGTTCTCGGTCATTATCACAGAGCTGTCAACCTCGTTGAACGTAACCTCCTTTGTATGCACCTCTATGAGTTCCTCGACAGCAATGGAGTGAATACTATCTTTGGATCTCACAGCTTTCTCGATCGAATATTCTTCTTCAAGCGGCACAACCACACTGTCAACAATGCGGTCAAGATATATATCAAGAATCTCACCGGTTATGGCACTTATTGCTATGGAGCCTTCCCCACTTATTGGTATTATCCTCTCTCTGTAGTTGTACCCAAGGTCAAAACGGTAATCGTACTTCAATACGGGTATAAACTTCAGTTTTGAGATCTGGGGGTCACGCACCTTTCCGCGTGCAACAGCAATAGCGTCTTCGGCACTTATGGTTATTGGCAGTGACCTTATTTTCAACTCTGTGGTTTTTACAGGGGTGCCGCCGTCCAATCTGGCATATGAGTCGAGCCGCGCACCTGGTCTGCGGTCATCAATGCCGTATGATGACGATGTGACGCTGGATCTGGCATCCTCCGAGGTCACACCTCCAAAGAATCCTGCCAGAAAAGATTCGTTTTCGCCATCCCCCCTCCCCGCTGGATCATGTGGAACATAGTTCCGCGAGTCATATGATCTCTCACTTCCTGTAAAACCTGCGGACTTAGAACCCATGTGGGCATATTTTACTGCTTCGTTTCTCCCATTCTCGAGGTCTATTAACGCCACTTTTCCTATATGTCCCTCGAAGTCGTTGCGATCCCATAAAACGATTCCATTGGTTTCAGCCAGTCTTCGCATACTTTCCGTAAAGTAGCCCGGGGACACTATCAGCGCGCTCCCTCCAACACCTCTTGCAACATTGACCAGCTCTCGCATATCAGATTGACTCGATACCAGCTTGTATTTGACATCCATTTCCTCTCTGCCGCGCGATGCCTTAAAATCAAAGTTATATGACGAAGGAGGTGCAATCATGTAACCGGAGTCTGCGAGTATTCTCTTTATCATGTCTATTACGTCTGCATCGCTCATAGTCATACGGTTGCACAACAAAAGTAAAATACCTTTCTACTAATCTAACAGTACCAAGGTACTAATCTAACAGTACCAGGGTACTAATCTAATAGTACCAGGGCTAACAATATCAGGGCTGAAGCAATGGGCAGCAGTACCCATACACGGTCTGCGGTGTACAGTCCAGCACATCGTGTACTTGCATTCGGTGGAAGCATTCGATGAAATATCTGAATATACCTATACGTCTATTAAGGGGTCTAAGAGTCTGTACGTATATTAAAGAGCTAAAAAAGAGCTGAACGCATAAGGTGTGGATTCAAGTGCATACTTTGGCAAATCAAGAAGGCGGAGCCAGATATTCGAGCGCACGGCATCCTATTCCAATCTCAAATCACATAACTAACATGATGTACGGCGCGACCTTCAATCCCGAAACAATGAAAGGTACGGTGATAACCAATCTTTTCATCATAAGCGAGAAATACATTGACACCGCACTCGGTATGATCGAGCAGGTTGCATTCAGCGAGTTGTGCGTCAGCCCCTACTACAAAATACTTAATGCCGGAGAGAATGTAGCTGGTATTACTGTTGAACCCGGTTCTGTGGCGATTGCCACCATGTGCAGCATCACGCTTGACAGCGTGCTTTCCAGGGCAGGCATACCGGTAAATCATAGAGGGGGCGGTATAATTCAGGTCATTGGAAGATCTCCCACCCGCTTCACGGACTTCCTCAGCTACTCAAGCACAACAATCGACCCCATGGAGGTTCTGATAGGTAAAGACCATACATCGGTCATGAAGCTGATTAAAACAGGTTCTGGTAGAATCCTCGCAAACATGCGCGAGGTTCCCATGACTGCCCGGGAGGCTGTAGAAGAAGTATTCGATAGGCTGGAGGGTGCCGATATCAGCGGCGTCATTGAGGTTGGTGGACCAAACTCCGATGTGTTCGGCATATCGGTTTCAAGGGATAAAATCGGCATTGTGATTGCTGGCGGAACGAACCCAGCTGCAGCGCTTATTGAAGAAGGTATTGAAACAAAAATGATGGCAATGAGCTGCCTTATGGATGTATCCGAGATGAGCAAGATAATGTAGTTTATGATGTGCATAAAGTTGTGCAGTGAGTATGCGGCGCACTAACCATTTATTTACATAACAATCTTTATAACAATCAGCGCCGACATGATATCAGTTCATTTACGTAATTAGAAGGCATAATTAAAAAAGCAAACCGGTCAATACCACATCAGGTATTGGTTGACCCCATCAGCTGATATTATGCGCTTATTGCTGCATACACAGCACATATTCAAAAAGGTGAATGAGGACATGAAATTAGATGTACGCAATGGATCGGGCATCCAGGTCAGCCATCTTAATACAGAGATAGTCGAGCGGAAGGGTAAAGGTCACCCGGACACGCTGTGTGATATGGCATCCGAAGAACTCAGCGTAAAGCTGTGCGAGTACTACATCGAAAGGTACGGTCGCATAATGCACCACAATGTTGACAAATGCGTTCTTGTTGGAGGGCAGTCAAACTCTAAATTCGGCGGCGGAGAGGTCATAGAGCCAATATATCTGCTTCTGGTCGGAAGGGCTGTAGGAGGTGTGGGTGATGACGAACAGGTGCCCATAGGCAGAATTGCCGTAAAGCATACGGGCGATGTGTTAAAGAAACAGCTTAGATTCCTGAATGTTGACAGTGACATCATTATCGACTACAAGATCAAGTCAGGAAGTGTGGATCTGGTTGGTAATTTTGAGGGTGATGTGGAAATACCAAGGGCCAACGACACATCTCTGGCGGTCGCATACGCACCGCTCACGGAAACCGAGAAGATAACATTAGAGGTTGAGAAATACCTGAACAGCAGCAAAATCAAGAGAAAATATCCTGCAATAGGTGAAGATATCAAGGTCATGGGAGTGCGCAGAGGCAGACAGATAGACCTTACAATAGCAGTAGCCGTAATATCCAGTCAGGTGGCCAGTGTCAAGGAATACAATCAGGTCAAGAGGGATATAAAGGGGCTTGCGCTGGAAATTGCGGGCAAGATAACGGACAAGAAGGTAAGGGTTTACGTTAACACGGCAGATGATTCCAGGAACAAGACTTACTTCCTAACAGTCACCGGCACGAGCGCAGAGCACGGCGATGACGGTCAGGTTGGGCGGGGCAACCGCGCCAATGGACTCATAACGCCGTACAGACCTATGACGCTTGAGGCGGCTGCAGGCAAGAATCCAGTGACGCACGTAGGCAAAATCTACAATGTTACGGCACAGCAAATAGTCGACACGCTTATAAAAGAGGAACCCGAAGTGGAGCAGGCTTCATGTTACCTTGTATCGCAGATAGGGGCGCCGATCAACGAGCCGCAAGTCGTGGACCTTGAAGTTTACAGCGAGAAACATATAGACCAGATAATGGACACTGCCCATGCCATAGTCGAGGATGCGCTGGAGGAAATACCCAATACCTGGAAGGGATTCATGAAAAGGGAGTACAAGCTGTTCTGAAATGCACACCTGAAATGCACACCTGAAATGCACACTGAATTCAATATTGTTTAAACCGACATTCCACCAGTTCTATTAACTGGTGGTTCTTCACAAAATCACATCGGAAGAAACCATACCCCTGAAGGCAGAGTTCACACTGACAGAAGCATAGAATGGGATATGCGCTCTGAAAACGGTTAAGCAAAAAAAGCGCAGCAAAGCGCAGCATACAGTGTTTATGGTGGCTGGGGTTTTTATATCTTTTAAGAAAAAGTAGAATGGCTGAAGCGGGGTTCTATCTTATTCTACATTTCCATCTGTATCAGTTTTAATCAGCCAGATATCCCTTCCTGCGCGATATGACCATGTCCATCCTGTGATGATGTATCCGCCGTCAGAGGTCTGCTGAACTGAAAATCCCGCATCATCATCGCTTCCTCCAAAGGTCTTATCCCACACTTTATTTCCATTTGCGTCTGTTTTGATCAGCCAGACATC
>JAUWIL010000090.1 GCA_030605385.1 Methanobacteriota archaeon
CTTTCGCGATTAATGAAGACAAAAGCGAAAAGAGGTAAAGCGATAATAGGGATTGCAACGGCTGCGGTTATGTTAGTTTCTCTTGTAACATTAGTGTCGGCTGTGAGTGCTGAAGCAGCGGAAAACGAGTCCTTTAAATTGACATTAATCTCAATATTTATATCCACAATGCTTACAATTGTTGCTATCGTAATTACTGCGGTGCTTACTAATAGAGCAACGAACAAAACAATAGCAAAGATGGAAGAAAATACAAATAAGACGCTAAGGGGGATGATAGAAATTCTTGATATCGGGTCTAAAAGGTCATCTGTTGCGATGACTTATGCGATGAGGAAGTCAGAAGAGGGAGACAGGATGGTGAAGTATGAGGATTTGCATGCTGGATATGATTTTGCTGATAAATTTTTCGATTTAAAAAGGGAGAGCAAAGAATAAACCTTTCTTTAAAAAAGAAAGCTTTACCAAAGAAACGAAGGAAAACTTTCTTAGAAAGAAAGTTTTATCAAAGAAAAAAAAGGGGAAAAGGAAATAATGATGGATACAACCGAACTAAGGGCAAGGCAATTACTTATAAGTAAATGGCTGATTCCTGCTTATGTTTTCTTAGGCATAGGCATTCTTATACTTCTTTTAGAAGTGTTTGGGATCATATAAAAAAGAAACCTGTGCTAAAGAAAGAAACAAAAAGGAAAAAAATAAGAAGATGAAGAAAGAAAATTCCTATAGCATCACGCTCATCGTATCAACCCTTTTCCTCGCTAACGCTCGCAAAAGCGTTGACAAAACTTTTAAGAAAAGTTTTATCAAAAAAGCTTCGCGAGAAAAGGGCTTCGCGGAGATGAGAGCGCTGCAGTGTGAAGCGCTATATAAATGCATGCCAACAAAAAACATAAAGCTATAAGTAGTAGGTATAGTACAGAACAGAGAAGGAAGGGAGTAAAAGAAATGAAAGAGGGAAAAATGAAGATAACAAAATGGACGGGGTTATTAGAAGCAATAATGGTGGCTTCTCTTGTAGCACTGGTGCCGATAGGAAGTGCGCAAGCAGAAGCTAGAGTAGAAGGAATAAATGAAACGGCTTTTTGGGCTTTCGTTACCATTGCGCTGACAGTGGTAGTTTCAGTGATTATTACTAGTATATTCCACTATCTAAGCACAAGCGAGGTGAGGAAAATGGAGACGGAAATAGCCGTGGAGATGGGCAAGATGGGAGGTAAGGTACATGAGGGTGTAAGTGAAGATATAAAAATAAGTAGCAATCAAATACAGAGGGAGATAGCGGAAGATGGGAAGGAGACGAGGAGAACAATAGCTGAGAGTGGAGAAAGAGCAATAAAAGTAATAGAAGGAAGTGGAGAAGAGACGAGAAAGGTAATAATAGAATTAGCGAAATCATATCCCGCTCATCATTCCAGAGACTGAGAGGTAGTGAAGGAATAAAAATATAAAGTGGAAGGGATAAGTCTATCACACTCATCTATTTCCGATGGGAGCGCCGGTGCGGCATGGGCGCTATAAAAATATTTATAATAGCATATGCCGACAAAAGCGAAAAGCATATAGTCTTGAGTAGTGCTTTATATATAGGAGATATAGCATATAGAAAAGAAGGGAGAAAAGGGAGTAAAATAAGATGAAGGTGACGGCGAAAGCGGGGGCAAATCTGGGCAATAGGGACGTAAGCACCAGGGAATAGGGCAAAGCTGTGCCAGTCCATAGTGGCTAATCCCTATTTCCACCCACGCATTGCGTGATATAAACCGAAAATCTTATATACTTCCTTGATAGTAAAAAAAACTAGGAGGTGAAAAAGAAAAAAATGAAAACAAAAATGAAAGGCAAAAGCAAAAGAGGTAAAGCGATAGTAGGGATTGCATTGGCTACTATTATGGTTGCTTCTGTGATGGTAGCGATGATGCCGATGGGGATGACGAGACCGGTAGGGCAGCCTAAGCAAGTAGACAGCAGCGATACAATTTATATTGGCGAACAAGGTTTAGGATTTAATATGACTGGCGCAGGAACTTATACAGATACCGTGACTTTAGAGGCTGTTGATGAAGATATAGCCGACACGTTGAGTCTGTCAGCAACTTACACGGTACCCAGCGTTGACGAAGGCAAATATTATTATGATGTAGACTCAAGCGGGACCTTCAATACCGGTGATACCTACATATTTGTAAAGGAAGCCAAGATCACTGGAGACATAATATTGAATAACGCGGGACAGGATTCAATAGTAGGAAAAAGCGTTCCGACAAGTGCAGATATAGTGTTTAAAGCTGAGCTAAACTTCGGTGGAGGGAAAATCCCAGGGGCACAATTTAAGATTGAACTCACAGATCCCGATGGTGTGGTATTTGAAACAATTGATGGACAAGCCCTTACAAATTTAGACGCCACTCTTGGAACAACAATATATGTAGGTGATAAAACAGCAGGAGGAACAATAACAGCTCCAGAATATGTTGCAGGCGCAATGAGCTTAGTAGACATTGATACAGGCACGTACAAAGTTAAAATAAAAACAGATAAAACTGACTGTAACATGCTGGATATTTCATCGCCCGAGTACACATTCACAATCCGCAGTGAGGAGGTTGCAATAGAAGCTATAGAAGATACTATTGGCGTAGGAGAGGACATGCAGGTAAAAGTTAACGGGAATCCCAAGGATTGGTACTATCTGATAGTAACTGGTATTAAGAGGGTTGCACCAACAGAAACATCAGTGGCACCAGAGATAAAAGATACAGCAGATGTTAAGGCAAGAGATCCCGGATGTGCAGTAGGTGCAGTGTGTGCATATCCCGCAACTGCAACAGAAATAACGGAAACTAATTTGGCAGCATGGATACAAACCGGCAGTGACGGTGTTGCAGATGTTAAAATTGATACCACTGGCGCAGAAGACAGAACCTATACGATAAAAGTGTATGAGACAACATTTGTACTTAATCCCGATGTTGCCGGTGGACCAACCTATGACGAAGATGCTGATGTTGCTGATTCGCCACTGACAACGGACGACGATGAAGCAAAAATAAAAGTTGAGGAAGCAAAGGTGACTTTTGATATACCGGCAAGTGTAATGATAGGAGAAGAGATTGATATTAAAGGATCAATAACCGCTGGCGATAGAATTGACCTAATTATAAAAGACCATGAGATGGTACCAGGAGGTAACGATGAACCGGTGGATGAGAACAATGAATTTGAGGTGAAATGGGATACATCGGGCTATACAACCGGTTCGTACACGATAGAAGGTTACATAGATGAGACAACAGCAGTTCTACTTGCAGACTATGACGATATAGATGATGATGGAAAAACAACGATAAGGTTGGTTGAACCGGGACTTACAGCTAAACAGTTGAGGGATGTAGTTGCAGAGGATGACGACTATGTGTTTGAAGGAATAGCAACGGGTGTGGATGATGTGGACTATATACTCATAGGTCCCAAGGGATGGAAATCGGGAACTGTTGCCAGTCTTGTAAATGGACTTCTGGTAAGTTCAACATCAGTGAGTGATAACGAATTCAGCGAAGAGGAAACAATGACAGAAGACCTAGAGACGGGAGCGTGGATTGCTCTGATTCTTGCACCGGGACGTGATGGCGTGTATGAGACAGGAGATGTGGCAGGCGGCTTAGCAATAGGTAGTTTCGGTGGCCTTATTGCTGGTAAGAATCAGGCTCAAATTCTGGCAATAATCAGAGATCAAACCGTTGACGAGGCAGGGAGCGATGATTTACTTGAGGAGCTTAGATTCAAGGTTGAATCTCCTTATGTTAGATTAGACCCAATTGCCTCCGTAGCGGTAGGAGAACCATTAAACGTAAGTGGGGTAACAAACAGAGAGCCGGAGGCGACAATAACGATTTTGACATTTGCAGGACCCATGGACTTGTCTATAGCTCTTGCAGAGGTAGAATGGCCAACACCGGATGAAGGAGTGTTCAGTGGGTCAATTGACACCTCTGATGCGGTTCTAGGAACATACACGATTGAGGCGGACGATGGAGATGGTAATACGGATACGAAAGATGTGGAGATTGTAACCGCAGTGCCAACCGCAGCACCAACAGAAGCACCAACCGCAGCACCAACAGAAGCACCAACCGCAGTACCAACGGCAGAACCAACACCAGAACCAACACCAGAACCAACACCAGAACCACCAGGTTTTGAAGCGGTATTCGCTATTGCAGGCATGTTAGCAATCGCATACTTAGTGCTGAGGAGAAGGAAGTAAGTAAACACAATACAACACAAAGCAAAAATAAAACTACAAAAATTTGAGGGGAGTTTTTTTTTATCCCCTTTTTTATTTATTTTTGAATAAAGAGCGGGAAATCCTAAATCCTAAATCCTAAACCCTAAACAAATCCTAAAATCTAAATTCAAATATCAAAACGTAAAAAGGAGGCATTAAATGGCAGTAAGAACGCAGGAAGAGGGACGAGTGCCCTCGGGAGGATATGTAACAATAGAGGAGTTCCTGAGATGGAAGAAGGAATTTCAGGAGTATAAAGCAAGGTACGAAGAAAGGGAGGAGCAGAGAGGGAAGCTGATTGAAGAGAGGGAAAAGATAGTCAACAAATTCTGGAAGGAAAGGGCTGTTTATATCGCAATAATCGTGGGTTCTATATCCATTCTGTTAACTATTATGCTGATAATGATTCGCTGAAAGCGAAAAACTGCAAAATTTTGTAGGGGAGTTTTTTTTTTATCACCTTTTTATTATTTTATTGTAGTGTACGACTTAGAATATCCTTCTTAATGCCGCTATCCAGTAGTGCACATAACCACTGATGAAATCGCCGATTTCTGAAGCCGACATGTCCTGAGGGATAGAAGCGGTTCCAGAGAGAATGGGCAGCAGCAGGAATAGCGCAATCGCCACCAGAATAACAATAGTTAGTATTTTCATCTTTCTTTTTCACCCCCTTTCTTTCTTATCTTTTTTATCACAATAAAAAGATTCAAATATTTTCACTTTTTAAATTTTTTCTTTTCCGATAGTTATTTATATATCAAAATTAGAGTGTAGAGATATCCCTAAAAGTAAAAGAGGGATATTAAAAAAAAGGAGGTGAAAAAGAAGAAAATGAGAAAATTACCCTTAAGGTTTTTAGTGATTTTAGCGACAGCAGCGCTGGTTTTGAGTATGAGTGCTACCGCATCAGTATCAGAAGCCGATGTGACGGTTACCAATGTAACCGTATCCCCAGAAAGCGTAGAAGTGGGTGAAAATGTGACGATAACGGCAACGCTCGAGAACACGGGCAATACTACCGAGAACGTGACGGTAGTCTTCAAGATAAACGGCGAAGAAGTGAAATCGGTTAATGTTACGGGTGAGGCAAACGCTACGGAGACAGCAGAATGCGTGGTAGCCGAAGACGAAGCGGGGACTTACGAAGTGACAGTAGACGGTGTAAGTGCATCTTTCACGGTGACTGTCCCCTCTACGCCGACGCCCTCACCGACACCTTCTCCCTCACCAACTCCAACGCCAACACCCGATGTAACTTCAACACCTACACCAGAGGTTACGCCAACACCTACTACACCCGTACCTACAACGCCTGTACCATCAGAAGCCGCCTTCAGACTTGCCCCTTCAGTCAGTCTAACCAGCACAAAAACAACGATAAAGGCAAAAGAGCCCGCGATCTTTACGTTGTCCATGATCAATCCACTGGTAAATGATGTTGATTTGACGGTGCAATCAATCCTGAAAGTGTCGAGTGGAGTCCACATTACAGCCACGTCATTCGCAGCAAGCGGCTCTAATCAGTTTACAGGTACCTTCAAGGTTAGACCAGGTGAAGAGAACCATATCACGATCCAGGTAACGTCAGAAGAAGTCGGACCAAAGATAATAGAATCGCAGATTATTTATTATCCGGGCGAGGACAAATCGAAGTTCAGCCAGTTACAGCAGACAATGTCTATCAATGCAAAAGAGAAATCAATTACCATACCAACTCTACCACCAAGTGAAACACCAACACCAACAAGAGAAGTTCCGGGATTCGAGGCGATATTTGCAATCGCGGGATTGTTGGCAGTAGCGTATCTTGTGGGACGGAAGGAATAAGAATAAGTAAATAGTAAGTAGTCCCACATTTTTATTTTTTTTTGCACAGGGGGACATGCGAGGAAAGGGATGGGGATGTAAAGGGAAGGGAACAACAGGCTTAAAAATGAGAAAAAATAGGGAAATTTGCGTTATTTTTTTAGCTGTAAGCCTAATATTGTTTTTAATGACACCAACATCAGTAATAGCGGCAGATATTGGCGCATTACCACCAAGTAAGCATATCCTGTCTTACGAACAATTTACAGCTGATAATTCTTATGCTGGAGAGTATATCTCATTGAATGCGAAGATAAGGAGTATTGATAGAAGTGTTGATTTAGACGCATATACTATTAACTTGATGTCTTTAAGTGATCCATTATATGGTAGTAAGCCAACGGGAAAGCGAGCGGAGGTTTCCGTTAAAAATAAGTGGGGATTTGAAATCAAAGACCAAGAAATGTTTACAAAGGATAAGGAGATCGGGATTCCGTTGATAGAGGGGGATAATGTCGTAATCGTAGGATACGCAGGATGGTTTAGAGGAATGACGAGGAATATGACGGTTGATGGTGGTGGTACAGTGATACTCTTACTGACGAGTGAGGATTACGATAAAAGGAAAGAAATGATAAGTTGTAAAACGCATGAGATAGATAAGGGTATAATTGCTGTTGGCTCTTACGATCTCAAGAAATTAGAAAAAAATCCGAATCTTCTTGATACCGACGGAGATGGTCTAATAAGTCTTGTAGATCCTCATCCGGATAAATGGGATGATATAACACAGCTTGATTCCGATGGAGACAGGATACCAGATAATATGGACCCTTGCCCATACAAATCAGACTGTGATGATGATGGATTGAGTGACTGGGAGGAAATCAAGGTTTGGAATACTGAACCAGAGAATCCGGATACAGATGGAGATGGTTTTCTTGATGGAGAGGAAAAGCGTAAATATGGGACGGATCCGAATAGACGTGATACAGACGGTGATGGCTTGACAGATAGAGAAGAGGCGAAGGGATTGCCCGCAGGACGGACAGGCGGGTGGACCGACCCATTAATTCGGGATTCAGATGGAGATGGTATTCCCGATGGAAAAGATACCGAGCAGGAAAACACCGCTCCGAGGATAAATATCGAAAAAACAGTGCCAATAGGGGATGGAGATGATTTACTTGAAGAAGGAGAGAAGTTGGAGATAACTTATGGTGCTGAGGACGAGACCGGTATCAGTTTGATAAGTTTATCGGTGGATGGAAAAGAGATAGATTCACATTGTCCAAATGAGAAAAGATGTAGCTATACCGTGCTTACCGATTCACTTTCGCTTGGAACGCACGAGATAAAAGTAGAGGCAACAGACCTTCATCAGTGTTCAAAAACAGGTGATAAAATAGTGAGCGTAAGAGTGGATAGAACAGGACCAAGTGTTTACTTCAGGAGCACAGCGCTAACGAGAAGAATAGGAGAAGAAGCCATATTTACATTAACTGCTGTTAATCCAACGGAGGATTCAACGATGAATGTCCAACTGAGGTTAAAACCCCCCTCAGGAGTCTCTGTTACTGGAACTGCATTCGTTGAATACGGTGCGGGTGTTTATGGTAGCGATTATATCCTTAATCCTGGAGATGTAAAATCATTCTCCGTGCGAATACAAGCGAATGAATATGGGGAGTATGAGGTAAAAGCAGAAACACGTTATAGTCTTGAAGGAGAGGATGAACCAAAAATGCAAGATGAGACAATTAAATTGATTGTCGCACCACCGCCTACACCTACACCGTCTATAGTGCCAATAGCGACGCCAAAGTCAACACCAACACCGGAACCACCAGGCTTCGAAGCGGTATTCGCCATTGCAGGCATGTTAGCAATCGCATACTTAGTGCTGAGAAAG
>JAUWIL010000065.1 GCA_030605385.1 Methanobacteriota archaeon
ACGAATACTTCGTATTCGGTTGTCCCGCGAACCTTTGGTTCGCAAGACTTGACGAATACTTCGTATTCGGTTGTCCCGCGAACCTTTGGTTCGCAAGATATGAACGGGAAATATGCCCTGTGGGGCATCATGGAGCACCATTTACGTATTTGATTCATGTTATTTATTATTATCATCATACAATCTTATTGTCTACCACCCCAGATGTAATTGGAAGCACAATCCATCACGCGGTGGGAATGAGAATCGAACATAAAACATATAAACCAATCAATGAGTATAGCAGTTAGCTTCTAAAGACCAGCAGAGAGTTGCATCATCAGGCAGAGAGTTACATTATCACATCATGGTTTTACTGGAGGTTGCATGGATTGTATTCAGAGAGACTCAGCACACTGCCGCCGTATCTGTTCGCGGACATAGACAGGGCCAAAGGGAAGGCCATTCAAAAGGGTATCGACATGATAGACCTGAGTGTCGGTGACCCGGACCTGCCGACCGCACCCCACATAATAGAGGCGCTGTATGAAGCGGCAAAGGACAGGAACAACCACCGTTACCCATCATATGCCGGAATGCTCGGTTTCCGCGAGGCAGTTGCTGCATGGTATAAGAAGGTTAAGAACGTACGGCTGGACCCGCAAACCGAGGTTCTAACTCTTATAGGTTCCAAGGAAGGCATAGCTCATACTCCATTTGCATTCTTGAACCCGGGAGATATCACTCTGGTACCGGACCCATCATATCCGGTTTATGCCAATGCCACCATATTGGCTGATGGCAAACCGCATTATATGCCGCTGCTGCGTGAGAATGACTTTCTGCCAGATCTCGGCAGCGTAAGCAGCGATGTTGCAAAGAAGGCAAAGTTGATGTTCCTCAATTATCCGAATAACCCGACCACTGCGACCGCAGACTCATCATTCTTCAAGGACGTGGTTGACTTTGCAAGGGATAATGACATTATAGTGTGCCACGACAACCCGTACTCCGAGATGACCTATGACGGCTACAGGGCGCCGAGCTTCCTTGAAGTAGATGGTTCTATGGAGGTTGGCATAGAGTTCCACTCGGTGTCCAAGATCTACAACATGACGGGATGGAGGCTCGGATATGCGGTTGGAAACAGGGATATCATCGGGGGGCTTGGCCGCGTGAAGACCAACATAGACTCGGGTACGTTTCAGGCGGTGCAGATAGCAGGCATCACTGCCCTCACCGGACCTCAGGACGATGTACAGAGATGCATGAAGATATATGAGGAGCGGCGCAACATACTCTATAACGGTCTGCGCGGCATCGGACTTGATGTTGACAAACCAAGGGCCACGTTCTACCTCTGGTCATGCATACCTGAAGGAAGTGATTCGATAGATTTCTCAAAGGTGCTGCTCGAGAAATGCGGTATAGTGACAACACCGGGCGTAGGATTCGGAAAGTGTGGAGAAGGGTATGTAAGATTCGCCCTAACTGAGGGTGTTGACCGCATAAAGGAAGCCATAGATCGCATGAAGTCGGTGCTTTAATTCACTTCACTTTGCACTTTATTCACTTTGCACTTTAGTTATATCTTCACATATCTTCACAATATTTATTCGTTCGACAGCAATCATTATACTATCACAGGCGGCAGCATCAATATCTCAGATTAATACCTCAGATTAGTATCCCCCAAATTAATATCCCAGATTATTAAACATACAAGGTGTATTATGCGAAAGGTGTATTATGCGAGAATCAATAGTTGTTGGCAGGATACTCGGAATACCAATAAAGCTTCATATCACACTTCTAATAGCAATACCGCTGTTTGTGTATGTGTTCGCCCTGAACCCTCCACCATTCGGGTTTGGTGGAGTTGTGCCTGAAGGTGAGGCATACCTGATGGGCTTCTTCGCAACGATGCTGCTCTTCATCAGCATCCTACTCCATGAACTTGCACATTCGTATGTGGCACTCAAAAGGGGCACCAGGATTGGGAGCATAACGCTGCTTCTTTTTGGCGGGGTTGCATCCATGGAGGAAGTGCCCAGGGAACCTGGTGCAGAACTCAAAATGGCGATTGCAGGTCCGGCTACGAGTTTCGCAATCGGAGTGACATCCATACTCATATACTTTATTTTAAGCGATTTCACAACTTCCCCTGCGGTAACCATATTCGTTGTCATAGGCGTACTGAACATAGTCCTTGGTGCGTTCAATCTTATACCTGCGTTTCCCATGGACGGCGGCAGGGTGTTGCGTGCGTGGATGGCGGAGCGCATGCCGTACATACAGGCGACGGAGCGGGCAGCATATATCGGCAAGATCATAGCAGGAATGATGGCAATAGCAGGACTGCTTATCCCATCTCCATGGCTTCTATTGATAGCAGTTTTTATATACATTGGCGCATCGGAGGAAACGAAAGCGACAGTTGCAGATGTGGCTCTGAAGGGCGTGCGGGTTGCTGACATAATGACTGCCAGCGTTCAGAAGGTTGGCGCCAGCCTCAGCGTGAACGAGATCATCGACATGATGTTTTACAGCAAACATGTGGGATTTCCAGTTGTTGGCGAGTCGGACGAACTCACAGGTATCGTGACATTTTCTGATGTGAGAAAGGTACCGCCCGAAGAGCGAGATGCAAGGATGGTAGCCGACATCATGACAAGGGACGCACTCACGATATCTCCTGGTGCAATGGCAACAGAAGCCATGCGAGTCATGGCAAGGAATAATATAGGCAGGCTCATTGTTATGGAAGACGGTAAAATCGTGGGCATAGTTTCAAGAAAGGACCTGGTAAGGGCGATTGAACTGCTGAGGGAGCAGTGAACATAGGTGCAAGAACACTCGCAGGCAGCAGCCGCTAATGTGGAAAGTAAGCCGATCAGCACGGAGATAAGGATAGTTGGAACATCTCATGTATCAGAGAAGAGTGTGGATGAGGTTAATGCTGCCATAGAGGCAGAGCGCCCCGATGTTGTGGCGGTGGAGCTGTGTAAAGGCAGGTATGACGCACTCACGGGAGCGGTGCCAAAGGAAATATCTATCAAGGACATGCTGAAAGGCGGCAGGCTCTACCTGTTCCTGGTCCAGATATTGCTGTCCCAGCTGCAAAAAAAGATAGGTATGGATGTCGGCGTGCAGCCCGGAGCTGAGATGCTGTCCGCCATAGAAAAAGCCCATGAGATCAATGCCAGGATTGCGCTTGTGGACAGGGATATACAGGTTACAATGCAGCGCTTCTGGAGCATGATGAAATTCCGCGAGAAGCTGAAGATGATCTGGGCGCTGTCGACCACAATAGCGGGCGTAGGCGCCGATGAAATAGATATAGACCTTGAAGAGATAACCAACGAGGACGTTGTTACGCAGCTGATGAAGGAACTGAGAGATTTCTCGCCGGGTGCAGCAAGGGTGCTGGTTGACGAGCGCGATGCATTTATAGCGGGAAACATACTGCTTGCCGCGAGAGGTGTGAGAAAAGTCGTTGCAGTTATAGGAGCAGGCCATAAAGAAGGAGTGCAGCACTACATAAGCCATCCGGGGGAGATTCCACCTCTTGAAGGCATTGCAGTTATCCATCAAAAGCGTTTCAATCCAATCAGGGTATTTGGCATTGCGATGCTCGCATTCGTGGTCGCGGTAGCGGCACTGCTGTTATCGTCGGGTATCACGATGAGCCTTCTGGCAACTGCTCTGCTGTACTGGGTCGTCATCAACGGCACTCTTTCCGCACTCGGCGCTGCGATTGCGAGGGGACACCCGCTGTCAATAATTACAGCCTTCTCTGTGGCATGGCTGACATCGCTCAACCCTTTTATGGCAGCAGGCTGGTTTGCCGGCATCGTTGAAGCATGGGTGCGCAACCCCACAACTGAGGATTTCATGAGTCTGACAAAGGTTGAAGATACCAAGGGACTGATAGATAACAAGATATTTCGCATCCTGCTTGTTGCGGCACTTGCCAATCTCGGCAGCGTCATCGGAACCTTTATAGGCGGCTACATGGTGCTGGATGTGGCAAATGTCAGCATGTCGGGACTGATTGGCGGAGCATTGTCAGGGATAGGGAGCATGTTGTCAGGAATGGGGAGTATGCTATGAGAGATCCATACACCGACAGTATACTGGGCATACCTGTGGAAAGGAAGAAGTTCGGGACAAGTGAGACCGAGATAAAACAGCTTGTGATTGCATGGATAGCAATAGCACTTGCCTTTACTATCGTTTTCATGCGGAACCAGATTCTATGGGGCACCATAAACGTTTCAATGCTCATCAGCATTTCGATCATATCACTCGTAACAGTCGGCGCAGGCTTCATCTTTCACGAGCTTGCACACAAATTCGTTGCGCAGTCATACGGACTCTGGTCGGAGTTCCGCATGGACGCTAATATGCTGGGGCTATCCATCCTTATGTCCGCAGCTCTCGGGTTCGTATTTGCCGCACCCGGGGCGGTGCAGATATTCGGCTACAACATAACCAACGAGCAGAACGGGCGCATTTCGGTTGCAGGACCGCTGGCAAATATCGTGCTTGCGCTGTTGTTCGCGTCTCTGATGCTGTCCGGCATACCATTCATCATAACTCTCGGGGGGTACGGCTTTCTCATAAATGCGTTTCTGGCTCTGTTCAACATGCTGCCGTTTGGCATTCTCGACGGCGCAAAGGTGCTGAGATGGAATCCGCAGGTGTACGGCGCAGTTGCAGTGACGGCATTCATGCTTGTTGGGGCGGCGTATTATTTATTATTAGGATGATGAGTGGATACGGAGAATTCTCTTTACTATAAAACCGGGAGCAAAGATACCTTACTCATACGGCGCCTGAAGAGATAATTCCAACAGTGAAAGCCGTACTATCAGGTCATCACGGATAATGCCTTTGGCCTAGGTCTCGTTCAGATAGGAGTTTTACATCTTAGCGCGCTACGAAAATTTATAACGTGCTAACGTGATACAGCAGTATCGTTACTCAAACATATAAGTCGGTTCTTTCCACACCTAGATGGATGTATAGACGAATTACTTCAGATCTTTCGGAGCAAAGCTCCGCGAGACATGTCTGGAAGCAGAGCTTCCAGACGGTTACAGAGCTCCGCTCTGTAAACATGTTCGAAAAAGTCTTGCTTTTTCGTACGGTTGAAAAACAATGTTTTTCAACCGCATAAAACACGTAGTGTTTTAGGCATATCCGAATGCAAAGCATTTAGAGATATATACCACTAAATTGGAAGAATTGAAGAAAAAGATAAAGGAAAATCTAGGGGAATTAGGGTATGGGATTTGATCTGACGAAGCGCTCTGAATATGTACACTTCCTCAACGAACTGAAAGAGCGTATCAGAATTGCCCAGACTAAAGCGGTTTTATCTGTCAATAGGGAGTTAATTTCTCTTTACTGGGACCTCGGTAAACGCATTGTCGAGAAACAAAAGGAAATGAGCTGGGGGAAGGGTGTGGTGGAGCAATTAGCCGGAGATTTACGGCAAGAGTTCCAGGATGTAAAAGGTTTCTCTCCAAGCAATATCTGGCGCATGCGTGCATTCTATTTGGCTTATACTGAAGAGGTTAAAAAACTCGCACAGGCTGTGCGAGAAAGTTCGTCTAAAGACATCGCACAACCTGTGCGGGATATCAATGGCATAAATCTGCCACAAGCTGTGGCAGAAATTCCATGGGGACATAATGTGGTTTTGCTGGAGAAGATAAAGAACATTCAGAAACGTCTATGGTATGCCGAGCAGACCAAAGTGAATGGCTGGAGTCGCAATGTCCTCGTTCATCAGATAGAAAGCGACCTCTATGGAAGGCAGGCAGCTGCAATCAAAACAACTAATTTCCCGGAAACACTCCCACCACCACAATCTGAACTGGTTGAACAGGCCATCAAAGACCCATATATTTTCGATTTCATCACAATTGAAAAAGATGCAAAGGAGCGGGACCTTGAAAAGGCATTGATAGAGAAGATAAAAGACTTTCTCCTTGAGTTAGGCATGGGGTTTGCCTTTATGGGAAGTCAGTATCATCTTGAAGTAGAGGGCAGGGACTATTACATCGACCTTCTGTTCTACCATCACAGACTGAGGTGCCTTGTAGCTATTGATTTAAAGATAGGAGAGTTCATACCCGAGTATGCCGGAAAGATGAACTTCTATCTCTCTGCGCTGGATGATATGGTACGGCACCCTGAAGATCAGCCTTCTGTTGGGGTTATACTGTGCAAGAGCAAAAAAGGTCTTGTCGCAGAATACTCTCTCAGGGATATGAGCAAACCCATCGGTATATCCGAATACAAGCTCACCTCTAAACTGCCCAAGGAACTTAGCGGCCAACTGCCGAGTCCGAAGCAGCTCGCAGAAGCGCTCAAAGATGAGAATACGGGGAATGCGTGAGATGGAATCCGCAGGTGTACGGCGCGGTTGCAGTGACGGCACTCATGCTTGTTGGGGCGGCGTATTATTTATTATTAGGGAAATGAGTGGATACGAAGAATTCTATTTACTGAGCATGGAGGATTAATGGCGCAAGATGACCAGGATGGGACTCCTCTGCAAAGCTAAAAAAGAAGCACACCTTAGCGTGATTGGAGCTTTTTCGATATGATCTGTAACTCTTTTGCCTTCTCTTCTCTACTTTTCCTAACTTTTTTCTTTTCATATCTCTTCTTTTCTGAATAACCCCTTAAGCCAAAGCTTTGTCTAGGTACTAAAACATCTATGCAAACGCGATCCCCCATACCTATCTTATTTCTATGTAACCATTCTACTAACCTGTTCGGACCGGTCCTACTTCTTGCATCATCCCAAAAGTCATAAGCAGTGGACAGTTCTGGGCATTTATTGAAAAAGCTTTCATTCAATTCAGAGTATTTATCCTCGCCGTCTATTTCAATGGTAATAATTTCCGGTCGCGTGGGAAAATATTTCACATTCTCTTTAGTGATCCCAATTCTAAGCTGTCTTTGCTGTCCACCATATCCAATACTACACGACATACTTGCAACTGCATTTTCTTGGGGCTTGCACCCCTTAATTAGATCTGATAGCGACATTCCAGCCCTACCCATAGTATCACCCTCGACTGTAGGTAATATGCTCACCCGTATTACACTATCTCTTATTATTCCAATATCTTTAAGCTCATAACGCCCATTACACACTTAACTTAACCCACTTATATATGCCACATACTTTCCAGCCTCAGTTATTTTTATCAAGTTATATTTTCCGCGTTTCTCTACTGCAATATAACCCCCATTCTTAAGTTTTTCTATGATTCTTTTATTCAGTTTCATCGAATAGTTTGCCTTACCGCCTCTATCTAATTTTTTATACTCCTTCTCGAATCCACTCACTCCACCCTCTCTGAGAAAATCCAGTATGTCTCTTGTACTCATACATTTCTCCCTTTTTAATAGCTCTACGAGAATCTTTCTCCCAGTTTCCTCAGGTAGCTGAAGTTTAAAGTTCTCTAAGAATTTTAATCTCACTTTCGCGCATATACTAAGACCATGTTCCATCTCTTCATTCTTATCCTTGGAATATCTGTCAGCCATTACATAGTATGCCTTGGCATCATGCTCCATGGCGGCAAGAGTAGACCCAACTGATGTTAAGCGACCTGCAGCAGACATATTCACATAGACTATGTTCTTTCTAGCTCTCTCTTTTCTGATTATATTGCAAATTTTTCCAAGAACATCTAAAAGGTCGAAAATATCTGTGTGGATGACTTTGGTTTGAATGTCGATCTCTTTGAGCTTTCTTTCAACTTCATGCAGGTAATAGGTCTGCCTGTCATGGAATTTTTTTGGATATTCTCCCTTCTCGACTATGGTTAGGATGTAAACTCTATTTGCTTTCAACTTTTCGAATGGCTTTACAGCTCTATCAATTTCAAATCCTAGCGGTATTATGTGAACTATCTCCTCACCAAAAATTTCATCCATGATAAGTATGTTAAACATGTTAAGTGATAAATACTTATCTTTACTGAATGGTCATGACTTATTAGGTGGCGCTCTATGAATGGATTGAATCCAAACGTAAGGATGACACGACATTGCCTCTCCCGCTTTGTAGAGAGGCATGAAAAGGAGGTTGAGATAAGGTATAGGAACGAAGCGGGAAGGATTCCACAGGACATAATGAAGGAATTGATAAAAAGTAAATGCTGGCGTGATGCAAACAGCCTCTATATGGTTTATAACCAGCTGCGGGTATACATCTGCAAATTATTAGGCGATCAACTCATAATTCTTACGGAGTACCCTTACACCAAGAAAATCAAGCACAGATTAAACTCAATGTCAAGAGTGGAAAACCCCTTAGAAGCTGGAGCATCCATCGTTTGTAGCTAAAATTGATTGGAGATGCCTCTTTAATCCCTATAATCTTGTGCATATTAAACGTATCTACTTACAGCGGATACTAAAAGGGGGAATAAGATTGGGCAAAGAAGTAAATGCTGATACGACTCGGAAAAAGGCAGTCTGCTTTTTGTGTACAATCAACTCAGAGTCTACGTAGCTATAATTGGTGACAGCAGTCTCTACGTTGTGACAGAATGGCCATATACAAAAAACATGAGGCACAGGCTCAACCACTCGATTAGACGCGCAAATCCTCTGAAACATGTTGCAAAATAAAAAGATTGGTGATTGCCTACATATGCAGGAGGCGTAATAGGTGAAAGGAGAAAAGAAAAAGAAGCGCAAGAAAAAAGAAGAAGAGGAGGAGTTGGAAGAGGATGAAGTAGCACTCGTAGCAGGCGCAACTACGATAGAGGAGGCGGACCTTCTGGATTTGTTTTAGAGATTAAGATGGGCAGTTCTGTGAAGAGGATTCATGGAACGGCATAAAAAGCTGGATTATGAGAATCCTCTTCAGAGTTCGCCATAATGCAATAGCTTACCAACTTGCTGCAGAAGGCTCTAGAAAAACAATGATTGAAACTGGATGGTGAAACGATGAATGTAAGAGATGGGATAGAAAATTTAGTTATGTGGTACAGGGCAATTCAGACATTGAGAGAGAAAAGCGGCGGCACTATAGTTATTACTGATAAGGAAAAGGGCATGTCCAAAGTAATAGCCTTCGAGACTTTGGATAGTGCGGTTACAAGCCTATTGGGGGATAAGATGATTGTAGAATTCAGCCTCACGTCACCAGAGGTAGTGTTAAAAGAAAAGCAGATGGATGTGATGTACGTATAAGAGTGTATTCTTCAAGCGCAACATCCAATACTTGACAAAATCTATGACTTTGTTAGTCAAGCAAAAACGAAGTTTTTGCGAGACTTATGGGCCTTCGCTCCGCTGTATAATGAAACTAGGTTCCGCAATAAAACAAGAATTGAAACACCTCTGAAAAGAATGAACCCATCCTTATGACAGGTGCAGTTATGATGGATAAACTCAACTTCATGGGCCTGTTTTGAAGTGACCGATATGAAAGATGCAAATGATGTTATGGCGCCAGAAGTGGTAGAAGTGGTTTATAAAGAGATTCACGACATACTGGAACCACTCCCCCTTTATAGTTATCCAATCAACAAAAGTGATCTTCCAGAAAATGGGATATACTTTTTTTATGAGAGGGGTGAACTTTGCTGTAACCACCCGAATGAGAGGGAAAGGATTGTACGGGTAGGAACTCATAGAGTTGATGGAAATTTTCGCAGTAGAATAACCAGCCATTACGGTGGTAACAAGAATTCAAGTGTATTCAGAAAGCATCTTGGTGGAGCATTGGTAAGAAGGAAAAATCCTGACGATGATAGGCTTGAGCAATGGTTAGAACAGAATGCCCCCACATTCCAAGAGATTGAGGAAGAAGTTAGCAAGGAACTAAAAGAACGATTTACTTTTCGATGTATACCTGTTGGTAGCGCACATGAAAGATTACTGCTTGAAGAACAATTAATAGCTACATTATCATGCGGTGCGTGTTCACCAAGCGAAAACTGGTTAGGATACTATGCAGATGACGAGAAGATACGAAAATCAGGGCTGTGGAACACCCAACATGTAACCAGCAAGAATGTTTTGACAGAAGAATCAATTAAAAGGATAAGGGGGCTGGCAAGTGAGAACTCCAAAGGGGGAAGAGCTCTTTTTCTTATACCGTGCTGCTCAAAAAAGATACCAGATGGCAATAATCAACCATGGAATGAAGTTTATCTAGATCAACGATTTAATAAATTTCGGTTTTTAGATGAAATTAGATTCCAGATGATTGAATTCTATTCAAATTTGAAGGAGAATGAGGTACTTGATTACTACAATAGGTACGATAGCAATCCTGAAAAAAAGATTGAAAAACGCAGGAAAGCATGGGAGAAAAATTTGAAGATACCAAATTGCAGAACAATGAAGGCAATTGAGAGGTACAATGGAAATTTATACTCTGCCTTAAGTTTAGACGTTAAAGAGCAACTTCGAAATGGAGGAATTGATAATGTTCTTATTATTTCTGCTTTGATGGGCATAATTTCCCCCACGGACTTGATTCCTGATTACGAGCTAATGATGAAAGATGAATCTCCAACAAACAACAAGGTATGTAATTTCTGGAGAAATTGTTTTGCAACAGATGAGGTAAAAACAAATCTACAAAAGTTGCTTTTGAACTTCGATTACGTTTATTGTTTAATGAGCACTACTACTGGGTATGTGGATGCTGTCGCCGAGCTTCTTGCAGATTATTGTTCTTACTGTATCATACCTCAAGAGAGCGGTCAGACTAACAAATTGAGAAGTTGGGGGAAATTTTTGAGTGATGCTGTATTAAAAGGATACAACTTACCCGATGACGTGAGAAAAGTGGCTGATATGCATAATTGTGAGATGACGGAACTCACCGTTTTCAAAAGAAAGACGATAAATCGGTATGAGTATTCTGAAGGGGGGCTGACCGATAATAGAGGAAATTTAAAGTATATGCGAAAACCTATAGAATTTGGAGGTGAAAAAATGCGCCAGGTGGATGAAATCCGTGAATTTGTGCAAGAAAACTATATTGAACCCGCGCGCAGGAAAGGGGAGAGTAGGATTACCATAAACGCTGGTGATGTGG
>JAUWIL010000068.1 GCA_030605385.1 Methanobacteriota archaeon
ATTTCATGACAATTTGAGTGAATTTGTTGGGACTGTCAAATAGGATTTCCTGACAAAAAATGAAAAATTTGGGGTTGAAGAGAAGACATTCTCTTCATATGGGAGTGAAAACTGTCAAACTTGGGTTGTATACAATTATGAGTTCAAATATGGTAAATTATATTAATATCAGTGCCCAACAAGTAATATGAGTAAAACATTGAGAATGGTGATCACAATCAGAGAAGCGAGCAAGACCGGAAAGTTGTATGATGCAATACTGCCGATGCTGACAGGCAACTTGAAGTCCATAAGTGCAATTTCAAGGAGTCTGAAAGATGCAGGAGAAGATAGTCATCGACTGATACTGACTGGGTATTTGAGGGCTATGCGAGATCTTGGAGTCCTGAAAGAGGTTGACATGCCCCCATCCAAACTGTATACTTATGAGGGGGGTGTAATAAAAGGCGACCTGTACTCACTGCTAGCTGATAAAGTAAAAAACATATCAGAAGATATCCAGGCACCCTCTGCGATCATGATTATCAACACCTTGTTAGAGCGTCCATGTTTTGAGCACGAACTGCGTGAGATTGGGGTTAAACCGAGAAAAAGTGAGTACATCAAGAGGGTGAGAACCTCGGAATTAAACATCCACAGGAAAAATATAACCAGGATTGATATACCTAAGGACGATTCTGCATATGAAATAAATACCGATAAAGTAGGCAAAGAGCTTCTTCAAGAAACTGTTAACCTGCTGCAATCCATGCTGCAGGAAATCATAGACCTCAATGAATTATCACCTTCGCATCAGACCAAGATAACAGACATGAAATGAACTATTAAACCGACCTAACCGACCTAACCGACCTCCAAACCTAAACCAAGGAACTGTTGTGCACTAGGTATCAGGCGGTCAAGTGGCGCAAGCCGGAAGAATAAGGCAGGTTCGGCGTAGGATAGGTTTTTATCAAATAAAGCATTACGTATAAGACCAAAAATAACACATAAGGCTGGAAATAATGTATAAAATCAAAGATAACGTTACAAGCTGTGGTTTGTTTGCAAAACGAAGTTTTGCAACCGTATAAAATCAGGAGATTTTATACATGTTTACAGAGCAGGGCTCTGTAACCGTATGAAAAACCGTAGGTTTTTCAGACATGCCTTGAATTGATTTCAGTAGCACTTGCAAACTAACGAAAAATAGTGAAATTTAAATATTTAACTAGGGGTGCAGACAATGAAGGATGACAAAACAATCGAGATGCTCCAGATACTAGAAGAAGATGCTAGAATCACTCCAGCCGAGATATCGAAGATGACTGGAGTACCTGAAAAGAATGTTTCAGAACTCATAGGAAAGCTCGAGAGGAAGGGTGCGATAATCAAGTACAAGACCGTTGTAGACTGGGAGAAGGCAGGCGTAGAATATATTTACGCGCTCATAGACCTGAAGGTAAACTTGGACAGGGATAATGGGTATGACAGCATAGCAGAGCGGATATCGATGTTCCCTGAAGTTGAGTCTGTGCGGCTTGTTTCGGGCAACTATGACCTGGCTGTAATTGTTAAAGGGAAGAGTATGAAAGACGTTGCATCATTCATAGCAGAGAAAATATCTACGCTGGAACAGGTAAGGGACACAGTTACTCATTTCTCACTTAAAATGTACAAGCGGGAAGGGGAAATGCTGCACAAAAAAGATGCTGACCGCAGGCTGGCTGTAAGTGCATGAAACACATCTCGAATAGAGTTCAAAACATTCACTCCTCTGGAATACGGAAGTTCTTCGACCTTGTGCTTGGGGTAGAGGACATAATATCATTAGGTGTTGGTGAGCCTGACTTTGTCACACCATGGCACATACGTGAGGCATGCATATACTCGCTTGAGAGAGGTTATACTTCATACACATCCAACTGGGGAGTGCTGGAACTCAGAGAATTGATAGCAGACAAGCTCAGAGGGGATTATGGTGTAGAATATGATCCCGAAGGTGAGATACTCATCACCACGGGTGTTAGCGAGGGAATGGATCTTGTGCTGCGTGCAACAATCAATCCAAGTGACGAGGTAATCATACCGGAGCCCGGTTATGTTGCCTACAAGCCATGCGTCATCCTTGCTGGCGGTATGCCCGTAACAATCGATACGAGGATAGATAACGATTTTAAGGCGACTCCCGAGGAGATAACCAGCAAGATAACAGAGAATACGAAGGCAATCATACTTAATTATCCAAACAATCCTACGGGCAGCACCATGAAAGGCTCAGAGCTCGAGGAGATTGCCGACATAGCAGTTGAACATGACCTTCTGGTAATATCCGATGAGATATATGCAAAGCTCACGTATGAAGGAACACATACGTGTTTCTCCAGTCTTAACGGCATGAGGAATAATACCATACTCCTGAACGGGATGAGCAAAGCCTATGCGATGACTGGGTGGAGAATCGGATATGCTTGCGGCAACCGGGAGATACTGGAGAACATGATGAAGATACACCAGTACACCATGCTGTGCTCACCAATAACAGCGCAGATGGCTGCTGTAGAAGCACTGAGAAACAGTGATGACAGCCTGCGCAAGATGGTGACGGAGTACAACAGAAGGCGAAATCTCATCGTTAAGGGGCTTAACAGCATAGGGCTGCACTGCTTCGAGCCGAAAGGCGCTTTTTACACCTTTCCAAGCATAGCCGACTTCAATCTGAAGTCAGAGGAGTTTGCAGAGCGCCTCCTGCGCGAAGAGATGCTGGCAGTGGTGCCTGGCAATGCGTTCGGGAATGCAGGAGAGGGCTACCTGAGATGCGCCTATGCCGTATCAAGGGAAGTACTGAACGAAGCCCTATCGCGATTGGAGCGTTTCGTCGGTAGGCTGGGATGAATTACATCTTTGGTAATCATAGTATCTTTTTATTCCAATGCCCCACCTTCTTTCAACGCACCCAGTTCTGCTATATTTTTTATGCGGTCAAGGTAGAGTCTCGTGAACCAGACAATGGTAAGTGCCATTATTACAATGGTCAGGATAGTCCCAATTCCGTAGCCCACAACCTGTGTGTACTCCGAGAAACTCATCGGGATGACCACCACATTCATAAGAACTGTCATTATCAGAACTATTAGCCATATTATGAACACATCAAGGAAATACGTCTTGAAGAAATACAACCCTCTTCTGAAACCTTCAATAACACGAGTATCCTCAATAACGATGGCGTACTTGACCATCGAGAATGCAATGCTGATCATGAATATATAGAATCCCCATATCAGAAGTCCATATGCCAGCAGCATCAGACTGTCAAAGGATTCTTCGGCAGCACTGAGCCCTGGTATCAGAGCAATCACACCCATAAAGGTTATGGTATTGATTATAACGTTCGATAACAGTATTCTGGTATAGTAATCTTTCCCGTACGTCGCGATATCCCTGAAGTCGGTTTTTATTGACCTGGTTGCCTTCAATGCCATACCGATCGAGCCTGGTATGAAAAAAGAGTTTACTATCGTTGATGCAATTACGTAATATGCAAATGCATAGATGAATATGCGCGACACGTCAAACAGCAATGAGGGCGTTTCCAGAAGTATTGTCATGTAGTTGGCATTTTCCGGAAGTCCATCGACAAGGTTTGCGAGCATGTAACCGAATATTAACGCAAGCATGACAAGGGAGAAAATCTGCTGTAGTACGACAGGAGTCGTTATGCGGAGATTGCGCCTCCATGTACTCCACCCCTCGCGCATCAGAGTACGGATATTTTCTCTATCGGCTCTGAA
This sequence comes from Methanobacteriota archaeon, assembly GCA_030605385.1. GTDB lineage: Archaea > Halobacteriota > Syntropharchaeia > JAUWIL01 > JAUWIL01 > JAUWIL01. The sequence continues at coordinate 3,774 of JAUWIL010000068.1, forward strand.
AGCTGCTATGGCTGCACCCCCACATCATCATACAGGCTGCCGCGACTTCTGCTTAGGTACAGATCAGTCCACCATACTGCTCCAAGAGGTTCGACTATTACAATAGATATTGCGAAATTCAGGGCCAGTAGTACTGGTGCCAAATATGGGACATAGGCGAACAAAGCAGTCATAACATAGAGTACTGCGTATGCAGATATAATTATTAGCCATACAACGGTTACTTCGCCCTTGTTGCACATGAAGAAACCAAATGCCCTGCGCACTCCCTCCAGCGGACCTGTTCGATCCACCACAATGACATAGTTGGTCATGACAAGTACAAGGCTGATAATCATCATATAAATCAACCAGACCAGCAAACCGAGAACTGCAGAGAACATGTTGGGCATAATGTAGGGCGAGGTTGCACTACCAACCATACCGGTCAGGTTCGGGTTGGCGTTAACAAGATTCGTCATTGCAACGTAACCGGGAATCACGAAGACAGCACCGAGACTCATTATAAAACCGATTGCAATATCAGCTAGAAAAATATTGAAGATAGAACGTCTGCCGTTGGTCACCATATCATTTATAGCAGTATGCCCGGTGTCCATGGTAGTCTTTGCCATACCAATTGCACCACCAATAAAAAAAGATTCTATTAGAATGATGATGACGAGCAGAATGATGCTTCCACCAGCCAACAACAGAATAGTAGTACCCATGTTAATGCTGATATATTGCTCGAGCGAGAACGAGCTGCCTGACAGTGTGATACCTTCGACGCCAGTATATAACATGAGGTACAGCAGCAGAAGCAAAAGTGAGAAAACCGATATGGATGCCAGCACATACGGAATGCAGATGTTGGTATTATTCTTCCAGACACCGAAGCCGTGACTAAGAACTCTACCTATATTGTCAGCCCCGTCCGCTGAACCTGACGTTACCAAATTAACACCCCAGTTTGATGCAATTAACATACACATCGAAGACATGCACTGCTACAGGTGCAATACCTGTGCCAGTAGTATGAGCACACACTATATGAAATAATTTCCTTATCGCAATTTAACGATTGGAACCGGGACCAAAAATCAGGCCTCAATATATCTGGATCCCTTACCAATATTAGAGGCTACATCCTCCACAACTGCGAATGAGTAGAAGAAGATTACATTATCCTCTCCAACCTCTTCCCACAATGACCTGTCGACTGCATCTCTCCCCACCTCGTTGACAACATCATTATAAGTCGCCGCCTCGACTCTATCAAGCTTGATAGCAAAATCTTCAGGAGAATTTTTATTAGTGCTCTTGATTCTGTACAGGCCCTTGTTATAGAATTTGGTAGATATGAAAGTGCATCTGCCGCTGTTAGCAACTTCGGCTACACGTATGGGGTCAAGTTCTATTGTATGCCCGATTCTCTCAACATATCCCTTGGATTCTGCCAATTTACGCCACTCCCGAAAATTTTACTCGACATTTTGACTTTGCCAGCAGCATTTAACAAATAGTACATTGATTTTACATATTAATAAATGTTGGAGGTATGACTATAATTAGTTATTCCCAGGTTCAGAGGGTGGTTAACGCATCTCATATGCAAAAGATTATGTTACAGACACCCTAAACGATGCAACGATGCACCAGATGCGCAATTCACAAAATTATAGAATGAACGAACATCCGCCGCATATCCTGTAGTGCCTGCACATCCGGTAAGGCAGCAAAAACACAAAAACACAAAAACACAAAAACACAAAAGCATTATCAAGCCTTATCATGAGTGTATAAAATGAGTATGAGATTAATATCAGTATGAGATTAATATCAGTATGAGATCAATATCAGTATGAGATCAATATCAGTATGAGATTAATATCGTCAGAATAATAACAGTTGTAAGAGTTCCAAAGGTTGGGACAGTACGTATTCAAAAACACTCAAAAAATCTGGAGAAATTCTAAATTGAAACTGCCGGACATACAGGCACACCATCCTGATATTCAGATTAACCTTACAAGGGTGGGTGTCACAAACGTTAAGAAGCTAGTGCAGGTAGCAAGGAAAGACAAGAGGCCGTACATCTTTATATCAAATTTTGACCTGTTTGTTGACCTGCCTGAAAATATAAAAGGTGCAAATCTTTCACGAAACTTTGAGGCGATGGATGAAGTTCTTGAGGAGGCCATAGATTCGCCGGTCTACGTTATGGAAGACCTTTGCAGCGAGGTGGCGAAAAGACTCTTGGAGAGGCATGAGTATGCCAGCAGGGCGGAAGTGGTGATGCGCAGTGAATATATAGTAAAGCGCAGAGCACCGAAAAGCAACATACAGTGCCAGAGTTCAGTAGACATATTCGCAGATGCAGTGGCATTCAGAGATGCAAAAAAGAAGTCTCTAAAGATGATAGGGGCTGAGTTGGTAGGCATAACTGCATGTCCATGTGCACAGGAGATAATGAGGGAGCATGCCATGGAGGAGCTGGAGAAACTGAAGGTACCGGATGATGTGATCGACAAATTTCTCAGCAAGGTGCCAATGGCGACCCACAATCAGCGCGGGCGCGGGTTCATATCGATAGAGGTCCATGATGACTATATAGCGCCCCTTGACAAGATCATAAAAATTATCGAGGAGTCGATGAGTTCCAACATATACGAGGTACTGAAACGTTCGGATGAGGCATATATAGTGGAAAGGGCTCATTCAAATCCGAAATTCGTGGAGGACTGCGTGCGCACCATGGCAAAGGAAGTGGTCAAAGAGTTTGATAACCTCCCTGATGACAGCATGGTGACCATAAAACAGCTTAACGAAGAGAGCATCCATCAGCACAATGCATTCGCTGAGCGCGTGGCGACCCTGGGTGAATTGAGGGAAGAATTGAAAAGAGCCGTAAACGGTGAAGTATAGGTACGTGGTTGATATGCTGCTGAATATGGGGGAGACCCACATTCAGCTTTTACGGGCCGACAGCAATTCGGATGGTTGGTATTAAGTACCCAAAGAGACTAAAACTATTTTCCAGATGAAGAGCGATATACTCGACGAAATAAAAAGGCTTACAGAAAGGATAGAGGAACTTGGAGAGGAGCGCCTTCAAGCCGCTGAACACTTCCATAAGAGTATAACTGACATAATCAACGAGTTCGAGAAACTCCCCAACAAATACGAGAACCGGAAGGAGATGCTCAAGCGCGTCAGCAAGGTAGCGGCGAAGGTGCAGAAAATACACTATGTCTCCCGAGAAGGTCTGCATGATATCGAAGCCTATGATGAGATACTCACACTCATGCGCAAGCGCCGCTTGAAGGCTGCGAGGAAAGCGCTCGTCTCCCTTGACGAATTAGCATCTATCAGGGGCTTCAGGGATAAAGCAGTAAAGGAGTATGAACATTACTATCGGAATATTGTACAGGAGAAAGAGGGCATCGAAAAAGATGTCAACCGCCTGAGAAGTCTGCCAGAGCACCCAGGTATTGAAGGTAATGATGCAGATAGACTCCTGAATACTATAAAGAAATACAATAGCCAGGTCCAGGATGTGCTGGACAACCTGACTTCAAGGCCCCCCTCCCGCGACTTTGTAATGATTGCTGCAGACGCATCACAGCAACCCGAACTTGGGTTCCCGATTCCTGATGGTCAGGAGTCTGTCAAGGATCTGCAGGAATACCTGTCAGAAAATGAACTTGGCAATGAGAGCCTGCACCGCCTGCTTGGTTATGCCCGAAAGTCAGAAGATAAACTGGCGCACATCCTCGACAATCCGCGAGAGTTCTATAACGCAGTGAAGCCCAACCTGTCGTGGCTTGAGAGCTTGCTGAAAATCAAACGAAGCAAGACACTGCAGATTGCAGAGTATGATGATCCCTCGTCAGTTTCTGAACGTATTTCGAAGCTGCACCCATTTATCTCAAAGGTCGGTAAGAGTGTTGGTATTGATGTTGAACCAGTTATTGGTCATCTGCAAAAAATACGCGATGCTGCCAGCTCGGGTGTCATGGCAGGCGTACAAAAATACACTGATATTAATAAAAGGTATACCCACGAGGATGTTGAGATTATAATGTGCGGTGGTGTGGAAGCTGAGCTGGAGAAGCTGGAGCATAGATTAAAAGAAGTTAACAAGCAGTTGGATGAGCTGCCTGAGCCAGGTGACCTTAAAAAGCTCTGATACGGGCGTTACTATCACTAAATAATTTGAGATGGACGTCTCAGCTAAGCCCACACCTCATATATGTAACAGCACCCTCCACAATCAGCACTCCCCTCAATCGTTCATTCTTCATTGGCAATTTCTTCATTGGCAATTATCTTTCTGCGCTGTGCTACCCTGTACCCTGATACAACGCTTCTGTAACCAGACAACTCTCGGTCCAGCTTTTCATTTCCCGTGTCCACCCGCAGTACTGGCGTCTGCTCGAGTTTATAGGGTGTTGCAATTATTATTATGTTTTCCAGACCTACTTTCTTTATCACTCCTGGGCTCATCTGCTGGGTACCCCTTCCGAATATGAAACCCTGTGCGCCTATTGGCGTGACTAGTATCTTGATGCTCGGCTCATTTTTCATCAGTTCCAGCAGTTGCGCCTCGTTGACATCCTTCAAAATCAGCTTGCCGTTTTTTACAACGTCAACTCCGAAAAGCGTCTTGTCGATGCCCAGTTCGTCTGTGATTGCTTTTGTGGTTGTACCCGCTCCAAGTATATATGCAGAGCCGTCACGCATGAATTCCCCTGCGAATTTTGCGATAGCTTTTTTTGCCTCTTCCTCGGTTTGGGTGTGGTATACGGATTTACCCTCCTGTACAAGGCTTGGCCTGTAAGGCACCCTCATATAACCATATATATTGACGTCCAGTTGATTCTCACGGTACTTCTCTTCATCAACATCCATTACCTCTGATTCGCGGGTGCCCAGCTCGCCGTTCAGAAATGCCATTACCAGATCTCCTGCAACGCCCGGATTTACTGTGAACACTGCAGAGTGCATCTTCACACCTGCAGGTATCCCAAGTACGGGCAGCTCCCCATCAACTGCACTATATACGTCCCGGGCAGTACCGTCCCCACCGCAGAACAAAAGCAGTTTCACTTCATCATCTGAAAGAATTTTTTTGCACGCTTCTATTGTATCCGAAGCGGAAGTCACTTCTTCGGCAGGCGTGTACACCACCTCATAATTGAAGCCAAGCTCGTGCAGAAGATTTGATCCCATGCTGCCGGAGCAGGTAAGAAACAGCAGTTCAGCTGCATGCCGCTTGAACCCTTCAAGGGCTCGCCCCATTCTTAGATGCGCTGTTGGAACGGCACCCCTTCTGGCAGCTTCCTCGAGCATGCCGTCCGTGCCCTTAAGCCCTACTACTCCGCCCATGCCTGCAATAGGGTTCAACAGGATTCCTATTTTTTTCATCGTAAATATCAGTGTAAAACCAGAATACCATAAAAATAACACGATTGAGGCTTCTTAAATATGACAAAAAGGGGGATAGGAGGAAGATTATGCGAAATGTGTTTAATTGTTGTCCCCCTTATGTCCGGCTTACTCACTTTATTCTATTTTGGGTACTTTAGCAAGTGACTGTTTTATTAGCTCAACAGGATACTCATAGTCAACTAGCTTACCGTTATGGTATGCATCGTATGCAGCCAGATCAAAGTGCCCATGACCACTGTTAGCAAAGAGGATAACCTTCTCCTCGCCTGTTTCCTTGCATCTGAGCGCCTCATCTATTACCGCTTTGACACAGTGCGCAGTCTCTGGCGCAACTATGATTCCTTCAGCCTGTGCAAAGGTGATTGCTGCCTTGAAGACCTCTGTCTGATGGTATGCTACAGCATCCATGAATCCATCGTGAGTCAGCTTGCACAGTATGGGTGCATCACCGTGATAGCGCAGTCCTCCAGCATGTATTGGCGGCGGAACGAAGTCATGTCCAAGCGTATACATTTTTATCAAAGGCGTCAGCATTGCCACATCTCCGGAATCATAGGTATAAAGCCCCTTTGTAAGTGTTGGACATGCCATTGGCTCACATGATGTTATCTGCAGGTCTGGTTTTTCTCCTCGCAACTTATCACCCATGAACGGAAGGAAAAGTCCCGCAAAGTTACTTCCACCCCCAACACATCCATAGATTACATCCGGGTATTGATCAATGAGCTCAAACTGTTTTTTGCATTCCAGGCCCTGAATAGTCTGGTGTAACAGCACGTGGTTCAGCACGGATCCAAGCGCATATTTCGTATTCTCATGGGTTGCAGCGTCTTCGATAGCTTCTGATATTGCTATTCCCAGACTACCTGTACACTCTGGGTCCCTTTCCAGTATTTGCCTTCCAGCATTTGTAGTATTGGTTGGCGAGGGTAGTACATTGGCTCCCCAGGTTTCTATCATTACTTTGCGGTAGGGCTTTTGCTCATAACTTATCTTGACCATGTAAACCATGCACTCCAACCCAAAGAGACATGTGCCAAATGATAGGGCTGAGCCCCACTGCCCTGCCCCTGTTTCAGTGGCGATTCTCTCCACGCCCTCTTTCATGTTGTAGTAGGCTTGTGCCACCGCAGTATTGGGCTTGTGGCTCCCCGGAGGTGAAACACCCTCCCAGTTATAGTAAATTTTTGCTGGAGTTTTCAGCGCTTTTTCCAATCGCAGCGCACGGTACAGAGGGGTAGGTCTCCACAGCCTGTATATATCCAGAACTTCCTCGGGAATTGGAATCCACTTCTCCTGACTGACCTCCTGCTTTATCAGCTCCATCGGGAATATCGGAGCCAATGCCTCAGGACCTACTGGCTCACCCGTTCCCAAATCCAGCGGCGGGTCAAGAGGTGTCGGCAGATCTGCCTGCACATTGTACCATTTCCTCGGCATCTCGTCCTCATCTAATAATATCTTCGTTTTTTCCATCTGTGCTCATCTCGATTTGTTCTTCTTCATTTTGTATTGCTGTTCATACTGGCAGGTATACCACCACTCAGTATCACCCTGCCATATGCTAGGTATATTTTAGTACTAGGTACATTTTAGTACATTATAGTGGCTTTGTAGAAAACCTTTGCCTGTTTGATTTGCCCCACCTCTTGTAGCCGATTATTTTAAGTTGTAGCCCCCCAATAGTGTTCTCAAACAATCACAGAAAACACCATCTGGGGGGATGGAAA
>JAUWIL010000157.1 GCA_030605385.1 Methanobacteriota archaeon
AGTGAAAATGCCATCAGAAGCATTCTCGAAGAGGTCTCTGTATTTCTCCTCACTTTTCCGTAAAGCCTCTTCGGCACGCTTGCGCTCTGTAATATCCTCAAATACGGTTGCAAACCAGCCTTTCTTGGGCGAAAAGGCAGATATCATAAAATGCCTTTCCATCGGCGGGAAATACGTCTCGAACAAACGGGACTTCCCCGTTTCGGTGACTTGGCTGTAAATGTCAATATACGGCGGCTCATCGGTCCCGTAGAGATCGGTTGCCAGCGCGACCCTTGTCTTCTCGGAGGTCAGCCCTGTGTGCCTTTCAAATGAGGGATTAACGTCAACGATCCGGTAGTTAACCGCCCTACCAGCGGCATCATAAACCATCTCGTGCAATGCCATCCCTTCTGCCATGGATTCGAACAGCGAGCGGAATTTTGTCTCGCTCTCCTGAAGTGCCTCTTCGGCATGCTTGCGCTCTGTAATATTCCTGCCCAAGCCGAGAATTCCAATAGGATTTCCTGTACCGTCCTTTAGCTGAACTGCAGCAAATTCGTAAAATGGCGTGGTTCCATCCTTCCTGAGGAGGCGGGCTTCCACCCTGGATTCTCCCTTCTCAAAAACTTCCCTCATGGCATCAGTAGCTATTACCCTAACCTCCTCAACTATAAGATTCAGAGCTGACATGCCGTCGAGTTCAGCATCCGTATATCCGGTGAGCTCTACAAGCTTTCTGTCCCATTCCCCCTCAGGGTCAGAAATTCTTAAATTGATCATCTTTCCGTCCAAACCAATTTCGTAGATAAGGTCCGGAATATGTGTTACAATATTCTCTCGCTCTATCAGAAGGTCTGCAACTGTCTCCCCGGTCTGTTTGAGTTCTGTAACATCGGTGGAGATGCCCAAAACACCTATGGTCTGATCGCCCTCCTCGATCCTGCTGGTCTTGAGTCGCACAAACAGTTCCCTGCCATCGGCTGTAAGGACTTTTGTTTCATGGAATTCTCCGACTATTTTTCCTTTAGCAAAATCTGAAAAAATTTTGAATATGTGGTCAATACTATCTTCAGCAACTACCTTAGCAAACCCCTCACCAAGCACGTCCTCTTTTTTAAATCCAAGCATTTCCTCAAACGCTTTATTGACGTATCTGAACCTGCCGTCAAGGTCTAAAATAAACACGTTATCTCTAACGCCGTCAGCGATAAGCTCGTAAATATCCTTCGAACGGATGAACCTTTTTATAGGGTCGTCCGGCACAGCGTCCTTCACAGATTCTGCCTCCGATGATGCGAATGAAGGTACATACCCTTTATACTGATTTAATGTTTCCTATACGTGTGGTGATATGCTTAAAGTGTAAATTGTGCTACAGTAATTTTTATGCCAATTCACTCCGGTACCGACACTAAAACAAGCTAAAAATCATAGTGCTCCATACCCAATGACAGCCATTTAATATCCTCTCTACTAATCTTATGCGGGTCTGCCACAAGTAGAAGAGTGGACCCGGCAGATGCAGCAGCCTTCTTCAACGTTTGAATACCCCTTATAACGTCTGTGTGGTTCAAGCTAGTGAACAGAATATCTATGCAATCTACGAGAACGATGCCGTTGCTCCCATGATTCTTTGCAAAGTCTTCAATTATCTCGATTATTCTCTCAGGTTCTGATGGGTTTAATACGTTCTCTCCAACGTGTGCATCAGTCAGCCAGAATATCGCAGCATGCCGCATTCCATATTGTTCTCTAAGCGTTTCTGGGTCATTTGGCGAAACGCACACTCCCTTAAAGCCGTGCGTAATCAGGTTGTTGAAGAGTTCATACGCAGGCTCAGGCTCTCCCTCAAAGATGTAGCTTTCTCCCTGCGTCAACGAATAAGCCGGCAGAACTGTCATCAGCTTGTGCTTCACAGAACCATACGCTATTGTGCCGACCATCAGCAGCACCAGTGGGCTGGTTACATTGGGCAGGTGAACATCAACTGCGGGAAGTGCAAAATCAAATACTGCCAGAGGGATCAATAAAACGGACGTCCCGATCAGTGCGTCCATATCCTGCACCCGCGAAGATCCAGCATAGTATGACGAAATGAACAGAACGGCGGCACCCCCGAACACATAACTAAGGAAGTTCACGGATAAGAACGGAAAGACCGGGCCGCATATAACATCAAAGCCCCATGAGTGGGCGCCGACTCCCTGTATGAGTTTATCGGTATACAGGAAACCAAGGAAAATGGCACCCGGTATGAGGTATAAGGCTGGCAGTAAGTACCTTCTGCCTCTGAAAATCTTTGATATGCCGTCCTCGTTCGAGTAAGCCAACGCGAAATGGATGTACATCGGCGGCATGAACACCAGACCTGCATAGCCTAGCTTCGCCCAGATGAGGGCACTCTCAGGGGTTGGCGCCGCCGCCATCATATACTCACCAAACTGCCAGACCGCTATGATCAGCAGCATCAGGGAGAAGATGCGGTTTGTCGTGCCCCCAGGATTCTTTTTGATAAGGTACAGCGCAAGAACTGCGCTTGTGATGCACGCTGTGAGCGGAAGTGCCGAATACAGGTTTATAATGCTCACCGCATTCATCATACCTCTCTCCTGCTTATTTCGTATGTGCCCCTGACTATGTAGCCGACTGCTAAAATGTTGGCAAACGCAAACAGCACCAGCAATATAGGCAGCCATGGCATCCGGAAGGGTTCAGATACTCTTTTCTGTCCTACTATTGCAAACACTGACAGACCTGGAGAGGTGGCAGTATAATTTACGTGTGCGTCATCCTCGCCAACTTTCTCTGTCGGCAGTATCTCCCAGTCCTCGCCACTGAAGCGGCTCATGTAGATTTCGTGTTCCTCAAAACTATTATTCCGCATCCAATCCTTCTTTACCCTGAAACTGATGTTAATGCTGGCGATGTCCTCATCTGTCATGTTCTCGGTATCAATTTCGATATAGGAGTATGACACCCCCTGCGGATGCGTCACATTCGATGGTTTTTCGGCAAGCTTTTTGACCGTGATGTTAACACTGTTCACCTGATTTCTTGCGGTAACC
>JAUWIL010000046.1 GCA_030605385.1 Methanobacteriota archaeon
ACCCCCCTCACAAATGACACTGCTGCGTCAGCGCGCTCTTGCTCTGTATTTTTGGGTATGTCGAGCAGCTGCCCGAATAACGGCAGCACCCTCACCACTTTATCCGACTGCACATTCATGGCACTCCCACCGACAATGTCGGGCTGGAGCTTGTATACAGCCTCACCTTTGCTCAGCAGCTTTTCGAGCCTTAAAGCAGGTTCTCCGTCATACCTTCGGGTGCAGCAGACGCCTAGGCAGCATGAAACTGCGTCAAGCACACGTCCCATACTGCTCGCCATAATACTGCGGTCCATCATACGCCTCAGCACTTCAGACTCCCTATTATTGAACAGGTTACTCTCCCTTCCGAGCATCTCGTACAGTGCAAACACGAGCCTTCCTGGATCACGTACCGCCGCATCGCCGCCCAGCAGCGGTACCATTTCAAGGCATCCGCTCCGCTCGAACCCGGTTACCGTCGACGACAGTACTTCTCCCCCCCAGATGTGACCGTCCGTCCCGTAGCCCGTGCCATCCAGTACTATCGCCACAATCGGCTCATATACATGGCTGTCCAGCATAATGGATGCAGAATGTGCATGATGGTGCTGCACCTCTATCAACGGGGCATCATACTTATCAGCCAGCTCACGCCCCACCCTTCTGGTCGGGTAAGCGGGATGCATGTCAACGGCAACTGCATCAAGTTCCTTGACATCCATCAGATTCATCAGGTAGTCAACCGCATACTTCAGGAATTCAAGCGTCTCATACCTGCTTGTGTTGCCTATATACTGGGTATGATACAGCACTCCGTTCTTGCTTACACAGGATGCTACGTTTCGCTCGGCGCCAAGACTGACAACTTCGTAATCATGAGGTATTTTCATACCTACTGGCACATATCCCCTGGACCTGCGCAAGAAAAAGTTCGATGTTCCGTAAAGCCTCACCACAGAGTCATCGACCCTGTTCAAAATCTCCCTGTCATGCAGGAGGTAGCAGTCAGCACCAAGCTTGAATGCCTCGTCATTGTGAATTATGATAGGTTCTCCCGGCATGTTTGCGGAGGTCATAAGCACTCCATCGCATTTCAGGTGCCTGAGTAGGATGTGGTGTGCTGCAGTGTAGGGAAGATATACCCCAACAGTGTTCAGCCCTGGAGATGCTGCCTCAAGTATTTTCTGCAATGCCTCTCCACAGTCATTTCTTTTCTCAAGCAGCACTATCGGGCGCTGAAGTGAAACTAAAGTTTCCTCTTCGGCGGGCGTGACCTTTGCGTATTTGCGTACGGTCTCAAGGTCGCACATCATCAACGCAAATGGTTTCGTCTCGCGGCGGTACCACTCCCTCATCATGGGTATCATGTCCAGCCGGTACACGATGTGCATGCCGCCCCACCCCTTCATTACGCATATTCTGCCCTCGTCGATGAAGTTTGCGAACAGGATGACGGATTCGAGCGAATCTTCGTTTATCATGCTGCCCTGCCCGTCATACAATCTGTAGCCGGGTCCACATTTGCTGCAGGATACGGTCTGGGCATGAAAGCGCCTGTTGTTAGGATCAGTGTACTCTGCCCTGCACTCCTCACACATCTCGTACGCCCCCATGCTGGTCATGCCTCTGTCGTATGGCGTATCGCACACAATAGAAAAACGCGCTCCGCAGACCGTGCAGTTCGTGAATGGGTAGTTGTACCTCCTGTTGTCCCGCGTGCTCAGGTCCCTGAGGCATTCCTCGCAGGTTGCAGTGTCAGCGGGAATGGGTGAGGATTTGACCCCCTCCTTGCTGTTGAGTATTACGAAGCCTTCGTACTCTCCGGCGCACTCATCATCTTCCATGAGCTGAATACTCTCGATCTTCGCAATGCTGGGCATGCCCCCCTCAAGGCGCCTTATAAACTCTTCATGGTTTCTGTCCACGCATATCTCAACATTCGAGCCCCTGTTGAGCACATACCCTTTTAAGCCCATATCGGTAGCAATGCGGTGGACTGTGGGTCTGAATCCAACGCCTTGGACGATCCCCCTCACAAGAATCTTCATGTTGCTACCTTCATGTTGCTATAATATCTCCAGTGCATCAATAAGTTCGTCCAGCCCTACATCGTGCTTTGCATCAGTGAGTGTCAGTTTGCCGTGGGGTTTGATGCGCCTGTAATCCCCGACCATCACATTCACATCCACGTCAACGTATTCCGCGATATCCACCTTGTTCAGCACCGCAATGTCCGCAATCGTAAATATTACCGGATGCTTGCGGATGATGTCATCTCCCTCGGTGGTCGATATGATTACGATGCGCTTCTCCGTACCAAGAGGGAAATCCGCAGGGCATACGAGGTTACCGACATTCTCTATGAACAGCACGTCAACCTCATCCAGGTCAATATGCTCTATCGCATGTTCTATCAGGTGACAGTCAAGGTGACATTCCTTGCCTGTGTTCACGTTCTCCACCTGTATTCCATGCGCTTTGATGCGTCTGTAATCATCATCTCCGGCAACATCACCCACTACAGCGGCTGCTTTTATATTCTTCTTCTTAAGCATCTCCACAAGTTTCTCTATTATCGTCGTTTTTCCCGAGCCTATGGAGCCCATGAAATCATATGATTTGACGCTGTGCTCCCTGAGACGCTCGCTCATCTCAACGGCAGCCCTACGGTTTGCCTCAAGTATGTCCTTCTCAACATGCAATTCAACTGTCTTGTGCATCTATGCCGCCTCAAATCACATCAATGCCTGTACTTAACTCGGGTCATCCATGTTTAATCCTGTGCTTAACTCGGGTGAGCTTATAGTCTTAATATAAGTCATTCTAAATCATTTTTGCTTTGCTGATTGATCCGTGTTGTCCGTGATTTACCCCCCCCTTGCTTGAGCATCAATCCCGGTACAAATTGGCTGCAATTATTGGCTGCAATTTCACATGCTTTGGCAGCAGAATGCGGTAGAGCCAGAAATATGATGGTAAAGCCAGAGATATGATAATTCATAAGACAATCTACAAGCCCGCAAGCAACCTGCAAGCAATCTACAAGCCGAAGCTGATGGTATGCAGAAATGTAGCCTATTCTACTAGCAGGTAATCTATTTCTTTTACAAATGCTCGTGAATCAAAATCTATATATGTAAGAGTTTGTAACAACATGTAATTGATTTTGATTTCCTTTGTAGATCAACATGTTCGGGATGCCAATGCCTGTTCACACATCCAATGCACAGGCATCCATGACATATTTAACCTAATACGATTGGGTCAAACAGATAATCCCTGTGTTCTTGAATAGGGGGTAACAAGAAGTGAATGACGAAAATTTCGAACCAAGAATATTGGTGTTCTGCTGCAACTGGTGTTCATACGCGGGAGCCGACCTTGCCGGGGTTTCAAGGCTGCAAATGCCTTCCAACTTCCGAATAGTCAGGGTCATGTGCAGCGGCAGGGTTGAGCCGGAGTTCGTAATGCGGGCTCTCAGGAACGGTTTTGACGGCGTGTTGATACTGGCATGCCATATAGGCGACTGTCATTATATCGCAGGAAACCACCGTACAGCAAAGAGGATTCCACTGCTGAGAAAACTGCTGGACCACGTTGGGATAGACTCAAAGCGTGTGATGCTGGATTACGTATCAGCTGCGGAAGGAGAGAAGTTCAAGACGGTGATCAGCGGATTTATTGATGACGTTAGACAAATCGGACCGATCAGGACTGGCTTGAAATGGGGTGCATAAAACTCCCTGAAAAATATTTTGGAGATGAGTATAATGGCTGATGATAAAAGGGTAGATGAACTGGGAAAAGCTGTTAAAGAGGCACTTGACAAGGGGGAAGCCGACAGGGTAGTCGGACTGAAGGTCGACAGCGACGGCAGTGTGAGACCGTATCTTTGGGTGAAAGGCGATGATGTCTCGGCTCTTGTGATATCGCCAAAATACCCACTTTCAACCGTCTACAGACTCGTACACGAAAAACATCCTGACATGAAACTTGGAATCGTTGCCAGGGGCTGTGATGAACGAGCGCTAGTAGAACTATCCAAACGCGGGAACATAAAACTGGATGAGATTGTGCTTATAGGAATTGCATGCAATTCGGATGAAGCTCAGGAGTGCGTGTGTCACGTTCCGTACCCGACAAAAATCAGTGCGGGCGATAAGGTTGAAGGGGTTGACACTGATGAACTGCTCGAGAAGATCAAGGGCATGAGCCTTGAGGAGCGGGGTGAGTTCTGGAGCTATTACTTCGGCAAATGCATGAAGTGCTATGGGTGCAGAAATTCATGTCCGCTGTGCACATGCAAGGACTGCAAGCTGGAGCAGGAATTGTTCGTAACTCCAGGCGAACTGCCGCCTGAGTATCCAATGTTCCACCTGCTGCGCGCATTCCACACCGTGGGAAGGTGCATAGGCTGTGGAGAATGCGAGGCAGCGTGTCCGATGGGCATACCTTTAACCAAACTGTACAAGCTGCTGCGAGATGACGTCAAGGAGATGTTCGGATACGAGGCAGGGATGGATCCCGAGGCAGAGATACCGCTCCTGACGGATCTAACGGTTAACCCTATTGAGAGTGGAGAAGGAGGTGCTTAGAGATGGAGGCAATACCTGAATACAACTGTGTGCTTACTACATGTCCATACTGCGGATGCGGATGCCAGTACTACCTGCAGGTGCTCGACGGAGAATTGATCGGTGTGACGCCGTGCAAGACGCACCCGATAAGCCAGGGGAAGCTGTGCATCAAGGGATGGAACTCATGGCAGTATGTGGTGGACCAGGGACGGCTTACAAAGCCGCTCATCAAGAAGGATGGCAAATTCGTTGAAGCCAGCTGGGATGAGGCGCTGGACCTTGTGGCAAAGAAGCTCAAGGAACTTAAAGAGAAATATGGTCCTGATGCGCTCGGATATCTATCCTCAGCCAAAACAACGAACGAGGAAAACTATGTGATGATGAAATTTGCCAGAGCAGTTATGGGGACCAACAACGTTGACCACTGTGCGAGATTATGCCACGCTTCAACTGTTGCCGGACTGGCTGCTACATTTGGAAGCGGTGCCATGACCAACAGCATACCCGAGATCGAGTATGCCAATGTGATACTCATCACAGGCAGTAATACAATCGAGCAGCATCCACTGATGGGCAAGCGAATACTTGCTGCAAAGGAGAAGGGCGCCAAGATCATACTTGTTGACCCGAGAGCCATACAGCTGTCCAATTTTGCAGACATGCACCTGAGGCAGCGCCCCGGTACGGATGTTGCGTGGATCAACGGGATGATGAACGTCATAATCGGCGAGGGACTTTATGACAAGGAATTCGTGGAAAACTTCACCGAGGGGTTTGAGGAACTGAAGAAGTTGGTTGCCGAGTACACTCCCGAGAAGGTGGAGAAGATCTCAGGCATACCCAAGGAACAGCTTGTAGAGGCTGCAAGACTGTATGCATCAGGTGACGCGTCGTCGATAGTGTATTCAATGGGGATTACGCAGCACACCACGGGTACAGATAACGTAAAGTCGTGTGCAAATCTCGCCATGGTCACAGGCAACATGGGCAAGCCTAGCACGGGCGTCAACCCGCTGAGAGGGCAGAACAACGTGCAGGGAGCATGCGACCTTGGTGCACTTCCCGTGGTTTACAGCGGATACCAGAAGGTGATCGACGAGGCTGCAAGGAAGAAGTTCGAGGAGGCATGGAACACACCAAACCTGCCGCCAGAGAACGGCATCACAGTCGTGGAAATGATGAATGCAGCCGCAGACGGGAAAATAAAGGGAATATACATCATGGGCGAGAATCCCATGCTATCTAACCCTGATATAAACCACGTTAGGAAAGGTTTGGAGAACCTTGAGTTCCTTGTCGTGCAGGATATATTCCTGACAGAAACTGCCGAGCTTGCAGATGTGGTGCTGCCGGGCGCGACCTATGCCGAGAAAGACGGTACATTCACAGCCACCGACAGACAGGTTCAACGGGTGCGCAAGGCAATAGAGCCTATCGGAGAGAGCAGGGCGGACTGGGAGATTATAACAGATCTTGCAAACCGCATGGGGCGGGGAGACATATTCCCGTACAAGTCTGCGAAAGACATAATGGACGAGATTAATAGGGTCACTCCGAGCTATGCAGGCATCACATACGACCGCCTTGACAAACTTGGAAGGCTTCCGTGGCCGTGTCCTGCAGAGGATCACCCCGGAACTGTTTACCTGCACAAGGACGGCAAGTTCACAAGAGGCAAGGGATTATTCTTTGCTGTGCCATTCTTAGAGCCTGCAGAACTTCCGGACGACGACTACCCGCTTATAATGACGACCGGACGTGTAATGTTCCACTTCCATACAGGAACCATGACCAGAAAGAGCCGCGAGCTCAACAGGGAGGTCCCGACAGGATTTGTGGAGATCAATCCAGCAGATGCCGAAGCACGGAAAATCTCAGACAAGGACATGGTGAAGGTCAGCACGAGGCGCGGTGAGATTGAGATACCCGCAATGGTGACCGAGCGCGTGCCGGAGGGAATAATCTTCATACCATTCCACTTCAAGGAGTGCGCTGCAAACGTGCTCACCAATCCTGCGCTTGATCCGGTGGCAAAGATACCAGAGTTCAAGGTATGCGCTGCACAGGTGAAGGCTTAGGTAGTAGGTAGTAAGGCAGTAAAATAGTATGGCGTCATGCACTGCGCAGCTGCGGCGCAGGTGCATCTTTTCTATATTTTTGCTTAGAATAGCTTGGTCTGTCCGTTTTATAATTGATTACATTTTCTTACACATAGTCCGCCGTAAGCATCATGTGATACTTATGATGCGGCTCAAGCCGCACTCTGTTGCGAATTCTGAATTCCTCTGAAAGTTTTTCAGCCTCGCCTTCAAACACGCGCCCGGGCTTTGCCGCAGAGTCTATGCTCTGTGATTTCAGCGCCAGCACCAGCGTGCCCCCTTTCCGCAGGTACGTCCTGCCGTTCTTCAGCGCAATCCCTGCCTGATCGCGCTGCGCAATATCCTGATATATGAAGTCTACCGTCTCCACCATCCCGAGATATGTGCTCGGTCTGGCAGCGTCTGCAAGTATCGGTATTACGTTCTTTCTACTTCTTGCGGTTTCTATGAGATTGCTGACAGGCCTCGGAGAGATCTCGACTGCATATATAATGCCGTCAGGAACCATATCCGATATGTGGCTGACAGTCGTCCCTGTTGCAGCTCCAAGATACAGTATGCGCGAGTCGGATTCCAGCGGGAAGTTTATCCCCTTCAGAACAGCTGCGCACAGCTTGCTCCTCCACGGATTCCAGAGACGGTACTCTGTCCCGCCAGCATTCACAATGCGCTCATCATAGACTTTCTTCCCGGGGGCAAGATTCGGTGTCGCAAGATGCTTCCTGCCGTCTATCCATATGGCGTAGAGGTTGCTTATTTTACCGTGCGCTTCAGGTCCCTGAACTTTGCTCACGTCCGATCCCACCCTCATTTCTTCTGCTTTTTTGATGGTTTTGTGTGAGCAGCCTTTATGCGCTCGATATTTTTATCCATCTGCTATCGTCCAACTTTATGGGGATTCCTATCCTTTTTCACATCCTGAATGACTGCTAATAACACCAGACAAAAACCCAGAAATGCTAATGATGTGTTGTTTATATTGGTGCCCTGTTGCTGTATGCTGAATAAAGATGCATCATAAAAAATCAAGTTACTTTTGGAGGGAGGATTCTCTTGAAAAAAAGATTTTCTTTTTCTCCACTACTTATTTTTTCTAATTCATAATCAATTAATGATTCTTTCAATCTCTCCTCGCAATTTCTGACTGTCTCTGCGGCAGAAGAAATTCCAGAAACAATGAAAATCATTGGAGTATGGGAGGTTATTACTGTTTTGGTGTTTTTAATTACGTCTTCTTCTTCATCTTCTGCCGTAACAAATAAAACATGTTTTTCTATATTATCAAGGACATCCTTAATATCTTTTTTCAACTCATCAACAGAACTAACCTCACCTACTAAAATACCTATATATCTGTTTAGAATACCATTTTCTACGAATTGAGCGATGTGCAATCCCGCAATTTTGTATTTATTAAAAATCTTCCATCTTAAAATGTTCCTTCTTTCTTCTTCGTTTTCTTTTGATAAACTTCTTAAGGTTAAACCCATTTTTAATAAAAAAAGCGTTTTTTTATCTTCAATATATTCTTTGTAAAAAGATAATTCTCCAGAATGATATAGTTCTTTTACTCTTTCTATTGTTTCTCTATCTTGAATAAAAGCAAGTTTTCTATCTCTGAATTTAGATGCTAAATCTCTAATGAAACCCTCAGTCCAACTTAAGGCTCCTTCTGTTGCACCTTTCGCTACACTTTCTATAGGATCATAGAACATCTCCAAACTCCTCAAGATATTTAGAGATGCTTAGCTCATTATCATCAAGGATTATTTCACTTCCGGGGAGAATAACCATATTATCTATTTTAACAGGTGTTTCTAAATATCTGTCTAAAACTTTGTTTCCCTCAGAATCCAAAACAAATTCATCATCTGGATTATATCCAAACTCTTTCAAAAGTAAAATCTTAGATTCGTGGGAAACATCTCTTAATGGTACTAATTCCATTTTATAACCATCCCTGTTTTTACTTATTACTATTATTATCTTTTCCAAAGCTAATTAAACTTACCTTATTTAAATCCTTTGTCATATTTTTAATCTATTACCACAGTATTACCACAGCGATTTCACCATTAACCAGTCCATTGGTTATGAGTTTAATTCTATCTTCAAGCCCCCTATCTTACCCTCCAGACTCTTTGTATCCTCTAAACTTTGTTTGCTCTACGTCCCACTAATAGGATTAAAATACGTCCCTTAGGTAAAAAAATCTATTTGTTTGAGTATTGAAAGATGTGGAAAGTGCGCATCCTTTTACCATAGGTAAAGGTTATCTTAGTACCCACGATTCACACCCTCACATATTTTCTATAACACACCTTATATAACCATGACCATTAGCGAATTTGTTAAAGATGCTGTGAGAAGGCGATTGGAAGAGAAAAAAGTGAAATTTAGGCAGTCGTTTGTTTTCTAATACTTTAAGGTCAAAACCCTGACTTTAAAGTCAAAAATGACTTTAGGTGCAAAGCCATTCTTATCGTAATTCTCATATATCAAATCTTTCAAGTGGCATCAAGTCGCAAGATGCTTCCTGCCGTCTATCCATATGGCGTAGAGGTTGCTTATTTTACCGTGCGCTTCAGGTCCCTGAACTTTGCTCACGTCCAATCCCACCCTCATTTCTTCTGCTTTTTTGATGGTTTTGTGTGAGCAGCCTTTATGCGCTCTACCTTTTTATCCATCTTTTTGATGACATCATTGTTCAGCCCGCCGCCATGATAATCCAGCCTTGCTGCAACTGCCAGACTCGATGATACCGCTCTCGCCAGCTTTCCCTGCTGCCACCACGGTGCCCCCTGTACCACATGGTGCTGGTACAGTATCCCGTGCTTTGGCGGAGGTGTACCCTTCTGCAGGTGTTTGAAGAGCGCCTTACCTGCACCCAGTACCTGTATGGTGCTCGACGGCATCCTTGATAGGCGCTCAAGACCTCCGGCAATGCTTATGATCCGTGCACCCAACACCGGGCCTGCTATCATAGTAATATTGGGTGCTGTGCCGTGCATGTTTTCAGTTATGTACTCTTCAAGGCGGTTTCGCTCTTTTGTGAGGCTGTCCAGCTGCCCGCGCAGCTCTTCAAGCATTTCCATATCATCCCGTTCGATGCAGTCCGACCTTTTGATGAAGCTCCACTCCTCAAACCTCTCCTTCAACAGGTTGATGGTGCTGTTGAGAGTATCCTGTGCATCAACGGCCTGCATGATGATCTGGTCCCTGGTTATCGCCTTTTTTATTTGCTGCTCCGCAAGTTCCAGCGCGAACATATGCAGCTTACTGCGGTACTCATGCTCACTCTCTGCGAAACCTGCTCTGACTGCAAGCTCTCCGAGTGATACGCTCCTGTCCCGTTCATCCCTAGCTGGCTGCCGTTCGGGATAGAACTTCTGCAGAAAAGTTCCATCAGAATATAATGTACTCTCCTTTATGGCGCCGCCACCCCCAAGGGTCATGGTGCCGAACCACGCCCTCACAGATCGGTCTGCCGTATTACAGCCCCCTGATTGCGTGCTTCAGTCATGATTACCTCACAGCTCAGGTCGTTCTCCTTCATGCGACTTCTGACCGCGCCCATTATCTTTGATGCGCTGGCTTCCGAGTCGGTTATGCCGTACACCACAGGACCGAACGAACTCATACCCGCGCCGGCAGCGCCCGATTCATTCATCTGGCTCATTATATCCCGTATCACTGGGGGCTGAAGTTCCAGCTCTCGCCTCTTGAATCCCGTCTTTTGAATGCTGTTGACGGCTTCCCCGAATGCAGTTATGTCCTTTTCGATGACTGCCGGCATGAGCTTCATGAGCAGTATGTGCGAGAGTTCTCGTACCTCGCCTATCGGTATCGGACATTCCTTCTGGAATATATCAACCTCCTCGCTGTCGTGGCTGCCCTTCAGCCCGGGAATCGCAAGCACGATCTTCCAGTCGGGAAAATCCCTGCGGAAGAGCACCGGTGGCGGAGGCGCCCTGCTTGCGGATGATGGTGAGAACCTGCTTTTTTCCCTGAACCTGCGCCCTCCATCCACTATAAACCCCCCACTCAGGAATGCCTCCACTCCTATGCCGGAGGTGCCGCCGCGCCCCACTGCAAGGGCAAGACTGCGCACGCTCATTCCAAGGCCGTACAGGAGGTTTACGGCCACGGCGGCGGAGAGTGCTGACTGCGTACCCGAGCCGAGCCCCACGTGCATGGAGTATGCATCCCTGACCTTGATCCTGACCCCTAGTTCTTTCTTGCCTGCCGCCCTTGCCGCATCCTTCACGGCATTCACAAATCTCCCTGTTAGACCTTCCGCACCCTCGACCGTAATGCCCACGGCTCTCTCGGCGGTAATGGTCATACCGGGGCTGTCGAGCGTGATGCCTGCGCCGCCGTCGACTCTGCCGAGTTCGGCGTTCATATCTATCAGCGTCATGTGCAGGCGCGATGGCGTTATTATCTCAACTCTCATCATTGCACTATCCTGAAGTTAAACGAACGTTCGGGTTTACCTGCTCTGTCAGGGATGTTCCGTAAAACAACATTATACTATCTAATTTTCTTCGTAATCCGTTATCGGGATCTCTTCATAATCCGTTATCAGGAATATTATTTAGTTCCTGCATCCTCTTTGGCGGCTTCCTGTTTCTGGTAATAGCCGTCAAAAAATACATCTATGACGTCCCTGTGCGACGGCGGGCACCCCTTCACAAGCGGCAGGCCGTATTCTTCCGCGGTTTCCCTGGCACATTTGCCGACACATACGGTCTTGCCCTCAAGATTTTCTGGCAGCCGGGCGGTGCCCATGACCAGATTTGCCCTGCCCATCGCCTCAAGCCGCTCCTTGAGTTCGGGCGTGAAAAATATCTTCTGACCCATGCGGCTCATAACCATCTGGCAGCTGGTGCACACCTCCTCATTCATGTAAACGTGCATGTTCATGATCCGTATGTGGTCTGCCGGGGGTTTGAACTCCGCGCGCACGTCTTCAACCTTCTCCCCGACCGTGCTGATATTGTCCAGACGGGTAAGGTGTTTCACGTTATCAACGCTGAAGCCCATGACCTGCACGGCAATGTTGTCGACCTCCATGCCGTCGGTGCCGCCTATGAGAAGGTCCATCTCGCGCGCATTGGCTCCGAACTGCCCCGGTCCAGTCCCTTCCAGGCATATTATCGCATCTATCACCGTGAGGTCGGGTTTGACGAGGTCGTACAGTCCTTTTATAACCCTGTGCAGCCCCTCCTGGTGAAACTTCTTCTTATCCTTCAGCAGGAGGAGCCCTTTCTGGTTCTTGAGACCTAGTGTTACAAGAGTCAGGATATGTGTCTTCATTGTCGGCACGTTGACATACTCATGGGTCTTCAGCATCACGGGCAGTTCAAGCTCGCCATACTCGTCGAATGCGCAGCATTCTCCGAAGTCATACGGCTCCCTCTCGCAGCTTTCCAGATTTACGAGTTCGACGCCGTACCTGTCAGCAAGCTTCCGATAGCCCGACGTCTTTACGGCCAGTGCGAACTTTTCATCGGCTGCAAAGTAGCCAGAACCCTCGGCAATGGTGACCTCCCTGCCCTGTGCCTGGTAATACTGTATGAGCGCCTCAACAACCTTGGGGTGCGTGATCACACCCGTATTCGGGCGGATGTTGTCAACGATGTTCGGCTTGAGCATGACGCGCTTTCTGTCAGAGCGCGGGGCGTAGCCTATCAGATCAAGAAGCTCCTTCATCTTTTCGCCGACATCTTTCAGGTCGGCGCGCACTATTCCGACTGTCATAGGTGGGATGTTTATTGGTGTTTTTGTATTTAAAGCTTTGATTTGGAGGCGTCTATTTTAAATGTTGTGCCTTACTGGATGGCGGCAGCAGGCAGGGATCGGGATTGATGCCCACTACAGGGGACTCAGAGGGATGCGCAGAAGTTAGGTGGCATAACCAATATTAGATGCCTCATGTTAGCAGCATCCAGATAATACGCCCACATCAGCAGCATCCAGATAATACGCCCATATCAGCAGCATCCAGATAATAGCCCATATCAGCAGCATCAAGATAATAGCCCATATCAGCAGCATCCAGATAATATCCTATAATAGCAACATCCAAATATTAGTTGAATGGAAATCAATTCCTGCGTAAACATCATGAACAGCGAAAAGGAAAGCGGATCACTTGGGCGGATAATCAAGTCCGTTCTTGAAGGACATGCCCCACCGCCGGATTTTATCCCTGAATGGCTTCTTGATGATGCAGCCCGTTTCAGCAGCATAAGGGGACGTTTTTCCAGACTAACCAACCTCGAACGTCTGGTCACGGTCCTTCGACATAAGAATCCTGATTATGTCCCCTGCTCCCCTATGGTATTTGGTGCGTGCCGGCGTCTGACCGGGGCATCATATCCGGATTTTGCGCTGGAGCCCGATGCCACAGCCAAGTCCCTTCTGGCAGGTTTCGAGTTGATCGGAGGGGAAGCAATTGTCCCTATGCCCGACCTCTCAGTGGAGGCAGCAGACTTCGGCCAGAAGATCATCTACCCCGAGAATTCCACACCCCATCCTGATTATACGGATCCCCTGATCAAAGATGTGAGAGACTACGGGAAGATCGAGAAGATAGACCTGAGGGGTGCGCAGAGGATGCAATCCACGTTGAAGGTGAACCACATCCTGGTGAATGAGATAGGATTTGGGGGTATTGTATCCGGGTTTTGTTTCGGTCCCCTGGGTGTACTATCCATGATGCGCGGTGCCGAACGCCTCTTCAGGGACTGCATCCACCACCCTTCAGATGTTCTGGCTGCTCTTGACGTCATAACAGAGGTTTTGATCGAGTACGTTGAGGCACAGTGCGATACCGGCGTATCGGCTGTGACTCTTGATACCCTGTTCGCTTCATGGAACGGGCTCGGCAAAAAGCTGTGGGAAAAGATCGAGGGGGAGTTTACCAGCAAACTTGCCAATGCAATACGCCGCAAGGGATGTATTATAGTTGTGCACAACTGCGGAGACGGCATCTACTTCGATTCCCAGATACATTTCATGGAGCCAGGCATCATAAATTTCGCCCATCTGCCTGACGACTGTTCAAGCAGAAAAGAGCTTAAAAGGCGTTACGGGGACCAGGTCGTTTTAATGGGGTATATCGATACATCCCTTCTGAGCTACGGTACACCGTACGAGGTCATGCAGGAGTGCAGGATGCAGATCGAGGATCTGGGCGAAGGAGGGGGATTTATACTGGCTCCGGGATGTGAGTTTCCACCCAACGGCCCCCTGGAGAACGCCGTAGCCATAGTCAAGGCAGCGCAGCTGTACGGACAGACCCATGGAGGGAAAAGATGACAGAAAGTAACGCCCTGCTAAAGAAGCTGGAAACAGCCGTATCGGAGCACAGGGATGAGGTGATGGCTGATGCACTGGATGCGGCACTTGATGCAGGCGCACCATCAGCTGACGTTCGCCATGCTATTATGCAGGGACTGGAAAATGTCCGCCACAGGTTAATGTCCAATGATTTTTCCATTCCGGACTTTCTCATCTGCATAGACACGGCGACCGGGGGGCTCGATAGGCTTTCGTCTCTCAGAAAAGATGACAGAGCCGGAGAGGAGGATATCTCGCTTGTTATAGGGGTGGTAGAGGGAGACCCACACGACATGGGCAAGAATATCATAGCCGCAGTATACAGAACCCGGGGTTACCATGTATTTGATCTCGGGCGCGAGGTGTCAAAGGATACTTTTGTCAGGAGCGTTCAGGAGACCGGGGCAAAGGTACTTGCCCTGTCGGCAATGATGTCAACGACCAT
Source organism: Methanobacteriota archaeon (assembly GCA_030605385.1). Classification (GTDB taxonomy): domain Archaea; phylum Halobacteriota; class Syntropharchaeia; order JAUWIL01; family JAUWIL01; genus JAUWIL01. The sequence continues at coordinate 14,451 of JAUWIL010000046.1, forward strand.
GACGGGCATGCGCGATATAATACAGGAAGTGAGGGTAAAATCGCCTGATACCGTGGTCATCGTGGGAGGTGCGCCCATGGATGAGAAACTGGCAGCATCCTATGGTGCCGACGGTTACGCCGAAAGCGCTGTAAACGTTCTGGAAGAAACCGAAGCAGCCGTTAAAAAGTGCTCGAGTGAAGTCTTGCGAAATCTCTGATTCCGCAACAGTATGAAAAACCGCAGGTTTTTCAGACATGAACCTGAAATATAACCATGTAGAGCATGGTAGTACTCGATTTAAATCTGGACTGGCGCCTCAAGGAGAGGCTGAAAACGAATGTACTTCTGAGGTTGAGCGTATGCTCCGCGCGGCGCTCGAATCCGAAGATTGCCAGGGCGCTGGAAGAGGCGTTCCTTGTCGCGGAAGCCATCGTGGATATGAAGGGCATGTACTGCATACTGCCCGTGCTCGATGTTGATAAGAACGGCGTGGTGACCGAAGCAGGCAGGATACAGAGCAGAATGTTCGCGCGCCTGGTTGATATGTGCGGGGAGGAGCGCTTCATTATATTTATGATCTCCACCATAGGCGACGAGCTGGAGAAGCGCATCTCGTCGGAGGAGCCTGTGTTCAGGCAACTGATATTCGATACTGTGGGCTCCGAGATTGCAGAGATGGCAGCAGACCTTGTGGAGGCGCGCTGGAGGGGGAAAACCGCGCCGGATATTCTCAAGGACGGGTGGCGCGAGAATGAGCCGCCCGATATGCCGAAATCGAAGATTTCGGTTGTCCCGCAGAACTTCGTTCCGCAGGACTTAACGAATACTTCATATTCGGTTGTCCCGCGGAACTTCGTTCCGCAGGACTTAACGAATACTTCAT
>JAUWIL010000117.1 GCA_030605385.1 Methanobacteriota archaeon
GAAATTATGTGCAACTGCTACCCAAACAGGTGGGACAAAGCCTGAAGAAATCTCCAACTCTACAGATACAATTTTAGAATGGAGCCACACAAATACATTATTCGGCAACTGATGGGTGCGCTTATAGCTTAAAGAATTTACCGCAAGAGCAGATAAAGATTAGTTAGAGCGCCATTTTTACAAAAGGGAACAAATCATACGTTATATTTGAAGTAGTTATCCCATACATAATCCAGGCGCTCAAGAGACTTATTAAGGTTAATCACTTTCCATAAGCCGCCTTCTAACTTCTCAGCTAGTTCCAATCGTTCTAGCTTACTGAGGGAGTCATCAATTTCAAAGTCGAGCCGCACCCCATATTTGTTTTCGAACCATTCTTCGATCTCGTCATCCACTTCAGAGGCTTTAATCGGGTCTGGATGGTGCTTAAGCATAAAATAATAACCCAATAGTACCTCCTTGGTTTCCTCCTCCTCGGCTTCATTTGTTATAGAATGAAAAACTCCCGCGTTGTTATCCAGATTTCTGAAATATAGCCCCTGGCTTAGGGTTGTAATATACTTTAGGACTGTATTTTTATAGCTGATAAAACTCTTGATAATATATCCAATAAGGGCACCAACAGCTCCGCCCATAACGGTTAGTGAAAGACTGCCGCCAAATATATCCAATAGTTTCGAGCCTGTAAGGGCACCACCGAGTACTAGAGGCAAGCCTATTTTCAGTTTATCCACCATTCTCATCTTAACCTTGGAGTTTGGAAACAGCATTTCCAGGTCTGGCTTGGGAACGTTCTTGAATATTTTTAGATACATCTTATCAGATCTCACATCAATCTGGGAAGACAATCCCTTCACTTCATATTCGGCGCTGAATCTTATCAGCATCACCAACCTTTCAATTACATCCAAGCGTAACTCCTTTTTTAGCAATGAAAAGAAACGTGAAACGGTTATGGAATGGACACTTTCACCTCGTTTATAGAGGAGAAGTTTATCGAAGTCCTCAAGGTTAGTTTCAACATTCACCGAGATTTCGGAATCCACTTCAAAAGCATACTTGAGTTCATCTTTGGTCATTTCATCAAAATTTGCATCATCGAGGAGTTCTGCAAATTTTTCTATAAACTCTACTTCCATCTCTTTTAAACGCTCTTTAGAATAATCTACAAATGTGGAAGTGACTGGATCAGGATTGAATGGATAATACAATTCCTTTAGTTTTTCTACTTTCTCCTGAAACTCGAAATGAAATACACTTTCTAGCAGGTGAGCAAACTCCCTGAATTTAGCCTTATCAGTACTATCAAAAAAGCCACCTTCACAAATCAAATCAACTACTTCTGATTTGCGTAAGGGGATGAAACGCTCACGGTCTTCAAATTCTCCCATACAATTTCCCTGCCTGATGGATAGTTTTCTGCTAAATTAGTCTTATTTGCCATCAATCATAAGGTTATCTCACCGTATACATGGCTTAAACCATGTGGTGCTGTTTTTATAAAATATGATCTTGCCCCGGCTTTGAATCAACACTTTTCCGAGTTGCCGAAGCACTCCAGAAGTACAAGAATATCGTTAAAGGTGTACATCATGATGCCGTGATAGAGGTATTTGCACGCGCTCCGAAAAAGCCTAAAGCGCTTCATTAACGGCTTTGCTATAATGATTTATAGCCTTTGGCAAGTCCTTTATTCACATGCACAACTTCTTCGTTAAGCTCCTCGAAACCAGAGCCTTTTACCGGCTTCAGCGCCTTAACGGCAGCCTCGTCTGTTACAGCCGCACCGGCAGGCACCAGCATTCCATCAGGTATATTTACGCCCATGACTGTTGCGCCGGGAAGTATGACACAGTTGTTTCCAACGGTCGCCTTGAATACTATGGAGCCCATGCCGACAAACGTATCATCTCCAACCGCCGCAGGCCCGTGCACCTGTGATAGGTGCGCCATCGAAACCCTCTTACCAACATATACTGCATAGCGCTTATCTTCAACTTCCACTGTGTTATGAGTCCCGTCTACCATCAGGGCATGTATGACTACGCCATCCTGCACATTCGAGTCATCCCCTATGTATATCGGCACGCCCTCATCGCCGCGTATGGAGGCATTCGGAGCCACGTTCACATTCTTTCCTATGGTCACACCGCCGATAATCACTGCACTGGGGTCTATGTTCGCACTCTCATCGATTACCGGCTGCAGCATTTCCGGAATCCATTCCGTTTCAGGGCTGATGCTTATGTTAGTATCTATACTTCTCTTTCTGCTCATACTCAAACACCGCTCAACAGGTTATGCGTTATCTTTATGCACATATCTGATGCGCTTTCCGGATGCGCTTAATCCGTACTACTATGATGCGCTTGATTCGTACTCTATGCCATCAAGCATGAATAACTTTATTGATTTTGTGTTACTCGGCTTTTGGTTACTTGATTTTGTGTTACTCGGCTTTTGGTTACTTGATTTTGTGTTACTCGGCTTTTGGTTATTTCATGCATCATTTTTCCACCAGTCGGGCTTTTTCTATTGTATATGTGCCGCTGTAGTTTTTATAGGTCTTTGAAGCTTCCATTATCTCGACCTTTTTTTTGAATACAGGTCCATCAAAAACGAATGTTTCGAGCTCCCCTCCCTCTCCCACCACACTTATCCTGAACTTCTCGGAGAGTTTCATAAGCTCTTTAATGGCATCCTCGTCTATAATTCTGCCCAGCCATGAATCATCGAGCGGATACGCAAAAACTCCTGATATTATAGCCTTGAACCCGAACAATACGAATTCTTTCATGTATTCGGTCGGGTCGATTTGCCACAGCGGATTCAAACAGGATAAGTTGGCTTCTTCACATATTCTCTGAATTCTTGTCGCCTGATAGACAGACTGGATGGCGCCAGTCACAACCCCATCAATCTCATACGCATCCTTTGCAGCCTCTATCGCTCTTTTGAGGTCTTCCAACTCTATTTCTTTTTCACCCTCTGTTTCTGACGTGATCAGGGGCAGCCCGATGGCGTCTGCCTGGATTCCGGCGAGCTGTATGTTTGGCGTGTGGAACATGTAGCTTTCAGGATTTTTTGAGATGACCGTGATCAGGCAAACCACTTCCTCTTTATTCATCGCCCTGTAGCAGGCAAAACACGAATCTTTTCCGCCCGAGAACAAAACAGCCACTCTCATAAGGTGTTGAATTGAAGGGCATGTTTTTAATCTTTTAGGAAAAATTGCCATTTCACAATCGGTTGTATTATGCCAATTTGCATCACACCACCACCTTAGCTCTGGTGGTTATTGGAAATTCGTGCGAGCAATTTGAGAGTGAATGGCAGTTATATGGCGAACGCAAGCAGCATACGGCACTGGCACTCGGCAAAACCCTTTCCAGAAATAGAATGTCCCACCAATCTTCACAAGCAACTTAATAATGTACGCTCAGGATGCATTGTCCGACAGCTTCTCAGCAGCTGGACCAAAAAGCAGAATACTAATCTAATGTGAAGTCATGTTATGACCGAATATAAGGTTGGTTTGCAGGCAATCACAATCCCGCCTGTCAGGTGGTTTCTTTGGTAATTGAGGTAGGTGAGCTGGGCGACATTCTTGCCGTAAGGTGCGGTAATATGGTAGGCGGGAAGGTTCCTTACTGGACGACACTGTACTGCTACAAGAACCTACTTATAGATACCGGCTGCGCCCATACAGCGGGCGAGGTGAAGGAGTTTTTTAAAGGCAGAATTCCACCCATTTCCGCTTCGCTCAAATGGGTGGAATTCTGAATTTAAACACACCCTGGATGCAGACCTCTATACATAAGCCACATAAGGTGCATTTGTCTTCATCTATTGAAATGTCCATATACGCAACTCCTTTTATGAAGATATGAAGGGGCATATGTAGGCTTTATTGATAAAATTATGCGGGAGGTGGGATTCGAACCCACGAACTCCTACGAGACTAGACCCTGAATCTAGCGCCTTTAGCCAATCCCACTCACATCTTATGAGTAAAAGTTATTGACCTGGCTTGGCAACCCCCGCATCTAGTTAAGCTAATTGCCTCATACTCATTTTACACTTATCTTATACTCATACTGTTTTTACTCAGTGTTTTTTCTTGCAGATGCAGATCTTCAGGGCATTTACCCTGAGTAGAACATCAGCAGAGCATGGAGCGGACCCGGTGGGATTCGAACCCACGACTCCCGGCTGTCTTCCAGTTCCACAGTCCACCGTTTAATCGGGCTTCTCGTTAGAAGGCCGGTGCTCTATCCTGGCTAAGCCACGGGCCCATGCATTTTTGCTGTACGGTCAGTATATACCAACAGCACGTCTTATGGCATCTATGGTAGCGTCCACTTCTATGGGCCGCTCGCATATATTTATTATTTCCTGCGGGTCTTTCAGCAGATGTCCGGTTGTAACACACACCACGCGCTCGCTTTTGTCTATCACGCCCTGCCCCACCAGCTTGCGCAGTCCCGCAATCGAGGCAGCACTGGCAGGTTCTACACCAATTCCTTCCTTGGTGGCAAGGTCTCGCTGTGCATCTATGATTTCCTGGTCGGTCACACTTTCCGCGGTTCCGTGCGATTCGTTGATTGTGCGTATTGCCTTATCTGCGTTGACAGGATTGCCTATGCGGATGGCAGTTGCTATGGTCTCTGGTTTAGGCTCCGCTTTTATATGGTCATGCCCACTCTTTATCGCATCTACTACTGGTTTACTTCCCTCTGCCTGTATTCCTGTCATCATAGGCATCTCACTGATTATATTTAACTCGATCAGCTCCTTGAAGCCCTTGTATATCGCGCTTATATTGCCGGCATTTCCAACGGGCAGAACTACGCGGTCTGGCGGTATCCATTCAAGTTCGTCTGCTATCTCGAATCCTATGGTCTTCTGTCCCTCCAATCTGTATGGGTTTATGGAGTTTAACAGGTATGTCTCCCTACTCTTGCACAATTCACGTACGAGATCAAAGGCAACGTCAAAGTTCCCTCTGACGCTGAGAACCTTTGCACCGTGCATAAGTGCCTGGGCTACCTTGCCGAGGGCAACCTTTCCGCTCGGCAGCAGCACTACAGCGTTGATTCCTGCCTTCGCCGCATATGCTGACATTGATGCACTGGTGTTGCCCGTAGATGCACATGCCACTGTTTTGATACCGAGCTCCAGTGCCTTGCTCACACCCACAGTCATGCCGC